>JAAEKA010000409.1 GCA_014155705.1 Anaerolineae bacterium clx_CAG2 | reverse complement strand
CGGCGACGTCGAAGAGCTCGATTTGCTTAGAGCCGTCAGAGCCAATCCTCCCTTTGTGTCCGAGACGATCAGCCGGCTGTTTGAGCGGGCTGATGAAAATATCTGTCGCCGCGTGTATGATGCTGTCCGCGTGGCGGAAGAGGGCGAACAGGCTTACCAACGTGGCCGGCAAGAATGGGACAGGCGTTATTCTGGGCAGTATATTGCAATCCATCGCGGCCAGGTGGAGGATGCAGACAGCGATAAGAGGCGTTTAATGCAACGTTTGGCACACAGACAACAAGCATCCGGGCCGTTCAGAGCATATATCGTGCAGATAGGCGCACCGGTTCTTGTTGTGCGTCCAAAGGATAGCGCAATGGGCCACCAAAGGCCTTTTGTTCTAAACGAAGCGAGTAATCAGTCAGCAACCAAATGATGAAACAGACAGGGAGGATAGTGTCGTGTTGCTTATCTTGGACAGGTACCCCTGTTGCCAACAGGCTCATGGTGTTATCGTCGATGTTCAGGACAACGTCGAGCGATGGCTCTTGCCGCGGCAGTGTATGCTGCCCGGTGAGCTTGTCGACGC
>JAAEKA010000408.1 GCA_014155705.1 Anaerolineae bacterium clx_CAG2 | reverse complement strand
AGGGTTTTGATCACAGATCCCTTTATCAAAGAAAAGTTCCACGCAGACAAACCCCTATATGCAGCCCTAGTTCCTGATGAGGTCTTCAAGGGTTCCCACTTCGAGCGAAGATTCGTGACGCATTTTGGTAGTGTTTGGGAAGATCTGGCGGTTGCCGCAGCTGGCTTTGGTCTACCCTTCCAGCGCTTCTAGCGGCCAAGCGGATCGGTTCCGCGTTCGTTAGCTGAGCAAACGGCCGGTTCCTCCCAGCAGGGAGCCGGCCGTTTTTGCTGGGTCCTACTTGACAGTCTCATCTCGTCAGGGTATGATGGTGTCAACGTCAGAAAACACCTGGAGGCTACACCATGTTTGGTCCTGGTATCGGCGTACCTGAGTTCCTGATTGTGCTGGTGATCATTCTCCTGATCTTCGGCGCCAGCCGCCTGACCGAGGTGGGCAGCTCGTTGGGCAAGGGTATCCGCGAGTTCCGCAAGGCTGTGCGCGAAGATGAAGAGTCCAAGCCCGAGGCCGCGGTCCAGAACGACAAGAGCACCAACGCAACGTAACGCTATAGAACCCTATTCTCAGACTGATCGCCCCGGAAATGTCATTTCTTTTGAGCAATGACATTTCCGGCGGGACAGACTGGCTGCCCGTGGCTTGCGCGCCTCGCGGCAGCTTTTTTTGTGGAAAATTCCCGTTGGTTTATGATCTTGGTCATAGCAACAATAGCCGAATCGGTCTATACTGGTGAGGTAGCGCCACTTACGGCAACAATCTGGGCGTATCGCAGTCTGAAGGGCACTCCCAACAGCGGGGCAATGCTGCGTGGCTACTTAGCTGCATTTTCAGCCACTCCCTCCTATTGATCCGCTATTCGCTCAAACCCA
>JAAEKA010000407.1 GCA_014155705.1 Anaerolineae bacterium clx_CAG2 | reverse complement strand
CCGAACAGTCAGGTCACCATGCCAGGCACGCTCGCCGGCACCATGAAGCTAGGGCCAAATTGACGAGGCTACTTGACGCAGCCTCCGGAAGTGTCCTCCCGATTGTAGGCAATCGGGAGGACCTTCTTCGTTCATGTGCTTAGAACCGCTGCAAATGCAGCGACACCCCGGTCGATATCTAAACTGATATTCCAATGGCATTATGAGTTTGGTCGTCATGAGGCAAGCTATCTGGGCACGCCTGATGTTAGGCGAACATAGAAAGAACATGCCGGTAGTTTCGCTCATTTCAAGTGTAAGTTGACGCAATAGCGGTTGTTGGTGTATAGCCTTCAGTAAACCAAACACTGGAGGTAACCATGACGACCGCACGGATTAACTCGGAGCGAATTGACGACATTCCGTTGCTTATGCGGTGGTTGCTGGACATGCACATTGACCAGATTGTGGATAATGTGCTGGGCACACCGCACGGCAACCGGCAAGGGTTGAGTTACGGACAGCTGGCCGTAGTCTTTGTAGCGTACATCTTGAGCCAATGCAATCACTTTCTCAGTCCAGTGCGTGATTGGGTGA
>JAAEKA010000406.1 GCA_014155705.1 Anaerolineae bacterium clx_CAG2 | reverse complement strand
CGGCCTGGCCTATGGCGCCAGCTTTCTGGTGCGGCCAGAGGGGCTGGGCTGGTGGGCCTTGTTCATGCTGACGGCCCCGCTGCTGGCGCTGTGCCAACGCTTCGGACCTTGCCGAAGCGCGAATAGCCCCGACCGGACGCCTGCCCGCCTGCCAGGGCGCAGCCTGGCAGCCTTCGCTCTGGCCTTCCTGCTGGCCGCGGCCCCTTATTGGCTCTATCTCTATCTCAACAGCGGACATGTGCTGCTCAGCGGCAAAACTACAATCACCGCAGTACTGGGCCAAGGAATTATCGAACAAGGCAGCGCTTTAGGCAACGACCTGGGTTCGCAACTCGACAGCAGCGGAGAAGAGATCCTGTGGTTGTCGCCGGAATGTACTGGCGGCGATTTGCTGGCCAGCCTGCGCGGCGACCTCCCTGGAACTGCGCGTTTGATGGCGCGCAACCTGGCGCAAGTCCCTGGCACCTTGAGCGATAATCTCGTGGGGCTAGGGATCTTGGGCCTAATCGGACTGGGCTTATTTGCAGAGCCTTGGAATCGGCGCCGCCTGCCGGCTGAGCTTTTCAGCATGGTCA
>JAAEKA010000405.1 GCA_014155705.1 Anaerolineae bacterium clx_CAG2 | reverse complement strand
AAAAACGCAATACAGCAAAGAGTATGTTGTCGAGAGAGCGAACCTGAGGTTCACGTTCCTCGATTGTTCCAAAAACATAATCGTAGAAGTTGCTCTTTGCCGAGACCCAGATAATGTTGTCATATAGAACATTGGCTGGATCCTTTTCTCGGTACAGTGTTTTGGTCACCTCGATTATTAGAGCCGTCTTGCCGATGCCCCCTGGCCCGTAGACTATTCCATTCTCGTTGACGATACTGATTATCTCATCATATATCTGAGTAATCTGCTTGCGTCTTCCAATGAACTCGTAAGGTCCTTCGTCGGGAATATTCGCAGTAATGCCGTTTGCAGCATTTTTCGCGGGCAATACATCGGTCCAGAATAGCTCTTGCTTGCTGCCAACCTGAAAGAGCGTTTCGTTGAACTTCTTCTTGGTCTGTTCAAAGTGAGCCTTGTCAAGCAAGAGCGAGTGGTACTCGTAAGTACCGGGCAAGGTTCGTCGATAGAAAAAGAGAGCATCATCGCGAAGTAGAAGGACTGGATAGGTGTGAATTCTAAGGGTATCTGCAAGAACTAGCTCTGTCGACTTGCGAAGGTACTCGTCATCAAGACGCGCTACCCTATCAAAGG
>JAAEKA010000404.1 GCA_014155705.1 Anaerolineae bacterium clx_CAG2 | reverse complement strand
TAGACGGATTGCAGGATGACACAGATGGGAACGTGCGCCCGACGCGCTCTCCCGCTCCGTGAAATCCAATAATCCGTGGCAATCCGTGATTCAGACAAAGGAACTGAATCACGGATTAGACGGATTACAGGATGACACAGATGGGGACGTGCGCGGCGATGCGCTCTCCGGCTCCGTGAAATCCAATAATCCGTGCCAATCAGTGCTCTGCTGCCATTCCGAACGCAGACTAGAATGTCACCTTCTCGAACTATGATCTTTTCTGGCACTTGCGTCCGAACAAAGACGTTATCCCCAAAGCTCAACCGCCCATCAACAATGTTCGAGGAGCGAAGCACGAGCAGGCCATCGTGGCTGACATCGGCAGGACTGTAGGTCAATCCGATCAGCGCTTCACCGATTTCGCCGAGGCACTTGATCTCCCAATCCTCAGGAACTATCCCCACCTCGGTCTGCTTGTAGCCAGGGGGGAGTGTCTGCATCACGGATTGCCACGGATTATTGGATTTCACGGAGCCGGAGAGCGCATCGCCGCGGACGTTCCCATCCGTGTCATCCTGTAATCCGTCTAATCCGTGATTCAGATCCTTTGTCTGAATCA
>JAAEKA010000403.1 GCA_014155705.1 Anaerolineae bacterium clx_CAG2 | reverse complement strand
GCACCAGCCAGGGCCAGACCCTGTCGGGCGGCGCCTGGATGGTGATCGCGTGGGTCGCGCTCACCAGGGGCCGCGGGAGGAGGTCGTCGCCGGGCCAAAACACCGTCGCCTCATCCGCATCGGCGCCCCAACGGCGGTGCCACGGCCGCCCGGCACACCAGTAAGCCGCGCCCAGGCCGGTGACGGCGCCTGAGACGATGGCCAGCGTGTTCATCCAGGAGGATACTTTGCCCATGGTGTCACCTCATCACCAACCAGAGAGCGACTGAAGTCGTCACTACGAAAAGGCTCAGCTCAGACCAAAACGACCTGAACGCCGCCCATGACGATGCTGGTCGAGATGGTCAACAGCGGGTGGCCGCCGTTGAGGGCTGCCATGTTCCAGAATGCGCCTTCTTGCTTCATGAAGTCGTCGCCCACGTCCAAACCGCCGATAACGCTGTCGCCGGCCACTTTGACCGCCGTGGTCGCGGGCACGCGCACGGTCACGCCCGACATCGCCGCGTTGACGCGCACAAAAGCGTCACGCCGCAGCGCGCCGCCGAAGTCCAGGTCGTAGGAAGCTGCGCCGCCCTCGACGCTGATCTGGGCGCAGTTGGCGTTGGCCAGATTCTTCAAGAAGATGCCAGCCGCGCCGGTGGATACGGTCAACTGTTCCATGGGGTGGGGGTTGGGGGCGGAAAAATCCAACTCCAGTTTGCCTGCGCCAAATTTGGTTGTCAAGCGGACAATGGAGAGGCCGCCCAGATCCATTACCACATCGCCGGCGCCGCCCTCCAGCGTCAGGGCGTAAGGCCGGCCCTTGCCCAGCGCCAAATCGAAAGTCGGCGGCTGGGTCACCGAGCCCCATGTGCCGGGCC
>JAAEKA010000402.1 GCA_014155705.1 Anaerolineae bacterium clx_CAG2 | reverse complement strand
CAGGGTGTCGGGGACCTTGGGCGTCATAGGAAGCTCCTTCGGTGGCGGCTCTCAGCGCTCCGCAAAGGAGAAGGTGTCGCGCGCGCGGAAGGCACACAGGCAGGTGGTGCAGGTCACGCTGGCGACAAAGGCGTTCAGCCCGGCCCGTATGGCCGTGGGCTTCAGCGCTGCGCCGCAGAAGGGACAGGAGGGCAGTTCCATGGCCATCAGCTCCTCCGAGCTGACGTTGTCCAGGATGAACAGCCGCTCCTTACCCGTAGGCGTGATCGCGTCGCTCATGGAGCAGCTCCCGGGCCAGCCCTACCTGCCGGTCCATGTTCGCGGCGGCCTGGCTGCGGGCGATGTCCATGTCAGGACGTAGGGTCTCCCAGGCCGCGACCAGGGCGCGCAGCTGCCCTGTCATCTGGTTCGCAGCCTCCGGCAGGCGGATGCCGCGCGCCACGCCGCGATCGCGCTGGATGGCGCCCGCTTCAGCCAGGCGGACGAGATCCCTGGTCAGCGTATGCAAGGCGCCCAGGCCCAGGGCATGGATGTCTCGCACGCTGGGCGCATAGCCTTTGCTGGCGATGTGCTCTTGGATGAAGGCCAGTATGGCCTGCTGCCGGTCGTTCAGGGATAGCATCAAATGGTCTCCTCGACGATCTGCGCCAGGTAGGTCGAGATGATCTCCTGCATGCCTTTGCCTTCCTTCAGCAAGGTGCGGATGCGCGCGATGATCTCGCGGAAGTAGGCGAAGTCCACGCCGGTGAGCTGCTCTTCCCAGACGCGCGGGTCGTCCCAGTCCAGCTTGGCCAGCTGCAAAGCCAGCACCAGCAGGTGGCCCGCGTGAGGGCGGGTGAAGCC
>JAAEKA010000401.1 GCA_014155705.1 Anaerolineae bacterium clx_CAG2 | reverse complement strand
GGCCGACTAACACCTGACACAAGAAACCGGACTTCTTCCGAGAAGTCCGGTTTCTTCTTACTCGCACGACGGTCCGGCTACTAGCCGGGCCGTCGTCTTGGTCGACGCACACCCCCAATCAACCGCCGTATCAGCGCGCAATCGGACACGCCCTGGGCGCGGGAGAAGCTCTTCCCCTAATTGCGTCGCGGCATCGGCGCCGAATGAACCCGTAGACCGGGCAGGTGTTCAGCGCCTGACACAGCCGAAGCATGCTAAAGCAAGCTCAGGTGTGCGCGTACCAGCTTGCTTCAGCATGCTTTTGCGAAGCATATCAGCCTGCGGTTTCAACCGTAGGCTGCGGTGCGCCTGTGCACATCAGCGCGCCGGACGAGCGGGGGACGGTCGCGAGAGGAGCCGTGTCGTGAGCTACATCTGCATCTACCCCACGCGCCTTGCACGCCAGGGTGCGCCGGTGGGCGTGAAGCTGGTCAGCCAGGAGCTCGGGGGTGCCCAAAGTGGAGCTAACCGGTGCCCGGAATGCCGCGAAGTGGCATGAAGGGCGTCCGTGTTGAGCGAAAGGTTAGCTGTTGAGCATAGGCGAAAGGAGAACTTTCGCTTCTTCAAGACTGC
>JAAEKA010000400.1 GCA_014155705.1 Anaerolineae bacterium clx_CAG2 | reverse complement strand
CGGCGAACAGACGGCCCAATACATAGGCTGGATTGGTAGATTGCTCGTTGAGAGCCATAATCAGTACCTCCTGGATTGCATGTTCGGGTTGGTGGCAATATTTGCGGAGCAAGAACGCCTTGATAACCGCAGCGCGTGCGTAATTGATCTTGGAAATGCGCTGTGATGAGTCATCCATATCAGCGCGGATGCGGTTGATGATGGCGTAGTACAAAGCGGCCGGGTAGGGCGCATTGGTCAGTATGGCACGCAAGACCGAGCCGGCCAGCAGCGGGGCAGCGTCCTTGTTGTCTCTGGACTTCCTGGATACAGTCTCATAGAGAATACGACTCACGGCAAGGTAGTCCGGCTGGTCGTCGTACTCCTTGACGATTGCCAGGTCCCGGTAATGAGCCATGATGTGATCGATGATCTTCTCGAACGGATCCGCTATGAAGAAGCGTACCGACACACGCGCTGCATTGGGAGCCAGCCCCAAAATGTAGAACTGTGGATTCTCGCTACCCAATTCGGCCATCATGGCGTCAAGGTCGAGCACTTGGGCGCGCTTCACTTTCTCCGCCGTCGATCGCAGCGCACTTTCCGCTCTCTTTCGCCCAGTCTGGTCGATCTCCTCCTGGTCCATATATGCTGGATCAATGATGCCGGCGAAGACAGGCTCGAAGGCACGGTTGTCACTTTCGGCCCAATAAACCACAGTGGTGTCGCCGAGATGTATCTTCTTGTTGGGATTGGCGCCAGAGAGCAAGTAGTTTAACGTCGTTGTGTACGCAAACGCAGCACTCTCACTCACAGGAGCGTTCTGGCCATGGGAACGGCCATACGACTCGTAAGCATCTTTGTTG
>JAAEKA010000040.1 GCA_014155705.1 Anaerolineae bacterium clx_CAG2 | reverse complement strand
CTGCACTGGCGTGAGCTGCTCGGACTGCTGGAACTGACCACGCCCAAGGCATTGCTATTCTCAGATGATTTCAAAGACGCTGTAGCCCAGATCGAATTGTCAATGGCCAATGCTCAACGTTCAATGGTCAATGAAGACAGGACGCGTCCGGGCTCATTGTCAATACCTGCACTGCGCGCAGGCGCAAGTGTTGACAATTGGCAATTGAACATTGACCATTTTCTGCATCTGGAAGGCCCCGGCCTCCCCTTCAGCCAGCCCTACCAGTCTGCTCTCGACCAATCTACCAATCTACCAGTTACCTGCCCTTCCCTCACCGAAGAAGACATCGCCTGCCTCCTCTTTACCGGCGGCACCACCGGCCTGCCCAAAGGCGCGATGATCAGCCACCGCATGATCTGCTGGAACGTGCTCAACACGGTGATCCATGACCTGACACACGACGACGTGTACGTCAACGTCTTCCCACTGTTCCACGCCGGCGGGCTGTTCACCTATCTGTCGTCGCAGGTAATCTTCGGCAACACCACGGTGCTGAC
>JAAEKA010000004.1 GCA_014155705.1 Anaerolineae bacterium clx_CAG2 | reverse complement strand
CCTTGTTGTAGATGGCCGCATCGGCGTGGCAGGCCAGGCAGTCCACGTTGGCCGGCTAGGTGAAGTCGAAGCTGTCGTCCGACCAGCCATAGCCGGCGTGGCAGGTCATGCACAGCCGCTCGTTGCCCTGGGCGCTGATGCAGAAGTTGTTGATCTGGTTGGCCTTGCCCACGGTCACAGGCTCGTCGCGCCAGGCCACGTCGAACGGTTCGCTCTCCCAGGTCCAGTGGGTAGTGTGCATGAAATCCTCGGCCGAATCTGCGTGGCACTCCAGGCAGGCGCGGGTCACATCCTGGCCTGTTTCGAAGGGGCCCTGGACGATGCTGCTGTGGTCGGTGGGGATCGGGTGCTTGGGCACGTAGGACCAAGGATCAGCGCTTTCGGTCGCGCCCTGGGTCTTGGGCGTCGCCCCGCACGCGGCCAGCGCAAGCAGAGCAACCAAGAAGATAAAAAGCAAGAGGTACTTTTGGGGCATGGATGTCTCCGGGAAAGTGAGCAGCGGGCAGCGGCGTCGCCTGACTGCCTGCTGTCTGCTGCTTACTGCCTACTGTTCACTCGCCCGCGCCGTCAGCTCGGCAATCCGGGCCAGCGTCTGCCGGGCCTGATAACTCTGATAGCCGATACTGGAGATGGCGTTGGCGATGGTCTGCAAGAGGTTAGTGATCTGCATGGCCTGGCCGTGCGACAGGATAGTCAGGCTGTCCATGGCCTCGGCCAGCGCCGGTCCAGAGACGCCCAGGCGCTCGCCGGTGGCCAGCGCACGCTGGCGGAAGATCTCCGGGTCAGGGGATTCCGTGAAGAATTGGCCGGCCGTGACCAGACCGAAGCGCAGGTGGTTGACGCTGACCGGCGCGCTGGCGTATTGGATGCCTGCATGACAGACGTGAATCGCGGCGTCCTCCTGGTCGAGCAACGCGATGGAGCGCCACGATTCCTGACAGGCCGCCATGCCGGCCGGCTCGCTGTGGATGATCTGGCAGAAGCGGCTGCAGCGGCTGCAGGCCGCGAAGGGCTGGCCCTCCAGGTCGGTGATGAAGGCAGCCACGCCCACCAACTGCGCGAACTGGTTCTGAATGCCCTGCAGGGTTGCAATGTCGATCAGGTCGTCCAGTTCCAGGTTCTCCAGGTCGGGGGCGGGCTCGCGGTTGTTCGGCTTGGGCGCCGGCTCGCCCTGCTGCCTGGCCAGCCAGCGGTCAATGGCGTCGGCCGAGAAGCGCCACTGGCCGCCTACGCGCAAGGCCGGGATCTCGCCCTCCTTGACCATGCGATAGATGGTCACGCGGTCCAGTTGCAACAGATCTTGTAGTTCACGGGTGGTCAGCAGTCGGTCGGCCATGGCAGGTTGGGAGTGGGGGTGTTTCTGGTCAGATCAGGACGAAGTCTGATGCCCGGTAATCATCGATTGTGCAACAGAATACAACCACTGGCAGAAGTTGTCAAATTTTATAAAATACTATATGATCTTACTGGAGTTTGCAATGAAAGAACAAACCCGTGAGATCACAAGACGCCAGCAAGTGGCCGACAGTCTGCGCAGGATGCTGACGGTGCTCAACTCTGGCCAGCCGCTGGAGGCCATCCTGGACCACGTCATGGCCGAGGCCTGC
>JAAEKA010000399.1 GCA_014155705.1 Anaerolineae bacterium clx_CAG2 | reverse complement strand
ATTTTGGGCGAAGTGCAGCGCCTCTGCACCCGGGTGGGCATCATCCGCGAGGGCAGCATCGTGGAGATCTCTGACATTCGCGCCTTGCAGCAAAACAACTACAAGAAGGTGCGCGTGGCGGAAGAAGTGATGAGCGGAATGAAAGAGTGGCGGCTACAGCATCCGAGGGCAAGCCTGCGTGAGATCGAAAGCGCGCTGGACGAGCGTTTGGGAAGAATGCGGGCACGCATGTTGCAGGATGCGGCATTGGCGAGCAGTGCGGCGGACATCAAGGCGGCTCAGGAGGTAGAGCGTCCGGTGTGCGCTGAATGTGGTGGGGAATTGGCGGAACGGACGAAGGCTGTGCGGCATCTGGTGACGCAACACAACCAAACGCTCGAGTTCGAACGCAGTTATGGCGTCTGCTCGCAGTGCGGAGCAGGCGTTTTTCCCCCTGGATGACGAACTGGAGTTGCTACCAGGGAGTTTGACCCCCAGCTTGCAGGAAGACTTGATACATCTTGGAACATGGATGCCTTTCGGCAAAGCCGTGCAAGCGGTGCAGCGTTTCCGGTATACCGATGTATCACGCCCGACGGTGGAGCGGATCACAGAAGCTGCGGGTGCTGCCTATGTGGCCTATCAGAATGAAGAAGCAGCACGGATCCAGCGGGAAATGCCTGAGCCACCGGCTGGGCCTGCTCAGTTGTTCATGAGTGCTGACGGTGCGATGGTGCCATTGTTGGGCGGCGAATGGGCTGAAGTCAAGACCTTGGTGATCGGGGAAGTGCAGCCGCCGCAGGAAGTTAAGGGGGAGAAGGTGATCCGCACGGCCAAGCATAGTTACTTTTCTCGCCTGACCGATGCGGAGACATTCCAGCGTTTGGCCTTGGTGGAGACACAACGCCGTGGGGTAGAGACGGCGAGCGAGGTTGCTTTCGTCACCGATGGGGCAGAATGGCTGCAGAAGTTTGCCCATCACCACCGGTCTGATGCCGTGCGCATCTTGGACTTTCCGCACGCCGGAGAGCATATTGCAGCAGTAGGACAAGCCTGTTTGGGTGAGGGCAGTAGCGCTGCCCAGGAATGGCTGCAAACCCAGTTGCGTGAACTCAAACAGAATGGCCCCGATGCCGTCATCGCTGAAGTAGCGCACTTGGTGACAACACGACCTCAGTCTCCTGACCTGGCAACGCATCTGACATATCTGGAGAAGCGCAAAACTCACATGAGAGGTTGGCTTCGTCCCAGCCTCTGAGCCACTCGTTCAGCGCCTTTTTGCAGCCGCTGGAGCCTATGGGGCCGTTACAGTGCTCACGCAGGAACGCCTGGTCTTGTGCAGGCACTCTTGGC
>JAAEKA010000398.1 GCA_014155705.1 Anaerolineae bacterium clx_CAG2 | reverse complement strand
TCGCCAAGATCATGGAGTCGGTGGGCGACCGGGTGCAGCACAGCGTCTTCGAAGCCTACCTGACCCAGACGGAGCTGGACAAAGTGCTCAAGCGGGTCAAAAAAAGTGCTGATCGAGAAAGGGTCTTGTTCTTGTGGGTGAGATCGCTCTTGAAAGACTTCAGCAAGCTGGAGAGTCTAGAGTCGCTCAACAAGGAGCAACATTTTCAAACCATTATGATCTGGCAGCTTATCTTTTCGACAGTGCAAAGCGAATCTTAGCTACTGCTCCATCATCTGTGGGAATTGGCAGAGTCGACATCCTATTCGATTTACTTAAACGGTTGAATATTGATACACCAGAGGCTTTGGAGAAGTACTTGGGTTACTTAAGTCCTGATATCGAGGCCCGACCACTAGCAGAACAGATTATTGACCAAATCCTTATCGCTGATCCGACCCGTTACGAAGCATATTCAGAGATTCGTGATGAACGTGAACGCCAGAAAAGCTACCAGACACCGAATGAGGCGCAGCGTTCAACCGAGCAGCATCAAGCTCTTGGTTTCTTCATGAGTAATTGGATAGCCATTGAGCGTGCTATTAGAGATATCGCACAAACTAACGGCGTTACCGATCGCCCAGGAGTGATGCCATCTGGCCGCGTACTAGCGCGCCTTGAAATTCTTGGTGAGCAAGATAGATATGAGTTCGAAAGGTTGCGGAAGATTCGGAATAACCTCGTTCACGGGGTAGAAATAGAGGGGTGATCGGCCGGCGCGCCGAGGAGCAGAAACGCAGTGATCAATTTGGAGAACTCCTGGATGATTTGAGCCGGCGTATTCCCATGTCTTCGATCACGTGGATTAGCCGGGAAAGCGA
>JAAEKA010000397.1 GCA_014155705.1 Anaerolineae bacterium clx_CAG2 | reverse complement strand
TCTTCCACCAAATGTTCACGCGCCGGCGACAGCCAGCGCAACGATACTCATAAATCGGCACAGTCTCGTCCTTTTGGGGTTAGGCAGGGAATAGAGTACACTGGTATAGTACGTTAGCTCGTTGGCAGATGAGTCCGTTGGTCAATCAACCAATCAACCAGATTATACCAACCCGTGCCGCTTGCGCCAAGAAAGCTACTCACAGAAAGAACCCTCATGCCCGAAACCGATGTCACGACCGACCCTTACCAGACCCTCCATGCCCCGCGGCCGCTATTGGTGATCCTATCCGGCCCTTCGGGCGTGGGCAAAGATGCCGTCATGGCCCAGATGCGCGAGCTAAACGTGCCCTTTTACCAGGTGGTGACGGCCGCCACACGCGCGCAGCGGCCGGGTGAGATCGACGGCCAGGACTACCATTTCGTCAGCATCGAGCGCTTCGCCGAAATGATCGAGCAGAAAGAGCTGCTGGAGCACGCTGTGGTCTACGGCGACTACAAGGGCATCCCCAAGTTCGAGGTGCGCAAGGGGCTGGCCAGCGGGCTGGATGTGGTGTTGCGCGTCGATGTTCAGGGCGCGGCCACCATCCGCAGCCTGGTGCCGCAGGCCGTGGCCATCTTCCTGCTTGCTGCGTCGGAGGAAGAGATGGTGATCCGGCTGCGCGGCCGCAAAACCGAGGATCCCGGCATGCTGGCCATGCGCATCGCCACCGCGCGCGAGGAGCTGCGCCGCCTGGCCGAGTTCGACTACGTGGTGGTCAACCGCGACAGTCAACTGGAGGAGGCCGTCCAGCAAGTGCTGGCCATCATGACCGCCGAACGCTGCCGGGTGGACTGGGAACCGGTGGAGTTGTA
>JAAEKA010000396.1 GCA_014155705.1 Anaerolineae bacterium clx_CAG2 | reverse complement strand
TGCTTCGAGCAACTGGACCGTTTCGCGGAGCTGCACCTGGCCGGCAAGAGTGCAGCCGACGCGCTGCCGCTGGTACAGGATCACCTGGACCGCTGCGGCGATTGCCGCGAGGAATTCGAGCTGTTGTTGGCCAGTCTGCAGGCCGACGCCTTGCCAGCCTGACCTTGGGGTAAGAGCCAGGCTGGTGTTGGCGTCTGTTGGGGGGCTGGGGAATGCCACGGCGAATGAAAGACAACGCATGGCAGGGTTTGCGCCAGCAATCAGCAGGCAAGTTGAACCAAGGAGATCAACGATGAAAGCGATTTGGAACGGGGCTGTTTTGGCCGAAAGTGATCAGACCATCATGGTGGAGGGCAACCATTATTTCCCGCTCGACGCGATACGCAGCGAGTACTTCAAAGACAGCGGTACGCATACCACGTGCCCCTGGAAAGGCGTGGCCAGCTATCATAGTATCGTGGTGGACGAAAAAACTAACCCCGATGCCGCCTGGTATTATCCCGCACCAAAGGACCCAGCCAAACAGAGCGCCGGCTATGTGGCCTTCTGGCGCGGTGTTCAGGTGGTGAAATGATGCAACCCGATATCACCGTCTATGGCGCCTATTGGTGCCCTGATTGTCGTCGCAGCAAGCAGTTCCTGGGCGAGCATCAGATCCCCTATCGCTGGGTGGATATCGAGGAGGACAAGGCCGGTGAGGCCTATGTGCTGGCCAAGAACGACGGCAAGCGCATCATTCCCACCGTCGAATTCGCCGACGGTTCGTTGCTGGTGGAGCCTTCCAACGCCGAGTTAGCGAGCAAGCTGGGCCTGAAGATGACGGCCGAGCGCAGCCACTACGATCTGATCGTGGTTGGCGGTGGGCCGGCCGGCCTGACGGCAGCGCTCTATGCAGCGCGTGAGGGGATCGACACCCTGATCATCGAGCGCGCGGCCCTGGGCGGCCAGGCCGCCGCCACCGAGCGACTGGACAACGTGCCCGGTTTTGCGACCGGCGTCGAGGGCGCACACTTCGCCGACCAGTTGCGCCAGCAGGCCGCCCGCTTTGGCGTGGAGATGCTGCAGGCGCAGGATGTATTGGGCGTGCGCAGCCACGACAACTATCACTGCGTGGGCACGTCTGATGGCAGCGAATACAGCGCCCACGCCCTGCTGCTGGCCACGGGCAGCCGCTATCGCCGCCTGGGCGCGCCAGGCGAGAACGATTTCATCGGCGCAGGCATCCACTTCTGCGCCACGTGCGACGGGCCGTTCTACAAGGGATTGCCGGTGGCCGTGGTGGGCGGCGGCAACAGCGCAGCCGAAGAGAGTCTCTTCCTGGCCAACATGGCGCAGCACGTCACGCTGCTGGTGCGCGGCGACCAACTCAAGGCCAGCCAGGTGATCCAGGAGCAGGTGCTGCGCCGCCCTGAAATCACCGTGCGTTTCGGCGTCGAGGTAGAGCGCTTCGACGGCGCGGGCGGCAAGCTCAAGGCTGTCACTGTCCGCGACGGGCGCAGCGGCAGCACTGAGGTCATCAACCCGGCTGGCGTCTTCGTGTTCATCGGGTTGACCCCCAACACGGGCTTCCTCAAGCCAGGCCAACTGCGCCTCGACCCCTGGGGCTTTGTCGTCACCGGCCACGACCTGGTGCATGACGGCGAGCGGCCAAGGGGCTTCGAAAGCCGCGAGCCGGGGATCCTGGAGACCAGTCTTCCTGGTGTCTTTGCTGCGGGTGATGTGCGCGCTGGCAGCACCAAGCAGGTAGCTTCCGCCACGGGCGACGGCGCGACGGCTGCACTGTTGGTGCGCGAATATCTCAAAACAGCGTAGCCCGGACGGCTTTGTTCAGCCAGCGACACCCTGGGGGGGAGTGATAGGGGATATCTGCCCTAGAGCGGCTTGCGGAAGGCTGTGTTGCGCTGCGTCACGCGAAAGCCGCAGTCCTCGTAGACGCGGGTGGCGCCGCTCAGGTTCTCGCTGTCCGCTCCCAGGGCCGACTCGGCCATGCCCTGCTCCTTCTGCACGCGCAGGCTGCGCACGATCAGCGCTCGGGCCAGGCCGCGGCGACGCCAGGGCCTGCGCACGCTGATGAACTCGGTCCAGCCTCGCTGGCGCTGGTACTTTTCGTTTTGCGCATGGTCGATGAAGGTGCGCACCTGCCCGGCGATCTGGCCGGCGGCCACGTCCCAGGCTACCTGCCACAGGTGTGGCTGGAAGAAGGTCTTGTTGCTCAACCAGGCCTGGTAGTCTTCCTCTGTGGGCGGCGCGTAGCCCCAGTGGTCCTGGAAGGCCTCGACGTCGGCGTCCCAGATGGCGCGGTAGTGCTCCGGCAGCACGGGGCGCACTTCGATGCCTGCCGGCAGCGGGAAGTCGGGGATATGGTCCAGCGTGGGGCGCACCATCCGGTAAAAGTAGCGCACCGGCTGGTAGCCCTCTGACGCCAGCAGCGCGGCCAGGCCCACCTCTTGCTGCTCGGCGAAACCCTGGAACAGCAGCGGCCGGTCGGCCGGATGTCCGGCGGCGATTTGGCGCAGGCGCTGCTCCAGCCAGCGCAGCATGGCGCGGCCGATGCCTTGGCGCCGCCAGGCCGGGACCAGGAAGCCCACGAAGCCATAAAGGCGTGGGCCGTTGGTCTCCTCCCACCAGAAGGCGCGCGCGTAGCCGATGACCTGGCCCTCCATCTCGGCGAAGATCATGTCCTGATAGGGGTCGCAGTTGCTCAGGTGTGCATAGGCGGCGGCGATGTCTTCGACGGTGTCGGCGCGCTCGACCTTGTCCGCGTCGGCGCTGGCCAGCACCGCAGCGGCCATGGCGGGATAGTCGTTGGGGCCGCGGAAGCGGCGAAAGGCCAGGCCGGGAATGGCCGGCGCATCGGCCAGGATCAGTTGATCTGTGGTCAAAGTGATTCTCCTTATTGATTGCTGGCAGTGCGTCAACGGTGGTTCGAGGAGTTCGCACGCCCTCTTGCCAGGGTATCAGTCAGCGCCTCCGCCTCGGCCACCCGCCCTTCCAGGATACCCAACCTTGCACCTTCTCTCTGTCGTCTTGTCAGGTCGGCGGCGTCAATCCGCACAGCGCCGCAATGGCTCGCGCGGCAGCCTTGCCAATGCCGGCGGCGGCGCCGGTAATCAGGGTGATCTTGCCGGAGTTCTAGCGGCTCGTCACAGCCACCCCTTGCGCCGGAACAGCGCCAACATCGTCACTCCGACCAGGACGCAAATGACCCAAAAGGCCGGATAAGCCCAGGTCTGGCTTAGCTCCGGAAAATGGCGAAAGTTCATGCCGTACACGCCCGCCAGGAAGGTCAACGGGATGAAGATGGTCCCGATGACCGTCAGCACCTTCATGATCTGGTTGGTGTGATTGGAGACGGCAGACAGGTAGCTGTCTGACAAGTCGCTGGCGCGCTCGCGGAATATCTCATTGATCTCGATTATCTGCACGACGTGGTCGTGCAAGTCACGCAAGTAGACGCGGGTGTCGTCGCTAACGCACTCGTGCGGCTCGCGCTGAAGCTGAGACACCATCTCCCGCATGGGCCACATAACCCAGCGCAGTAGCAGCATGTCCTGTTTGATGTCGTTGATCCTCGCTCTGGCCTCAGGCTGCGCGCCTTCCAGCAGAGCGCTCTCGATTTGCGCCATCTGGTTGCCGTAGTGTTCCAGGATCGGGAAACAGCGGTCGACAATCGCATCCAGCAGCGAGTGGACCAGAAAACTGGCGTCGTGGCTGCGCAGGCGCGATCCCTTGATACGCAGCCGCTGCTGGACATGGCCCCACACGTCGCTGGCTGTCTCCCGGAAGGTCAGCACGGTGTTGTGGCCCAGAAACAGGGAGATCTGGTGGCTGACTAGTCGCCCGTCCTTCAGCTCAAGGGCGCGGGCGACGATGAACAAACGGGCGCGCAATTCTGAGTCTTCACCCCCGTAGGGCTCCAGTTTCGGACGATCGCTCAGGTTCAGGAGATCCTCGATGGCGAGGGGGTGGAGCTCATACTTGGTGGCGAGTGCGCGCATGACTCCCATGTCCGAGAGGCCGTCGACATTGATCCAGCGCACGATCACCCACGGAGGACGGTGCCGGTCGAGAAAGCTGTCCAGGTCGTCGATCTTGCGCTCGGCCACCTGGCTCGGGCAATAGTCCACACAGGTGACGAGCACCTGCCCCGG
This sequence comes from Anaerolineae bacterium clx_CAG2, assembly GCA_014155705.1. Classification (GTDB taxonomy): domain Bacteria; phylum Chloroflexota; class Anaerolineae; order JAAEKA01; family JAAEKA01; genus JAAEKA01. Next base: position 1,811 of record JAAEKA010000396.1, on the reverse strand, counting down.
GCTGCTGGGCAGGGCAGCGATTTCGTCGTGTTCGACGCCAGGCGCCGCACCAGGGTCGTTCTGAAGCGCTGCAAATTTCGAGTTCATGCGCGTTGGCTCCTGTCATTGCGTGGCCGTGACGCCATTGCCCGGTCAGGGCGCAGCGCCATCCACGAATGGGGTCGCGAATGCACGAATGGTTGTGCCTGAGGATGGCAGACTGTTCGTGAAAGGGAAGTAGCCGTCGCCAGGACGGGCGTCATTCGTGTATTCGCGTTTCCTCATTCGTGGATGGCATCTGTCACCAGTTTCACGCCAGACTGTCCGCCAGCGCCTCAGCCTCGCCCACCAGTCCTTCCAGGATGGCCAGGCCGTTGCCCCAGAAGCCGGGGTCGGTCAGGTCCACGCCCAGCGGCTTGACGATCTCGTGCGGCCACTGCGAGCCGCCGGCCGTCAGCATGGCCAGGTAGCGCTCGGGGAAGCCGGCGCCCTCCTGCTGATAGCGGGCGTAGAGCGCCAGCACCAGCAGCTCGCCGAAGGCATAGGCGTAGACGTAGCCGGGCGTGCTCAGGAAGTGCGGCACATAGCTCCACCACAGGCCATAGTCCTCGGTCAGGGTGACGCTGTCGCCGAACATGGGGCGCTGCGTGGCCAGCCACAGCTCTCCGAAGCGTTCGCCGGTCAGCTCTCCTTCCTCGCGGCGAGCAGTGTGCATGGCGTGCTCGAAGCGGTTCATGCTGATCTGGCGGAAGGCGGTGGCGAAGGAGTCCTCGATCTTGCCGGTGAGCATGCCCAGCCGGATGGCCGGGTCGCTCTCGCGGGCCATCAGATCCTGGAAGACCAGCATCTCGCCGAAGACCGAGGCGGTCTCGGCCGTGGTCAGGGGCGTGTCGGCCATGAGGACGCCCTGCACGCCGGCCAGCGTCTGGTGGACGCCGTGGCCCAGCTCGTGGGCCAAGGTCATCACATCCCTCGGCTTGGCCTCGTAGTTGAGCAGGATGTAGGGATGGACTGAAGGCACGGCGCCATGGCTGAAGGCGCCGCCCATCTTGCCCGGCCGCGGCGGCGCATCGATCCAGCGCCCCTCGAAGAACCGGCCGGCCACCTCAGCCATGCGCGGGTGGAAGCGGCCGTAGGCATCGAGCACGATCTGCTGCGCCTGCGGCCACGAATAGAAGCGGTCGGCGGCCGGCAGCGGGGCGTAGCGGTCGTAGTCGAACAGCTCGTCCAGCCCCAGCAGGCGGCGCTTGAGTGCATAATAGCGCGCAACAATGTCGTAGCGGCTGGTCACCGCCCCGACCAGCGCCTCGACGGTGCGGTCGTCCACCTGGTTGCCCAGGTTGCGGCTGCTGATCCAGGTCCCGAAGTTGCGCAGCCGGTCGTCGGAGGCCTTGTCGGCCGCCAGCGTGTTGAAGACGTAGGTGTTGGTGCGCTGCATGGCCTTGAGGCCGGCTGTAATGGCCTCCGCCGCGCGGCGGCGCAGGTCGCGATCCTGCTCGTAGAGCTTGCTGAGCGCCTGGTCGCGGGTCAACTGCTCGCCGTCCAGCTCGTAGCGCGCTGCGCCATGCACCTCATCGAAGAAACGGGTCCAGGCCGCGGCGCCGGTGACGGCCTTTTCGGTCAGCAACTTCTCCTCAGGCTCGCTGAGCAGGTGCGGCTTGAAGATGCGCACCATCTCCAGCCAGTGGCGCCAGTGGGCCAGGGCCGGGTCGGTCAGCCACGCGGACGCGCTCTCGTCGGGCGCGGCGGCCAGCTCTAGCTCCAGGAAGACCAGTTGCTGGCTCAGCCGCGCGCCGCGCTCGGTGACGCGCTGAAGCAGCGCGCCGCGCGCC
>JAAEKA010000395.1 GCA_014155705.1 Anaerolineae bacterium clx_CAG2 | reverse complement strand
AGCTGATGTCGCTGCCGCTGGACCCGGATGTGGTCGATCGATTGCAGGAGATTCTGGAGACGGGGAGCGCGTGAGTCATGTTTGATCTGACCAACAAAGTCGCCATCATAACCGGTGCGTCGCGCGGCATTGGACAGGCCATCGCTGAAGCCTACGCGCAGGCCGGCGCAGCCGTTGTGCTGACCAGCCGCAAGATCGAGAACGTCGGCCCCGTGGCTGAGGGGATCCGGGCGGCCGGCGGCCGGGCGGTCGCGCTGGCCGCGCACGCTGGCGACCAGACCGCGGCCATAGCCGTGGTGCAGGCTGCGCTGACCGAGTTCGGCCGCGTCGACATCCTGGTCAACAACGCGGCCGCCAATCCCCACTTCGGCCCCCTGCTGACCGCGGAAGCGAGCCATTGGGACAAGATTTTCGAGGTCAACGTCAAGGGTTATTTCTTCATGATCAAGGCCGCGGCGCCGGCCATGCAGGCCCAGGGCGGCGGCAAGATCATCAACATGGCCAGTATCGCGGGCATCAACCCCGGGCCGTGGATGGGCGTCTACAGCGTCAGCAAGGCCGCCGTCCTCATGTTGACCAAAGCGCTGGCGGCCGAGCTGGCCCCGGCCAATATCCAGGTCAACGCGATTGCCCCGGGCTTCGTCAGGACCAAGTTCTCGGCCGCGCTGTGGACCAACCCCGGCCTCAGCGCCGGCATCGAGAAGCTAACCCCGGCCGGCCGCATCGCCGAACCGGATGAGCTGACCGGCGCGGCGCTCTACCTGGCCTCGGACGCGTCCAGCTTCACCACGGGCAGCGTGCTGGTGGTGGATGGGGGGATCGCACTGGGAGCGCTGCCGCTGGGCTTGTCTGCTGCTCGTTAGCTTGACCGACTCGAGAAATGCCGCAAAACGCTATTGCCATCTGCTTGCACCAACTGACTTAGCAGTATCTCCAACTCCAGGCGGCTGTGTTTGACCGCCGCCGCCATGGCGAAAGGAAACAGCGGGCCGCGGCCGGGATGGTCCAGGTTCATGATCTCGTGATCGTCCGCAGGCGTCAGATGTCGCCGATGCCAGCGGCCGTAGAGCGGCACGCGGCAGGCCAGGAAATGCAGCGCGCTGCCCGCGCCGGAAATTAGCCCCTTCACAGCCAGTGGATTCAGGCACGGCTCAATCTGCTCCGGGCCGCAGCGCTCGAGCCCACCGTGCGCCTCGACCCACAGCGCCGCCCAGTTGGAATGGGCGTAGAAATCCTGGCGTCCGTGCAGCAGACGGCCGAAGGCCATCAGCGCAGCCAGCCGGTCCTCCCGGTCGATCAGGGCGGACAGGGCCAGCCGTCGCTGTTCAGCAATATAGGCTTCGCCGGCCGCGAATGCGCTGGCATCGAAGTGGATCTCCGGATGGCCTAACAGGGTCGCCAGCCGATCCTGTCTCAGGTTGGCGCGCACGATGACTTGCAGGCCGATTTCATCCATACGGCCGGCCAGTGCCTGGCGGGTGATCTCGACGTGGTAGCGGGCATCCATGAACAGGGGGTCAGGCCGGCAGCACGTGGATCAGCGCCACTTCGGGCCGGCAGTTGAAGCGCAGCCGGATGCCCTCGCCCAGGCCGCGGCCGATGTAGGTGGCCGCTCGGCCGTACTGGAACCAGCCTGACGAGCGCCGCCGCGAGAGATGGGTACCCTGGGTATGAGGTGAACCCAGCAGCGGCAGCCGGATCTGGCCGCCATGCACATGGCCGCACAGGGCCAGGTCCACCTGTTGCAGGGCCGGGTCCAACATCAGGTCTGGGTTGTGCGCCAACAGGATGCGCAGCGCGCCGTCGTGAGGCATATCGGCCAGCGCCGCAGGCGCGTCAGGACGCCCTTCCATCAGGTCGTCGATGCCCACCAGCCACAGGTCTGTTCCATCCACCTGCACGCGGCAACTGCTGTTGTCCAGCAGGTGGATGCCCTCTGCGGCCAGCAGGCCGCGAAATGTCGCCATATCGTTGTTGTGCTCGCCCAGGTAGAGCCGGTCGTTAGTGATGATGCGCCTGACCATTTCGACGGTGCGTTCGGCGGCCGCGCGCAGTTCCTGACCTGGCTGGGCCTCGCGCCAGGCGACGCGGGCCGGACCCAGCCAGCTATAGCTGGCGTAGTCGTGGTTGCCCAGGCAGGCGAATGCCCCCAACCGCGGCCGCGGCAGACGACCGATCAATGCCAGGGCTGCGTCCATGCCGCCGTCGTCGTGGATGAAGTCGCCCGTGACCAACATCAGGTCAATAGCTTCCCCGGCCAACAACCTGACTGTACGTTCGATTTTGAGGCGCTCGACGGTTCCTTGGCCGGTGAAGTGCATGTCAGAGAAGTGCAGGATGCGCAGGCCCCCCGGCGGAACGCCGGGCGAGTCCACCGTCAGCCACAGGCGCTGCACGTCGATCCACAGGCGCTCCACATAGCGGGCATAGGCCAGTGCGACTGCAGCGCTTCCCATGCCCAGCGCAGCCATAAGTTTGATCGTTGGTTTCATGGTATCTAATGCGTAACGAGTAACCCGTAACCCGGAATTGCGCAAGGGCGTCCGCCTATCCGGGTTACGGGTTACATGTTACGGATTATTCCCTCACCTGCCCATCCCCAAACACCACCCACTTGTAGGTCGTCAGTTCTTGCAGGCCCATGGGGCCGCGCGCGTGCAGCTTCTGGGTGCTGACGGCCACCTCCGCTCCCAGGCCGAGCTGGCCGCCGTCGTTGAAGCGGGTGCTGGCGTTGACGAAAACAGCCGCCGAATCGACCTCGGCGACGAAGCGCATGGCGTGGGTGTAGTTCTCGGTCAGGATGCCGTCCGAGTGGCTGGTGCTGTGCTGGGCGATGTGCTCCAGGGCCTCATCCAGCCCGCTGACCACCTTGATCCCCAGGACCAGGCGCATCCACTCCTGGTCGAAGTCGTCTGGCCCGGCCGGCGTCACACGCCACGTGTCGCTCTGGCCGGTCTTTGCTTGCACCCCGGACGGGGCCGACCGAGCCAGCGCGCGTTCCAGGATCAGCAGCGCCGTCGGGTCCGCGCGCAGCTCGACGCCATCCCCGGCCAGCCGGTTGGCCATCTGGGGCACGAACTCCGCCGCCACATCACGATGCACCAAGACCGTGTCCAGCGCGTTGCAGACGCTGGGCCGTTGGGTCTTGGCATTGTGGATGATGTCGACAGCCTTGGCCTGGTCGGCTGTAGCGTCCACAAACAGGTGGCAGATGCCCAGCCCGCCGGTCATCACCGGCACCGTAGCCTGCTCGCGGCACAGCTTGTGCAGCGCCGCGCCGCCGCGCGGGATGATCATGTCCACGTAGGCGTCCAGGCGCAGCAGTTCGACGATCAACGCCCGGTCGGTATGGTCGATGTAGAGTACGGCGTCGGCTGGCAGGCCGCTGGTCTCCAGCGCCGCCTGGATCACAGCGATCATGGCCAGGTTGCTGCGCAGGGTTTCCTTGCCGCCGCGCAGGATGGCTGCATTGCCGGTCTTGAGGCTCAGTGCGGCGATGTCGATGGTCACGTTGGGCCGCGCCTCGTAGATCACGCCCAGCACGCCCAGGGGAGTGCGGCGGCGCGCGATGCGCAGCCCGTTGGGCAGCACGCGGCCGTCGAACTCCTGGCCCACCGGGTCGGGCAGGGTCGCCACTGAGCGCGTGTCGGCTGCGATGCTGGCCAGTCGCTTGTCGTTCAGCATCATGCGATCCAACAAGGCAGGCGAAAGGCCGGCCGCCTGGCCATCGGCCAGGTCCAGCGCGTTGGCCGCCAGGATCTGCGCCTGGCTGTGCTCCAGGCCATCGGCGATAGCATGCAGGGCCGCGTTTTTCTGCGCGGTGGAGGCGCGGGCAAGCAAGCGGCTGGCGGCTTTGGCGCGTTGGCCCAAGGTATTAACCATCAATCCAGTCATCATGAAACTCCAACGGCAAGCAAGATGGGGCAGAGTTGGACTTCGGTGTCGCTAAACCGAGTACACGTAGAAACCAGGAGTTTTCGTGAGCGCTTCGTGCTTGATCCAGCTGGTACAAACTCCCGGTTACTAGAGGACGCCAGTTTAGATGTATAGATCACGCCTGTTGTAAGTCCAATACGCCGCAGCGACGCTGAGCACGATGATCACCGCCGAGAGCAGCAGGAATGTAGTGTCCATCCCGCCGCTGCGGAACAGCTCGCCAGCGTCGAAATACCTGAACGGCGTGAAGTACTTGAGAAAATCCAGTCTCTCCTGCATGCCGGAGATGATGGACAGAAAGTAGGTTACCAGGATGATGGCCACGGCGGTTGCGCTGGCGCGTTTGTACTGCTTCATGGCGCAGCCTAGCAGCAGCCCAATGGCCAGGAAGATCAGCTCGATCGCGAACATGGCCCGCATCTCCAGCGCCAGGAAGTTGAAGAAGGCCTGGTCGGGATTGTACGAGCGCACTGCCAGAAGCGACACCGCCCAGGTGATCAGCACGAAGGCGACGCAGTTGACCAGAGCGGCCAGCGCTTTGGCTGTCACGACCCGGCTGCGGGATACCGGCAGCACCAGCGCGAACTCAACTGTCTTGTCGCGCTCTTCCTTGGAGATGATGTCGCTGCCCCACATGGCCGCTGCGATGGCGCCCAGCAAGCCAAAGTAGATGAACATGAGGCCATAGAAGCCGCTCAAGGTGGTCAGGTTGAAAGCGCGCATGTTCAAGGCGTCCAGCATCGCGGGGGGCATGGAATCCAACATGGCCAGCATCGATGGGTCGCCGGCGAAGGCGGAGAATTTGGCCGCGGCGATCACGATCAGCAGCGAGATAATGACGCTCCAGATCACGAGCGATTTGAGGTTGGCTCTCAGCTCACGCAGAAAGATGTTCATCAGGCGCCTCCTCAGGACACCGCCGGAATGTCGCGGCGGATGTACAGCCAATAGCTTGCTGCCAGCGCAACCAGGCTGACCGCTACGTTGAGCAGCACCAGCGGCGTGTCATAGGCGCCGTGCTGAACGATGTAGGTCGCATCCAGGTGTTTGAACGGCGTGAGCAGTTCCAACCCCACATCGCCAAAGACGCCGCTGAACGCGGCCAAGACGTAGGCGCCAAAGGCCAGGCCGAGGGCATACGGCGTCACGCTGCGCACGCGTTTGACCAGCAGCGATATCACCAGCCCGACGCTTAGGAAAAAGAGCTGGAAGATCAGGATGCTGAACAACAACAGAAGCAAGGTGGACATGTCATACGCGCGCCCCTCACGGAAGAGCGAGATGGCGATGAAGGTACTCACCCAAACGACCAGGGTGGTGATCACCAGGCTGGTCAGGGCGGCCAACAGTTTGCTGGTCAGCACCTGCGAGCGGCTGACTGGCTTGCTCAGCAGGAAGTCGGCCGTCAGTTCGCTCTCTTCAATCGATACCAGCCCAAAGCCGTAATTGCTGGCCTGGATTGCCAGACAAAGTTGGATGAAGAAGAAGACGAAACTGTAGAAGCCGAGCACGGTCGATAGATCCATGTTGTCCATGCCGAAGGCTACCAGCAATTCCTGCGGGAATTTCGCCAGCATTTCGTTCATCAGCGCTGCCTGGTCAGCAAAGACTGGAAACATGGCAAAGAAGAAGATGGTGAGGAACGTCAAAGCCAGCGACCAGATGAGCACCGACCGCAGCCGGGTGCGAAACTCGTGTCTGTAGATGTTTGCGTTCATGGTCTCTGCCTACTCGTAGTAGTGCATGAAGATCTCTTCCAGCGTCGGCTCCTCGATGGTCAGATCGGCAACCTGGACTCCGCTGATTCTTTGCAGCACTGTATTGATGTCACCTTTGAAGAAGAACTGCATGGCGCCGTTTTCGGTCTGCACATTGGTCACCCCTGGCAGATCAAAGGCGGCCGGGTCCAGCCTTTCAGCCGCCACGCGCACCTTCTTGTAGTTGTTTTGCTGCAAGGCGCGAATGTCAGAGATCTCCACGATGCTGCCCTCGCGGATGATGCCCACCCGGGTGCAGAGGCGCTGCACTTCGCCCAAAAT
>JAAEKA010000394.1 GCA_014155705.1 Anaerolineae bacterium clx_CAG2 | reverse complement strand
CCCTGATAGGTGTTCACCTGATCGGAAAACAGCGCCAACGCCATCTGATGCTTGCTCAGGTCAAGGGTCTCGATGAACGCCCGTGCGCCGGCTACCGCCTGCGTTAGCGGCTCACCGTCCATGCTGCCCGATTGGTCAATCAGCAACACCACATCCAGCGGGCGCGCGCCCTGTTGGCACTGCGCATACTGGCTCAGCGCCAGGTCAAGACGCACATCCTGCGGCTCCAAGCCAAAGGTCGTACTGTGTTCGACATCACGGGTGGCTGCGTCGTTCGAAGCAGCGTCCGGCAGCATCAACACTGCCAGCGCCAAAAACAGGCCAAGCAGGATAGCAAGAACAAGAAGAACGATACCGGCTATGCGCATTGTGTCCTACCGATGAATGCCAGGGATGAGGCAGAATCGGCTAAAAGAGGATAAGGGCGCCTTGGCGCTGCTGCCAAGGCGCCCATTCGATCACACTCCGGCATCACAAGTGGCTACTTTGTGATGCGTTCTTTCTGCTCGATACGCTCCTCGAACATCAGCGACGCAAGGTTGGCCAGATCAGAGTAAGCTTCCTGGAAATTGGCTGGCTCATCACTTGGCAGGCTGCGTCCTCGCTTCACCTCACCTTGTAGTTCCTGAGCGATGGCGTTTAGCTTTCCCACGACCCCGCTAACGTTCGCAGGATCCTTCTGCGTAGCCAAGAACCCTATCCAACCTTCCTTGCCCGCCGCCCTCTCCTCGCCGTTGATTACGTACTGGAGCTCGTTGTAGTCAAGAACCCAGTTACTCTGGTTCGCTTGATCTCGCCCCACCAGTACGAAGGAACGCATAACCTGAAAGATGCTGGGCTTGGTCTTGGTGCGCGGCGTGAGCATGAAGGGCCGATCGAAGGAAGGAATCTGGAGTTCGTACCAGAGGTCCACACCATCATCCTGCATGGTGATGTAGCCTAGCGCCCAACACTGGAAGAACTGGCGCGCTCTTTGGGCGTCCTCCAACAGCATGACCACCCAGGGATGGAATACCTTGTATTGGAGGCGCCGTTTTTGCGAGAGCATCAGCTCGTAGCGGGCGGCGTTGGCCTCGGCTGGGAAGATGTGGTTCAGGTGCGGCGGCAGTTTGGGATTCTCCAGGTAGGCTTTCTCGCAATCCTTCCAGGCTTTGAACAGACGCACTTCATACAGGTCTTCTGTGTAGACGACCGTACACTTGTGAGTGTCGGCGCTGCCCACCACTTGGACGAGCTTGTCCTGGTCGCGATTTACAGGG
>JAAEKA010000393.1 GCA_014155705.1 Anaerolineae bacterium clx_CAG2 | reverse complement strand
ATGACCGTGCCCGATGTGGCAGCCTGCATCGAGGCGGTCAACATCCTGTCCGAGACCAGCGAGCTGGTGGATCGCTTGTGGGACAACGCCCGCTTCTTCAAAGCCGAGATGCAACGACTGGGCTGTGATACCGGCGTCAGCCAGACCCCCATCACACCAGTCATCCTGGGCGATGAGCGGCTGGCCCAACAGTTCAGCAAGCGACTCTACGAGGAAGGCGTCTTCGGCACGGCCATCACCTTCCCAACCGTGCCGCGCGGCAAGGCCCGCATCCGCGTCATGATCTCGGCGGCCCACAGCAAGGAGGACCTGGACACCGGGCTGGATGTGTTCAGCAAAGTCGGCCGCGAGCTCGGCGTGATCGCCTGATTTGCCTTCTGCCAGCAACCTGACGAGACCTCCCGGGTGACCGCCAAGCGCTCAGGAGGTCTTTTTCATTTTGCGGGCGGCATTGGGCAAACCCTGCGCACATGTGCTAGAATAGCGCTGTGATCCGGCTGCGACAGCCCGGATTGTTCTGACCGAAAGGACGGACCCATGAGCGATCAACAGCAACCGAAACAGATCAACATCGAGTTGCCCAAAGAACTCAACGCCACCTATGCCAACTTCGCGATCATTAGCCACTCGCCCCACGAGCTGATCATCGACTTTGCACAGATCCTGCCAGCCATGCCCAAGGCGCGCGTGCAGGCCAGAGTCCTGCTGACACCCATCAATGCCAAGATGCTGCACCAGGCCCTGGGGGATAACCTGGCCAAGTACGAGAATCGTTTCGGCGTCATCGGCGGCCAGCCCATGGGCAACTTCGACCCCCGTACCGGCAAACTGGGCGGCCTGCAGTGGACGGTAGGCGGCGAGGACGAAAGCAGCGACGACGAGTAGCCTGGCACGATCAATAAAAAGGACTCCCGTGGACAACCTGAGCACTCTCATTGAAACGATCCGCGCCGATCTGACCCGGCGCAACGATGTGCGCGACGCCACGCTGCGCCGTTCGCGCGAGTTGGTGCGGCTGTGCGCTCACAGCATCCGCGCCGTTCACCGCCATGAATTCGACGAGGCGGCCGCCTTGCTGGTGCAGGCACGCGCGGCTGCAGCCGAGATGGTCGCCGATCTGGCGACCCTGCCCGATCTCTACTACAGCGGCTATACACAGGACGCACTCAAGGAACTGACCGAGGCCCATCTGGTGCACGCCTTCGTCACCGGCGGCCGGCTGCCCACACCGGAGGAGTTGGGCGTCGCCTCGTCCACCTTCCTCAACGGCAT
>JAAEKA010000392.1 GCA_014155705.1 Anaerolineae bacterium clx_CAG2 | reverse complement strand
GTAACTCGGAACCCGGAACGTCTGTTGATTGGGAATAGTCTCCGGTTACGGGTTACAAGTAACTCACGTTTCATGCATATTACATAACATAAATCAAGGAGTACCCCCCATGCCAACCCGCGACATCGCAGGTAAGACCGTTCAGGTCAACGATGAAGGCTTTCTGACCAACCCGGCCGAGTGGACCAAGGAGATCGCGGCCGTGATCGCCGTTGAAGAGGGCGTGCCGGAGCTGAGCGCCGCCCACTGGAAGGTGATCGACTTCGCCCGCACGGCCGGCGCCAGCAGCGGCAGCTCGCCCACACTGCGCCAGATCACCAACGGCGCCGGCGTCACCACCAAAGAACTGTTCGCCCTCTTCCCCAAGGGCCCGGCCAAAAAGGTCGCGCGCATTGCGGGAATGGGCAAGCCGGAAGGCTGCGTCTAGTATATCCCTGACCCTTCGGGTTTGCCGCAAACCCGAAGGGTCTTCACTTACGAGGAGACCTGAGCAATGTCTGACGAAAACCGCCACGTAGCGTTTATCTGTTCCAAGGGCAATTTGGATATGGCCTATCCCGCGTTGGTGATGGGCTGGGCCGCGCTGGGCAACGGCATCGACGTGACTATCTTTTTCACCTTCTGGGGCATGGACCTGATCAACAAGAACCGGGTCGATCACCTGGAGATCGCGCCGGTGGGCAACACCAGCATGAAGATGACCATGATGGGCGTCAAGACCGGCAACCTGGGTATCCCCAACGCGCTGGGCGTCTTCCCTGGCATGACCGCCTTCGCCACCAAGCTGATGAAGGACAAGATGGAAAAGCTGGAGGTGCCGCCGGTGCGCGAGTATATGCAAATGCTGGTCGACGCCGGCGCCAAGCTCTACGCCTGCAAGATGTCGGTGGATATGATGGACCTGAGCATGGACGACTTCGTCGAGGGCGTCGAGGCCATCGTCACCGCCAGCGACTTCATGGATATGACCGACGGCGCGCAGATTATCTTTATCTAGCGTCGCCGAGGACTGACGGTCCTGACAAATGCCAAACAAGGACCGTCAGTCCTCTCAGGACTGACGGTCCTGACACCAGCGTAGCATCCATGCCATCAAGCATCTCAAATGTCAAACCAGGACCGTCAGTCCTTGCCCCGCGCTACCCCGTCGTCGATGCTGGCGCTTGCCAGCTCTGCGCACGCTGCCAGGTGCAGCGAGCGTGCCGTTGGCAGGCCGTCATCCGCTTCGACCGCGATGAGCCGCCGGTGATCGATGTGGGGCGCTGTACGTTGTGCTGGGCGTGTGTGGATGTATGCGAATTTGGGGTGGTCGTAGTCATGCCCGAGCAGCCGGTCTGAGGTAACATCCTGCTAATCCGCTGTTTCCCCTCCGCTGTGATACCTTCCCCCGTCCCTACATAAATCCGACCCCCCACACCCCCATCCCATCCGTCAACAGCCATGCCATGCCCAGCGCAGTCACGGTGATGGTGATGTTGTCCATGTCCTGCCCTGACACGGCCTCGACCACCGTGGCGGCCAGGCAGATCAGCGCCAGCGGCAGCAGCGCGGCGGCGACGCTGAGATCGAACACGCCCATCCGGGCGAACAGGGCCAGGTAGGCCAGCGCGAAGCCGAAGCCGGCCAGGAACATGGCTGTGCTGCCGGCCCATGACTTGCGCGGGTTCCAGGGCAGCTTGGCGCCACCCCATCGCCGTCCGATGACGTCGGCCAGCCCGTCGCCGCCGCACAGGATCATCAGCGCCACGATGCCCACGGGGGAGTCTACCCAGAAGATCAGCGTCATCAGCACAAAGATAACGCCGTATTGCAGCGGCCCGTAGAGCAGCTCGCGCCGGTCGCCGCTGCGCGACATGGCCCGCACTGCGTCCTCGTCCTTGAGCAACCCTAGCCCGATCAAAGCAAACTGCAGGGTGATCGCGGCCGGCACCAGCGCGGCCAGCCAGCGGCTCTGCGGCTCGCCGCTGTACAGCAGCCAGCACAGCACGAAGATCGGGCCGGTGCCGATGTGGATCAGCTTGCGCGACAGGTGTTGGGAAATGATGCGCCGCCGCGCGAGTGTGTCCAGCAGGCGCAGCCAGAGCAGCGCGGCCGCAAAGGTAATCGCCAGCGCGATGATGTCCTGAATCCACGGGTAGGGGGTGATGGTGATGACGGGCATGGGCGCTCCGGGGGCAGATGGAAAGCGACAGGCGACAATCCAGCGGATTGCGCTACCACGACCGGAAACCGTCCATTGGCGTGGTAAAACAATCCGCCGGATTGTTCGTGCAGAGGAAGAAACAGCCGAGGCCCTGCAGGGCCTCGGCTGCAAACATCAAGGGTGTTAGAGACCTGCTGCCGGGGAGGCGGCGTAACAGTGGCCGCGTCCCTGGGGCTAGGCAGGAGAGGGGGCTGCGCTGGGCGGCGGGCCGGAGGTCTGCGGGCTGCTGCCGCGCACGTCTTCCCAGCGGCGCTCCGGCGCTTTAGGGGCAGCGGGCGGAGTGATCGGCGCCGGCGCCGGCGTGGGCTGGCCGCCGGAGTCCCAGAGGGCAATGAACTCTTCGGCCGTCAGCGACTCGACCTCGATCAGCCGCTCCGCTACCAGCTTGAGCTTATCGATGTTTTCGCTCAACGCTGTGCGGGCTGTGGCGTAAGCCTGGTCGACGATGGCCTTGACCTCGCGGTCGATCTCCTTGGCGATGGCCTCGCTGTAGTCGCGCTGGTCTGTCATTTCGCGGCCCAGGAAGATCATCTCTTCCTTGCGGCCATAGACCATCGGTCCCATCGCGTCGCTCATGCCGTAGCGGGTCACCATCTGACGGGCGATCTTCGTCACCTTGTCCAGGTCGTCGCGCGCGCCGTTGGTGATCTCGTCGAAGATCAACTCCTCGGCCACTCGGCCGCCCAGGGCCACAGTGACGAAGTCCATGAACCACGGCTTGGACACCAATCCGCGGTCCTCGTCGGGAAAGGAGAGCACGTAGCCGGCCGCCTGGCCGCGCGGGATAATGCTGATCTTGTAGACCGGGTCGGTGTTGGGCAGCACCCGGCGCAGCACTGCGTGGCCGGACTCGTGGTAAGCGACGATGCGCTTCTCTTCGGGTCGGATTACCCGGCTGCGCCGCTCTGGTCCGCCCATCGACACCCGCTCCACCGCTTCGCGCATCTCCGAGTTGCTGATGTTGCGCCGGTTGCGCCGCGCGGCCAGAATCGCGGCCTCGTTGACCATGTTCTCAATGTCGGCGCCGACAAAACCAGGCGTGCCGCGTGCAATCGCGTCCAGGTCGATGTCCTCGGCCAGCGGCTTACCGCGCACGTGGATGTCCAGAATCGCCCGCCGGCCCTTGACGTCGGGCTGATCCATGATCACGCGGCGGTCGAAGCGGCCGGGCCGCAGCAGCGCCGGGTCCAGGATATCAGGCCGGTTGGTGGCGGCGATGATGATGATATTGGTGTCGGTGTCGAAGCCGTCCATCTCCACCAGGATCTGGTTCAACGTCTGCTCGCGCTCATCGTGGCTGCCGCCCAGGCCCGCCCCGCGCTGCCGGCCCACCGCGTCGATCTCGTCCACGAAGACGATGCAGGGCGAGTTGCGCTTGGCTTGCTCGAACAGGTCGCGCACGCGGCTGGCGCCGACGCCGACGAACATCTCGACGAATTCAGAGCCGGAAATCGAGAAGAAGGGTACGCCTGCCTCGCCGGAGACGGCCTTGGCCATCAGGGTTTTGCCCGTGCCGGGCTGACCAACCAGCAGCACACCCTTGGGGATGCGTGCGCCCAGAGCCGCGAACTTCTGTGGTTCCTTGAGAAACTCTACCACCTCGCGCAGTTCTTCCTTCGCCTCGTCGCAGCCGGCCACATCGTCAAAGGTGACGGTGGGCTTATCGCCGGTGAACATGCGCGCCCGGCTCTTGCCGAAGGACATCGCCTGGCTGTTAGATCCCTGCGCCTGGCGCATCAGGAAAAAGAAGAGGCCGCCGATGAACAGCAAGGGCAGGACGCCGCCGAAGAAGGCCAGCCAATTGCCCATCTCGGCCGGTGGGTTAACCACCAGGATCAGGTTCGGCTCGCGCAGTTGCTCAGGCTCAATGCCCAGGCGGGCCATTGTCTCCTGGAAAGGCGTTGCCCCATCTTTGTTCGACGTGTAGGTCTCGCCGTTTTTCAACTCTACCGTTAGCGCCTCGCCGTCGACCTCGATGCTGCGCACTTCGCCCTGGTTGATCCACTCGGCAACCTTGGACAATTCAGCCGTCGGGGTCTGCTCCTGTTGCGGAAAGAGACTGAAGAAGAGAGCAGCGGCAGCCGCTAAGATCAAGAGATACACGAACCCATTTCTGGTCCAACCGGATCCCACGATAAAATCCTCCGAGATGTCGGCTGTAGCGGCGCCGGGCCGCACATCAGCCGGCTTGCTCTGGTATTGAAGTTTACGGCCAGCCCGGGGCAATGGCCGCAGCGGTTGACAACGTGCTTTTGTTTGTCAAGCCGATTATACCAGACATGGGCAAAACGCGCCAGCGTGTTACCTTACGATTGGCCTACGGCAGGTCAGCTTTTCGGAGGAAGCGGCCATGCGAGGCGGAAGATGGAACACAGCCTACGGAACCAGAAGCAGCGGCGGTCGTAGAACTGCCATCACTTCTGCAAATCTCTTGGCCAGTTGTGTGCGCAATAGTACCAAAGACTTATTGACAGAGACGCTGCCGGCGTGGTAAACTCGCTAACAAGCATTAGGGAACTAATTCACAAGGAGGCGTCAGTGGACTGGCTGCGCAAACTCTTGTCGCCATCAAGGCAGAAAGTAAGCGGCGCGGGCAGGCCATCAGGGCATACTCGATCAGCCTGCAAGACCTGATGTATCGCTACGATGCGGCCGGCAATGTGACGAGCATCCAGGACACCATCAACCGCAGCGGCGCCTTGTTCCAGCGCGAGTGCTTCAGCTACGATGCGCTCGACCGGCTGACGCGGGGCTTCACCACCGGCGCGACTGCATGCAACAACAATCCGGGTGCCCTGGGCAGTGGCGTTTACGACCAAAGCCATGGTTATGCGTCTAACGGCAATCTAACCAGCAAGACGGGCGTTGGCAGCTATACCTACAACGCATCCGCGCCGCAGGGCTGTGCGACCGGCACGCAGACTCCAAAACCCCACGCGGTGAGCATGGTAGCCGGCGGCGCGACCTACACCTATGATTGCAACGGCAACATGACCGGGCGCACAAGAAGCGGCGTTACGGTTGCACTGAGCTACGACGAGGAAAACCGCCTGGCATCGGTGACCGATCCAGCCCAACCATCTTACCGGCAGACCACATTCCACGAGTACAACGCCGACGGTCAGCGAGTAGTGAAAGCGGACATGTACAATGGCACGCTCTTCGTCGGCAATCACATGGAGGCCAACTGGGCGACTGGCCCCCTGGCTTCACCGTTGGGCAGTTTCGAGGCAATGCCTCAAGGCGAGGACATCCTGGTAGCGTGGCTTACCCTGTTCGAGACCGACCTGTTGGGTTTCAACCTGTACCGCAGCACCGACACGCAGGCGCCAGACCAGCAGTTGAACGGGTCTATGATCCTGGCCCAGTATCCCGGTTCGTCCACGGGCGCGTCGTACACGTGGCTGGATGAGGAGGTGGAGCAGGGCAAGCCTTACTACTACTGGTTGGAGCTACTGACGCCGAGCGGATCGCAATGGGCTGGCCCAATCGAGGTTGGCGAGGGGCGTCTGGCAGACAGCCAGTCACCGCAGGTCATCACGCCGAGCAGCTTCAGACGCTATTACTACCTGGGTGGCCAGCGCATCGCGAAGCGCTTCATCTATGCCACAGGTAGTAGCATAGACTACTTGCATGCCGACCATCTCGGTAGCAACCGGCTGGCGACAAACGCAAGCGGGCAAGTATTGCAGGGCGAGCCATCGGCCTATTATCCTTATGGCGAGCTACGCTATGGTTACCCAGCCGGTTTCCGCCGTTTCACGGGACAATACTTTGACGACGAGACTGATTTGTATTACTAGGGCCTTATGCTAGTTCGTTTGGCGTGAGTGCCTCCGATGTGGTATGGAAGGAAGTGCAAACTAACCAACCACCACACCGGAGGACGGACACATGATACACGATTTCGACGATTTCTGC
>JAAEKA010000391.1 GCA_014155705.1 Anaerolineae bacterium clx_CAG2 | reverse complement strand
TCGCTCCCTTCCATGTGTTGAGTTTGCCAGAGATGCACTGCATTTTGACGGCGCGCCAGAAAAGAAGGTCCGGCAGGTAGGTTCTTGGTTGTTGCTGGTGGACGCAAGGAAATCTTCCGGTCGATATTGCCGTTGTGAGTAATGTAATAATCACTATGTGCCAAGGCGATGTCAGGCCGGCCTTCAAGGTTCTTCACGAGGAGTGCCAACGCATCTTCCGCGAACCAAGCGCCAGCGGTGACCCAAGTTATGTAGTCACGCGCCATCGCGAACAGACTCTCAATCTCTCGCTCGTTGTGCGCGCACCAAATCCGTCCTTCGGCTTCGGCGTTAGTGGGTGGCACCATTTTCTGTAAATCGATGTCCGGGGGACAGTCAACAAGCACGATTTCGACCTGCGGATAAGTTTGCGCAAGACAGAATTCAACGGTCTTGATCACATCAACCTGATCAGCGTTCCCACAAAGAATGTACACGGTAATTCGTGGTTTGACGCTGGCCGACCAAGCCTTGGCATGAGCCATCGATGCGTGAGCATCGATGGTTGATCGAACCTGGGCCACAACTTGAGCCAGCGTTCGCTGCGCAGGATCGGTGTAGGCCGCCATGCGCTCCCGGATGCTGTCTTGCTCGGTCAAAGCCTTCTCGAAACAAAATGGTAGTCTCTGTCGCTCATCCCATTCGAGCACATACTCTGCGAGGCCCACTTCTTCCATCAGGCGACGCACTTTGGGATGGTAGTTGATGGCGATAGCGGGAATGCCAGCCTGAATGGCAAACACGATGGCGTGAAAAGCCGCGCCGATCACGATATCCAACTGGCTATAGGCATCAAGGGATGCTTGCACAGGCCAGGCGCCGACGAGCTGCGCCAACGGTTCCCGATCGTCATATGTTGGCACTAATGAGAAAGGCAGCGCGTGTTTATGGCAGGGCAATGCCGCAATCGCTTCAATCCATGCCTTAACGCCCTGATGCAGCGGCCGAAGATTGACCCCGCACTCGATCTCTCTTCTGCCTGCGTAACCATTTGCCCTGGGTAAGGGTTGATAGAAAGTCAGGTCTGGTGCAACCTGGACTTTAGGATGCCCAATCAGCCGTTTACTCTCAGTATCGCGCACGATGAAGTGGTCTGACTTGTCCACAAGGCAATGGATCGCAGGCAAATAGTGAGCGTCAAGCTGTTCGACGCCCAACCCTAATACAGAGATCGGAGGTCGCAACTGGGATGCCCACTGGTCAAATGTGTCGAAAGGGGCTCCCGGTGTGCGGTTGAACAAGCCGCCGCCGCCCAGGATCAGGTAATCGAAACCATTCAGGCGGTCCAACGCGTCTTGTGTTGCTAGGGTAGAAAACGGAAACGCAATGACGCGATGAGGTGCAAGAAAGCGCCGGATGGCGCTTAGCAGCATTTCGTCGCCCAGGTTGCCGAAACCGTAGTAGCCAATGACACCAATGGACATCGGTCTGGTATTTAGGCGACGTGTTGGTTCCTCCATGGCATCTTCGCGGTGCCCCAGAAAGACATCACTCATACTGTGGAATCCATTCACAAGGTGTAAAGATCAACTCGCCGCGCCGAAACGAGGAGAAACTTTCCGTGTCATACACAGATTTCGGCGTCACCTCTACCGATAAAGCATCCTCAATAAAATCCAACGTCTGATAACCGTCTGTTAGACCAAGAGCAAAATAATACGTGCCTGGAAGTAAGTTCAGTTCACGGATGTGTAGGTGTACCAGGCCGCCAGTCCTTGCCGGCGGCATCTGACCATACGTTTCCTGAGTTCGCCAGGCCGCAATGTCCTGTCCTAACGGGGTGTGCAGTCGCGCACTGATGGCAGGATGCGTGACTGGTTGTGAGTTCATAAAACTAAGCTCTAACGTCAGGCTGTCACCCATAGGAACCGAGTTGATTGGGTTACCAATTTCATCAAGTATTCTTGCGCTGGTGTACTGAGCTATGCCGCTGCCCTGACGAGGCGTCGATCCGTTGAACTTGGCCTCACCAGTCTGGATTCCAGCCGCCAAATAGGCATGAATCACCTCATCGGTCGCGCCCCGAGCAGTTATCATGCCGCTGCTGATTAGTACACTTGTTTTGCAGAGTGTCTGCACCGCCGCCATATTGTGGCTGACAAACAACACCGTCCGTCCTTCCATTGCCACATCCCCCATCTTCCCCAGGCACTTCTTCTGGAAAGCCGCATCTCCCACCGCCAGCACCTCGTCCACCAACAGGATCTCCGGCTCGAGGTGGGCGGCGACGGCGAAGGCCAGGCGCACGTACATGCCGCTGCTGTAGCGTTTGACGGGCGTGTCCAGGAAACGCTCGATCTCGGCGAAGGCCACGATCTCGTCGAACTGGCGCTCGATCTCGACCCGCTTCATGCCCAGAATCGCGCCGTTCAGGTAAATGTTCTCGCGGCCGGTCAGCTCCGGGTGGAAGCCGGTGCCCACCTCTAGCAGGGAGCCGACCCGGCCGTGGATCTCGGCCCGGCCGCTGGTGGGCTCGGTGATGCGCGAGAGGATCTTGAGCAGGGTGGACTTGCCCGCGCCGTTGCGCCCGATGATCCCCACCACCTCGCCGCGCTTGACCTCGAAGGAGACGTCCTTGAGCGCCCACAGGTCGTCGGAGTGGGCAGATTGGGGATGGGTCGATGGGTGGCCGCGACGCAACAGGCCAGTCAGCGCGTCGCGCAGGGTGTCGGGGCGCTGGTGCAGGGCGCCGAGGTGGTAGAGCTTGGAGAGGTTGTCGACGCGGATGGCGATGTCAGGCATGGCGTCCAGCCCCTGGCGCATCCAGTCGCAGGCGATCGATCAAGCGTTGAACGGTGATCGTTTCGATACCCCTTTCACGCAGAGCGTCTATGAGGTCCAAATCGCGGGTCATATCCTCGTCGCGACTGACTACATACGATGCGTTTCCTCGGATCGCCGTTTCCAGAATGATGTCATCGTCGGGGTCTCGACAGAGCCTGAATTCTCCTGAGATCGGAACCAGTTGCACCACAGCGATAACACTTGCAAGGAAAGCTTCGGCATCAAGCTCTGTGGAACGGCGTATCTTCATGATCCTGGGTCTCAGCAGGACTTCATGCAACTCATCCAACATTGGCAACGAACTAGCAATCGAGAAGCTGCCAGTCTTTCCGGCGTGGATCAAGCGCGCAGGGAAGCCTTCCGGATTCAAGAAGGCTGAGACCCAGACACTGGTATCAATGACTACGACGACGGGCATCACGGATCTCTCTGGCCTCTGAGCGCGCTACCCCGATCTCAGCCTCAATCTGCTCGGCTGTGTAGTCGCTGGGTTGTCGATGGACTTCTTCCAACAACTCCTCCAGCGATCTCCAGCCTGCCAGCCGGCGCTGCGCCTCGTCGGCCGCCAACGCACGCCAATGTTGGTATTCCTCGAAGGACACCATGACTGCCAACGGCTGCCCCTGTTGTTGCAGAATCAGTGGTTGCTGCAAATCCGCGACGGCAGTGCCGTAGGTGGCAGCAGCTTCCGAGATTGACAATGTCTTGGTCATTGTTTACGCCTCGTTCGCAGCGTGTAGAATTAAGATGTCACTTGCGCCGTCCCTGGACACGTGCAGGTGTGGGACGGATTTTTCTTTCCGATCCGTGAAATCTGCCGCCAGGTCCGTGGCAGGATGATCGTGAACCCTCGCGGATGATACCATCAGGCGATTGCGCTGCCAAATGGGCAAGCGCCGCCGGCCGGCGTGTGGAGGCCGGGTCCGGGCTGTATCGGCGCCGGCCGGAGCAGGGGGCTACGACGAGCCGGCGCGCTTTGTCTACCAGAGACTTCGGAAGTCGTCTCGATCAGCAGGTCAGATGATGTCGGCAAAGGTGCGCTCGGTGCTGCGGAAGAAGAACAGCCCGCTCACCAGCACCCCGACGGCGATCAGCACCGACAGCACGAACAACGCCGCCGGCGCCTGCATGCCGGTCGCCGCGCTGGCGTCGCCCAGCAAGGCCCAGCGAAAGCCGCTCACCACCCCGGTCATCGGGTTGAGGGCCAGCAGCGGTCGCAGGCGCTCCGGGATGATCGTCACCGGCCAGATCACCGGCGTCAGGTACATCCAAAGCTGCACGATGAAGGGGATCAACTGCTTGATGTCGCGGTAGCGCACGTTGAGCGCCGACAGCCACAGCCCAAAGCCCAGCGCGGTCGCCATGGCCAGCAGCAGGAAAAGCGGCAGCAGTAGCGCGGCCGGCGAGAGCGGCACGCGGTAGATCACCATCAAGACCGCCAACAGCACGAAGCCCACGGCGAAGTCCACCAGGCCTGAGAGCACGCCGCTCAGCGGAATGGTCAGCCGCGGGAAGTAGACCTTGGTGATCAGGTTGGCGTTGTCCACCAGATTGGTGGAGGTGCGGGTCAGCGAACCGGCGAAATACTGCCAGGGCAACAGGCCGGCATAGGCGAAGATGGGGTAGGGCAGCTCGCCCGAGGGCACGCCCAACAGGATGCCGAAGATCACCGTGAAGATCAGGGTGGTCAGCACCGGCTGCAAGCCAACCCACAGCAGCCCCAGCATCGTCTGCTTGTAGCGCACCTTCACATCGCGCCACACCATGAAGTAGAGCAGCTCGCGGTATTCCCAGACCGCGCGCAGGTGCAGGGCCGACAGGCCGCGCGTCGCCTGAATGACCACGGTGGGGGGGGGCGTCGGTGGAAGTTGAGGTCATGGCTGCAGCCATCCCCTGGCTGCGCCGGCCAGCGTGGCCAGCGGCGCTTTCTGCACTGTGCAGTCGGGCAGCGAGTCCAGGAAGAGCTGCCCGTAGCGCTTGCTGATCACCCGGTTGTCCAGGATCACGCACACGCCGCGGTCCTGGCGGCTGCGGATCAGGCGGCCAAAGCCCTGGCGGAAGCGCAGAATGGCGTCGGGCACCGAGTATTGGTAGAAGGCGTCGTCGAAGGTCTCGGCGCGCGCGGCCACCACCGGATCGTTGGGCACGGCGAAGGGCAGACGCACCAGCGCCAGCCCGCTCAGGGCCGCGCCCACCACGTCCACCCCCTCCCAGAAGCTGCGCGTGCCCAACAGCACTGCGCGCGGCGTGTTGCGGAAATTCTCCAGCAACTGGCGCCGGCTGCCGCCGCTGCCCTGCTGGAAGACGGTGATGCCGGCCGCGCTCAGCCCCGGCCCGATGGCCTCGGCCGTGTTGCGCAACTGCTGGTTGGCGGTGAACAGCGCCATGGTGCGGCCGTCCAGCGCGCGCGCCAGCAGGTTGATCGCTTCCTCCACCTGGCGCTGAAAGGCCGGGCCGTTGGGGTCCGAGATGTCGGTGGGCACGAAGACCAGGGTCGAACTGCGGTAGTCGAAGGGGCTGCCCACGGTGCCGGTGCGCGCCTCGCGCGCGTGCAGCCGCTCCTGGATATAGCTGTAGCTGCCGGCTGTGCGCAGCGTGGCCGAGGTCAGCACCACCGTGTCCTTCTCCATGAACAGGTGCTGCTCTACCAGCGGGGGTGACGGGGTGAGGGTGGATCTGTCGATTGTCATTGTCAACTGGAACACGCGCGATCTGCTGGCCGATTGCCTGCGTTCTATTTCAGACCGTGGCTTGCCGATGGCAGCCGCCCGGGCGGAGAAGCGGCCCCTCGACCCATCGACCGATGTACCGACCACCGAAGTCATCGTCGTCGACAACGCCAGCAGCGACGGCAGCACGGCCAGGGTGCGCGAGGACTTTCCCTGGGTGCAGTTGATCGAAAACAGGCAGAATCTGGGTTTTGCGCGGGCAAACAACCAGGGGATCAGACGGGCGGCGGGCCGCTATCTGATGTTGCTCAACAGCGACACCGTGCTGCATGCTGAATCCGTCACAACACTAATCAGCTTCGCCAACGCCCATCCAGAGATTGGGGTTCTGGGACCGAAGCTGATCGATGCGCAAGGAAACATTCAACTGTCGTGGGCAAGGTTTCCCTCGCTGTGGTCAGAAATTTTGGCGAAGCATCACCGCGATCGCAAGTCCTTTGCAGATGGGGCCGCCTTTGAGGTCGATTGGCTGGCTGGAGCCTGTCTATTGGTGCGCAGAGAGGCAGTTGAGCAAGTTGGTCTGATGGATGAACGGTTCTTTTTGTATAGCGAAGAAACCGATTGGTGCAAGAGATTCCAGCAG
>JAAEKA010000390.1 GCA_014155705.1 Anaerolineae bacterium clx_CAG2 | reverse complement strand
AGCCGCACAAGAGCCTGCGTCTGCCCGTTCAAGATGCCTTGCCTCAAAAGTGGTCGCCGAGAACACCGGCCCTGGCTGCCAAGCTGACCGACCATATTTGGACTGTTAAGGAACTCTTGACAACCATTCCCTTGCCAAAAGGTAGCAACACCTGACAGGGAGACTACCGTAACTTGGTTAATTGGTAAATTGGTGAACTGGTAGATCGCTCAAGACTTCGGAAGTCGCCGGTGAAGGCGCTTGCCTGGAATACGGCGAATCCTGCGAGTTTACGATGCTGCGGCGACTTCCGAAGTCTTTTTGGCTCAGCCGCCGATCTGTGACATGACCCGGATCTGCGGCACGTCGCCGTCGGGCAGTCCGTGGCCCCAGGGCTTGGTCCACACCGCTGCACGGATCGTGTCGCTCAATTCTTGTACTGTACAACCATTGCGCAGCGGGGTTAGTAAGTCTACTTCCCGATCGCGCAACAGACAGAGCCGCAGCTTGCCATCGGCCGTCAGACGAAAACGATTGCAGCCGGCGCAGAAAGGCTCAGTCACGCTGCTGATGAAGCCGATCTGCCCCTGGGCGCCCGCCAGGCGATAGGGTCGGGCGGGGTCGTGGCCGTCGTAGCCGGGCACCGGGTGCAGCGGCCCCAATTCGGCCTCGATCAGCGCCCGGGTTTCGGCCGAGCTGACCACCGCCTCCTGCTGAAAATCGGCCACGCTGCCCAACGGCATCAGCTCGATGAAGCGGATGTGCCAGGGATGATCGAGGCTCAGCCGGGCCAGCGGCGCCACCTCGTCCTCGTTGAAGCCGCGCGTGACTACGGCGTTCAGCTTCAGGGGGCTGATGCGGGCCGCCTCGGCCGCAGCGATGCCGTCCCAGACCCGCCGCAGGTCGCCCCAACGGGTGATGCGGCGGAACTTGACCGCGTCCAGCGTGTCGATGCTGACGTTCAGTCCGCGCAGGCCAGCCCTGGCCAGCGGCTCAGCCAGCTCAGCCAGCAGCAGTCCGTTGGTGGTCATGGCCACCTGCCGGATGCCCGGCGTGGCCACAATGGCCCGCACCAACTCGACCATGCCCGGCCGGATGGTCGGCTCGCCGCCGGTCAACCGGATCTTGGTGACGCCCAGCTCGGCGGCCACCCGCACAATCGTCAGGATCTCATCGTCTTGCAGCAACTCGGCGCGCGGGCGAAAGCGCATATCCTCGGGCATGCAATAGACGCAGCGCAGGTTGCAGGCGTCGGTCAGCGAAATGCGCAGGTAGTCGATGCGCCGCCCGTAGCTGTCCTGTAAGGGACGCAAAGACTGCAACGGGTCTCGGTAATCGAACGCCTGCCCGGGGGCCGGCTTGCCAGCGATCAGGTCAATGGGCGACCACATGACGTGAGATCCTTGGAAATGGGTATCTGCCCGGCCCCACTAGGCCGGCACAGCATCGAGATGCAACGGAATGGCGGCCCGCTGCGGCCTGGCGGGAGCCAAAACCGGCGCAAGCGTCAAAGCGCCATCGGCCGGTGGGACACCCACCCGGTAGGCGCAGCGGCAGCCGCCCTCGGCCAACCGGTTGACAGGCACAGGGAGCGCGCCCAGCAAGGTGCTGATCAGGCGCAGGTCCATTGCGCACAGTTCCCGGTGCTGCTCGGACACGCCCGAGTAAGGACAGTTGAGCGTGTAGAGCACAAAGGCGTCGCCGTTGCGCTCATAGCGGGCCAGATAGCCGCGCTGGTTGAGAAACTCAACCGTCAGTTGCACACGCTGCTCCAGCGTGGCGTCGTCCGGCAGAGGAGGCGCCTGGCGGGCCTCGCTGTCGGCCATGCGCTCCAGCATGCCCTGCAACTGATCGGCCGGCAGCAGCCCCTTGAGCTCGTCCAGCATGCGCATGGCCAGCGATTCGTGGTTGCGCGGAAAGTGGGCGTTAGCCGCTTCGGTCAGCGCATAGACCTGCAAAGGCCGGCCCACCGTGCCGCGCCGCCGCACGCGCGGGGAACAGATCAGATTCTCGCCCTGCAGTACGTCCAAATGGTGACGGACGGAGACAGGAGCCATTTCCAGCTTGCGAGCCAGCTCCGCGACTGTCACATCACCCTGTTCTTTCATGATCTCAAGAATACGATAACGCGTTGTCTGCACGCGAGGTCTCACTTTGTAACTGTCAACTCAACAAAAAATACCGCTACGGTGGCCGATTGTAGCACAAGCACAGGGGGCTGTCAATTCTTCTCAAATACTTAAGAGAAATTAAGGGCGGTGAAAATTTGCACCGCATCTGGTTTCAAGGTAGAATGAACTGCCGTTGTACGGCGGGTGTACTTGGCTCGCCCCCGCTGGCTCAGTGATAGGAAAAACCCCCTGGCTCCCTATGGAAACAATCACTGTCCCCTCTGAAAATCCCATTGTTGGCCCAGTTGCTGAAATCAAACAGATCTCCGTCGTTGCTGACGAAGATGTAGGCGCTGTCAACGCGCTGCTCGCCGACGGGTGGAAGCTGTTGCATGTTGGGCACACCAGCCAGCACACGGTGTACGTGCTGGGCCGGCCCGGCCAGGCATCCAAGCGTCGCACCGGCTTCACGGTTTAGATCATCGGTCATCTTGCTTACCGCATAAGCTCGAAAGGACAGAGCGATGGCAGAACTACCCCAGGGCGCAGCAGCCGTGCCCGAAGATGTGCAATCCAATGTGCTGCTGACCACCATAGACTGGATCTACAACACCGGTCGCACCTTCTCCCTTTGGCCCATGACCTTTGGCCTGGCCTGCTGCGCGATTGAGTTCATCGTCGCCGGCACGGCTCGCTACGACCTCTCACGCTTCGGTATGGAGGTCATCCGCCCTTCACCACGGCAATGCGACTTGTTGCTCGTGTCTGGTACGGTGACCAAGAAGATGGTGGTGCCGATCGTGCGGCTGTATAACCAGATGGCTGAGCCGCGCTATGTCGTCAGCATGGGCGCATGCGCCACGGGCGGCGGCCCCTTCAAAGAGGGCTACAACGTGGTGTCGGGCATCGACAAATTCCTGCCGGTCGATGTCTATGTGCCGGGTTGCCCCCCCACGCCCGAAGCGCTGCTGAACGGCTTCATCGCCTTGCAACAGAAGATCAAGAAGCAGTCGGTGCGCACCGTGCCGTGGTACCGCAAGGACTACACCGGCGAGATACCGATCCCCGTGCTCGGGCCTGACATTTTCGGCACGGCCCCCGACGATATGAAACGGGTGCGCGAGGTGGGCCTTAACCGCACGATGGCTGCGCGGGCGGCCGGCAAACTCACTATTGCCGAGTTGCACTACCAGGGCGCCGATGAATACGTGGTGATCCGCAACAGCGGCCTGGCCCAGGACATGACCGGATGGCGGCTCACCAGCGGCCAGGGCGACCAGAGTTATGCCTTCCCGGCGGGCTTCGTGCTCATGCCGGACGCCGAGCTGCGCGTGCACAGCGGGCCGGGCGCTGCTGCGCCCGCCGCTAACGACCAGGTGTGGACGCGCCAGCCCGTGTGGCACAACGAGGGCGACGCCGCAACCATTCTGGATGCCGATGGCAACGTCGTATCCTCCTTCAGCTACAAAGGGAGTTGAGCCATGAGCGACGCAACGACAGAGATCTCCCTGCCTTACAGCGACGTTTTGCCCGGCGCCGTGCTGGCGATAGAGGCCGGCATAGACGGCGAAAGCCTGGTGCTGGCCCCTTCCAAGCTGCCCGCCGTGGCCGAGCACATTCGGGATAGCGAGGGCTACGACCTGCTCTCAAACGTGACCGGGGTGGACTATCTGGGCTACAAGGGCCGGACAGCCGCCGATCGCTTCGAGGTCGTCTATCACCTTTACTCCACCACCAGGGGCGGCGGCCCCAAGGTGCTCAAGGCGCGGCTGCCTGAGGAGAACCCGGCGCTGCCCACCTTGATGCCGGTCTATCCAGGAGCCGACCTGCAAGAGCGCGAGGTCTATGACCTGTACGGCATCCGCTTCACCGGCCACCCCAACCTGCGCCGCATCCTGCTGTGGGAGGGTTTCCACGGCCACCCCATGCGCAAGGATTGGAAGGAAGCCTATTACGAGGCCGAGAGCAAGCCATTCAAGAGCCGCCACCCCGACGGCCACCACGCCTGGGCCGAAGACCGCAACCCCTGGGGATCCAACGTTACCTACCCCGATGGCTTCGACCCGGAGACCTGGAATCAGCCGGTCTTCATGCGACCCTTGGAGGGACGCTCCGGCAATGGGGCATCCGGTTCATTGAAGACTGACCGCATCGTGGTCAATATGGGCCCCCAGCACCCCAGCACCCACGGCGTGTTCCGCATGATCGTGGAGTTGGATGGCGAGACGATCACAGCGCTGGAGCCGGAGATGGGCTATCTGCACCGCAACCATGAGAAGATCGGTGAGCGCAACACCTATCTCATGAACATGCCCTACACCGACCGGCTGGACTACATCAGCTCCATGTCCAACAACCTGGCCTATGCCATCGCTGTCGAGAAGCTGCTGGGCGAGGCTTTCCAGCCGCCGGAGCGGGCCGAGTACCTGCGGGTGATCATGGCGGAGCTGACCCGCATCGTCAACCACCTCTTCTCGGTCGGCACCTTCTTCAACGACCTGGGCGCTTTCTTCACGCCGCTGTTCTACGCCGTGCGCGAGCGCGAGATGATCCTCGACATGTTCGAGTCGGTCTCGGGCAGCCGCATGATGTGCAACTACATGCGCTTCGGCGGTGTGGCCAAGGACCTGCCAGAGGGCTGGCTGGAGATGTGCAAGGAGCTGGTCTTCGAGCGCCTGCCTGGCAAACTGGACGAATTGGAGCGCTACCTGGTGGGCAATGAGATCGTGCAGCAGCGCTGTATCGGCGTCGGCTTTCTTTCAGCGGTCGACGCGATTGCGCTGAGTTGCACCGGTCCACAACTGCGCGGCAGCGGCGTCCCCTACGATATCCGCCGGGCCGAGCCCTACTCGATCTACGACCGCTTCGACTTCCAGGTGGTAACCTTCCCCGGCTGCGACGTCTACTCGCGCTTCCTGGTGCGCATGGAAGAGATGCGCCAGAGCGTCAAGATCTTGCAGCAGGCGCTGAAGCAGATCCCCGAAGGGCCGGTGCAAGCGGCTAAGGCGCAAGGCGCCTACACCGTGCGTCCCCCCGTCGGCGACGTCTACGGCCGCATCGAGGCCCCCAAGGGCGAGCTGGGCTTCTATCTGGTCTCCAATGGCTCCGGCAACCCCTGGCGCTACCGGGTGCGCCCCCCGTCCTACATCAATCTCAACGCCCTGGGGCCCATGGTCGTCGGCAACAAGGTCGCCGACGCAGTGATCATCCTGGGCGCCATCGACATCGTGCTGGGTGAAGTGGATCGTTAGCATGCGTAATGCGTGATAAGTAACGTGCGCTTTACAACGCGCACCGCATTGCTGTCAAGCTCCCCGGTTACGGGTTACGCATTACTGGTTACGGAGGCTCCATGTTTGGAACTGGACTTCTCAAAGGCCTGGGTGTCACCTTCAAACGCTTCGTTGACACCTATGTGGATGACGTCAAGCACATCCCCAGCCGCTACGCGCATGGGTATGATGCCATTCGCCAGGACCTTGACGAAAAGGGCATCTTTACCATTCAGTACCCTGAAGAAAAGCGGGAGCTGCCCGAACGGTTCCGCTACATCCCGATGCTGATCTACGACACACCCAAGCAGGAAGATCGCTGCACGGCATGCGGCATCTGCGCCAAGGTCTGTCCCCCCCAATGCATCTGGATCGTGCGCGACACCGACGAAAACGGCAAGCCTGTGCCCCGCCCTGGCGAGTTCTACATTGACGCGTCGATTTGCATGAGCTGCGGCTTCTGCGCCGAGTTCTGCCCCTTCGACGCCATCAAGATGAACCACGACTACGAGCTGGCCGTGTACGACCGCTACCCCAGCCTGGTCTACAACATGACCGAGCTGACGGTGCCGGTGGAGTACTACGCCTCCATCTGGCCAACCCAGTACGAGGAAGAGGAGAAGCGGCGCGCCGAGGAAGAAGCCAAGAAGGCAGCCAAACAGGCGGCCAAGGCCAAGCCGGCTGCCAAAGCAGCGCCGGCAGCAGCAGCCAAGCCGGCGGCCGAGGCCCAACCTGCGGCGGCCGCAGAGGCCCAACCCGCTCCTGCGGCCGAGGCTAAGCCAGCAC
>JAAEKA010000039.1 GCA_014155705.1 Anaerolineae bacterium clx_CAG2 | reverse complement strand
AATGCTCAAAGCCTGTATGCGACTTGGCGCGAGAATGCAAGAATAGTTGGAGTTGACCTGGAAGGAGAGGCCGCGGAAGCCCAGCTCGCTGAACAGGCTCCAGGCGATGGACATCACCTCGAAGTCGACCGCCGGGTCGATCTCACCGACCACCTCGACGTTCCACTGGGTGTGCTGGCGAAAGCGGCCGGCCTGGGGGCGCTCCTGGCGAAAGATGGGGCCGATCGTGTAGAGCTTGACCGGCTGGGGGCGCACCCGCATGCCGTGCTCCAGATAGGCGCGCATGATGCCCGCCGTGAACTCCGGCCGCAGGGTCAGGCTGGTGTTGCCTTTGTCGCTGAAGGTGTACATCTCCTTGTCCACCATCACGGCTGCGCCCTCGCCCACCCCGCGCTCGAACAACTCTGTGGCCTCGAAGATGGGCACGTCGATACGCTCGAAGCCGTACAGCCCGGCCATGCGCTCGGCCGTAGCCATCACATGGCGCCAGTAGGGCCAGTCCTCGGGCAGGATGTCGTGGGTGCCTTTGGGTGCTTGGTACATGGGATGATGCCTTTGTGGTCGAAAAGTCGTCAACACTAGATGCCGGGCATTGGTACCTGGAGACATGCCGCAGTCATACAGGCAAGTGCCCGCCATCTGAATACAATCGTCGCTGATTATAGCTGATTTTGGGAGGCGTGTCTAAACGCAGTGGGGGAGCGAAGCAAAACTGACCTGTCTCCCCCGGCAGGCCGGTTAGGAACGACCGATCACGTCGGGTCAGACTGGCATGCCTCCTGTCGCAGCGGGTTCGATCCTTCTGTGACCGGCGAGGACGGCGATGCAGTTGCCTTATCGGGGAATTCGGCGCTGTAATATGAGCTAGATCATTGTTCGCAGGCCAAATGTCATGTACAATACGTGCATCAGGGGCGTGGCCTTTCTTGACGCCAGCACCACGCAACCTGGTGACGGCGATCCTCATGGATGTTTGCTGGACCGCAACTCGAGAACCTGCTGTGCAAGATGCATTGGCCGATATCTGTACGTGCTGACTGAAGCGCTCCATGGAGCGTCACGGCCGCGAGCGCCGCATCGTCATTGCCGCGCCGGGCGCACCGCCACCCTGCCGGCTCGTCTGACCAGCGTGGTACAGCTCGAGGCGCTGCTGAGGTCGTTGGAAGCCCTATGCACTCAGTTTGGCGAAGCTGCCGTGATCGAGTTAGCGATCGACTCCTCTCTAGAAAACTGATCGCAGCATCAACGCCGCCAATCACCGGTTTGCCAGTTTAGCCAGTCACTACGAGTTTTGCATCCTGCCGCGGCGGGATGCGCCTTGGCAACGAACTCCCGTCGTGTCATGTTGCGGTCCGCCGAAGCATCCCCGCGTGGGAGTTCATAGGTAGAGAGTCAGCGGATTATGGCCACTACGCACTCAACCTCTGAAAAGATCGTCATCCTCTTTCTGGCCGCAAACCCGTCTACTACGACTCGCCTGCGCTTGGATGAGGAAGTCCGCGCAATCGATCAAGTGCTGCGCCAGGCCGACTACCGCGACGAGTTCGACCTGCGCCAACACTGGGCAGTGCGTGTTGCAGATCTGCAGGAACTGCTGTTGCGCCATAAGCCGCAGATTGTTCACTTCAGCGGCCACGGCAGCCAGGCCGGCCAACTGCTCTTGGAGGACGACCGCGGCCGCGAGTATGCCGTGCCACCGGAGGCCCTTAGCCAGCTCTTCTCCATTCTGCGCGACAATCTGCGCTGTGTGGTGCTCAATGCCTGCTACTCTGAGCGGCAAGCCAAGGCTATTGCTGCGCACATTGACTGCGTTGTTGGAATACCAGAGGTAATCGGCGACATAGCATCGCGCAACTTTGCGGCATCTTTCTACCAGGCCCTGGCTTACGGTCGCGACATGCAAACTGCATTCGATCTAGGGAGTAATCGGATAGACCTACAGGCCCTGGACGAATCTAGTAAGCCCAAGCTGCTGGCCTGGTATGGCGACCCGCGTCAGGTGGTCTTCGCTGCAATGCGGCGAGACACGGGGGATTTGCCCCCGCTAGCTTCGCTCTTCCCGCCAAGAGAGGATAGACGGCAAAGGATGCTGGACGCCGCGATGCCCAGCAGTGCGCAGGTCGGCCGGGCAACAGAGTTGCTTGCAATGGTCCGGCGTCCGATCTCCGGCGGACTGCGGGTAAGGCTTGAAGTTGAAGATGACTACATGTCCACTCCTGACGATGTCAGGACTCGGTCATTCGAGGTTAACTTTCCCATCGACAAGCAAGGGACAGTACGTGCGGCCAGGTTACTTGTGAGAGTGGTTGCCAATGATTTCATGCCGCCAATGCAGGAGAAAAAGATTGTCATCCCAACCGACGGTGACTCCGGGATTGTTACCTTTCAGCTTACTCCGCGGAAGCAGGGGAAACTGACGGTACATGTGGAGTTACATGAAGGAGGGATCTTTGTCGGCACGGGAGTGTTGCACACGAATGTTGAGATGGAGGGTATTCCTGCCTCTGCCTTCGTGCAGCAGAAGTACAGAATTGCCTCCATTCCTTTTCAAGTTGAAGTAGAGCCTAGGCCAGTCAATTGGCTCAGAAGAGTCGGTGCTTCAGTAGCTACGATGTTGGTGATCGGCGCTCTGATTGTATTGGGAAAGTCGAATGTTCGACGTGATTTGGTTGCTTGGCTCAATCCATCGGTGGTAACTGCGGTAGCGATGGCAACTTCGACATCTGCGTCAACTTTATCAGCCGAGGAAACGCAAACTCATACAGCATCGGCTATTGGGACAGGAAGTGTTGTGTCGCCTGTGCTTGCCAGCACTCCCAGCGCCACAGCAACGCCAAGTGCAACCCCTACACCGACTGCAACAGCCGCAGTGCTCACCGTTCTGAACCTGGCGGACGGCGATCTGGCGCCCTATGCCAGCTCACTGTTGGGCACGTACCCTGAGAACCAGGAGGAGGTCATCCGGGTCTTCGTCGTGCCGCCGCCCGTGGCCGGCGGCAGCTCTGCCAGGCTCTACCCGCAGTCCTACAACCACTGCGAGGGCAACGACGGCGCCGCGATGCAGGGCGGGCGCTGGGAGCAGCACATCCAGGTGGGCTTGCCCATCGAACAGGACGTGGGCCAGCCCTTCGAGATTGTCGTGACCACGGCCACAGCCGAGGGCAATGCCGCGGTCGTGGCCGAAATCCAGCGCTGGTGCGACGATCCAGAGAAGAAGTGGCCAGGCTTCGCCGAGCTGCCTGATGGAGTCGACGAGGTAGAGCGCATCATGGTGATCCGGTCCGATGAGATCTTGCGCGCGCCCGATCTTTCAGGCGTTCAACTGCCGGGCGCACTGCGCATTACGAGCCCGCGCGATGGCCAGACGGTCACCGATTCGCAGACCGCCAGCGGCATTTATAGCAACGTGCCGCCCGACCATGCCATCTGGGTCCTGGTCTACACCATCTGGGGCAAGTGGCTTCCCCAGTCATCCAATGCCTGCGCAGGGGAACACACCATCATAGAAAACGGCCAATGGCGGGTTGCCAGCAGCTTCCAGACAAACACCAACGACGAGCCCTTCGACGTGGTCGCCGTCGTGGCCGATCCCGAGGCTAGCGACTTCTTTGACCAGAAGCAGCGGGAGTTGTGCGCGCAGGCAACCGCTACGCCAGACTTTAGGTGGCTCGGCTTGCACACCATCGATCTGCCTGCAGGAATCGCTGAGAAAGACCGCATCCAGGTCATTCACGAGTAGCGCGCCCCATTTGGCAGCGGTTGCATCTCCCGCACCAAGTGGTATTATAGCCAGCCAGGATTGACGCCAGCCGTGAATAACGCACCCGCCAGTTCATCCTTCGCCCAGATCAAGCGCCAAACGCTGGAAGACCAGCGCCAAGCCATGCTGGAGGAATACAAGGCTGCCAGCGCTCAGCCCCCTCCAGGTCTGCGTCCAGGACGTGGAAGCGACGCGCGAGGGCATGATCGCGGGCGGCTTCGACCCGGCGCGTATCCGCCTTGTCACTGACAACACGGAGGAGAAGCCGACACGCGCCAACATCCTGGCCGCGCTGCAAGCCATCGCCGGTGCCACGGAGCGGGATGACCTGCTGCTGGTCTATTACAGCGGCCACGGCGATGCGGCCGGCGGCGAGAGCTAGCTGGTGGCGCGCGATGGCCGACATCTGGTGCTGGGCGACACGGCCGTCTTCGTGACGCGCGTCAAGCAGATCATGGAGGCTGCGCCGGCCCGGGCCAAGGTGCTGCTGCTGGACGCCTGCCACTCGGGCGCGGACATCGGCCAGAAGGGGCCGCAGCCCATGACGCCGGAGTTCATCCAGCGCGTCTTCGAGCAGGCCGAGGGCATGGCCATCCTGGCCTCGTGCAAGCAGGGCCGGGTCAGCTACGAATGGCGCCCGCGCGAGCGCAGCGTTCTCACCCACTACCTGCTGGAGGCCCTGGCCAGCGCGGCCGACCGCGACAGCAAGGGCTTCATCACCGTCCAGGACGCCAACCGCCACGTCGCCAACGCCGTCAAGCTCTGGGCCAGCCAGCGCAACCTCAGCCAGATCCCGACCTTGCAGTACAGCGTGGCTGGTGATATTATCCTGACGGGCAGTAGGCAGAGGGCAGTGAAGCGTGAAGCGTGAGCAGTTGCAGCAGGTAGAGGATCACAAGCGCCAATCACCAAGTCAGCCATTCACCCAATTAACCATTAACCGTTACCGATTCACCATTAACCATTTCCCATGCCCTTCGATCAACCCACCCGCAACCGCTTGGCTCGTTTTGTGGCTGACGCGCGCTCGCCGCTGAGCGAGGAGTTCACGCGCCAGTTGCAGCACGAGTACGGCATGGACCTGGGGGGCGGCCGCTGGTCCGAGCTGGCGCGTGGCGACTACGATCACCTGAGCCTGGCGTTGGCCCTGTGGCCGGCGCGCGTCGTCGAGAAGTGCGCGGTCGATGTGGAACTGGCCGCGCGGCATAAAGTGCGGCGGTTCTTGTGGGTGCGCGGTGGGGAGGGTGTGTGGCGAAGACGCAAAACTCCTCAAGATGAAATCGAACATGCGATTGCTCGCACACAAATGAAAGGAACATGAGCAATGAGCATCAGCAGTACAATTCAGCGCCAAGTACCGTTGGAGAGCGAAGTCGTTTTCACTCTGACAAATGGTCGAGAAATCAGCGGTACCCTGGTTGAAATTGGACGTGAACACGTCACACTAGAGCGTAATGGCTCACCCACCACTATCATCACGACGATGATTGGTGCATGGGAGATTATACGACACCCGGTCACTGAAGGCGCTCAAGAGTTATTGCCTACTGAGACGAATCATGAGGAACCTGCTGAAAGCAGACCTGTCAAAGAGAAATCTGCTGAAAGCGGACCTGTCGAAGACGAACCTGCTGAGAGCAAACTTGCTGGAAACGGACCTGCTAAGAGCTTGGTGCCTGTCCCAGGGCGGGTTACGCAATTGACCCCATCTTCAGAAATCCAACCCGTGCCCAACCCAGATGTTCTCAGAATGCTGCTTGGCATTGAGGCGCGGTTCGATGCCAGAACACAATCAGCGGGCATCAACGTGAAGCCTGTTGACTTCGTCATGCCATCAAGTGAGTTCCAAGGCAGTCATAGGCATGATGCAGAGAAGATATGGAACCGCGCCAGGGAGAAGTTTGCCTACGCATCGAGAGTGAACGAGACTCATCCCAAGTTTGGGAGGATTCAACCGATTATCACTGAGCTTGAAGCCCTTGAGGAACTACATCCCGAATCTGCACCGGTCCATCGCGTCTTGGGGTATGCCTACTGGCTGAATGGTAATCTTGACAAGGCCTTGTATGAGTACCGCAGCGCAGCACTCATTTCTGATACCTCGGATGATTGGTACAATCTGGCATCTGCTTCAATGCAAAGGCAGTTGGAGCCTCTAGCCTGCGTTTCGCTGTTGCGGTATTACACTTCGGGAGCCGCAATTAATGATGAAGACTGTTGGTATGTCTTCGTTCGCTTGATTGACCGCCACCAGATTCAGTCACGGGTGTTCGATTGGCTAAAAAAGCCTCAGATAGAATTCTCAGAGAACGAAGCTCAGCTTCTGAGAGATACGACCATCTATCTATTGCTAAGACAGAAACATGATGAGGATGCTCGCAGAATCGCGGAGCTGGCACTACAAGGTAAGCCAGCGACAGTACTGGCTCAAGATGGTATACGTGGACTACAGATTTCGCCATCCGAAGATTTTCTAAGAGCGGAGAACGAGACACAATCTCTGAAAAACCCACCCAACCCTGAGCCTACTCCGCAGTCAAAGCTAATATCGGGGTATGTGTACAAATACCTTCCAGATCGCAACTATGGGTTTCTTCGTGATCAGGTTGAGGGGAACTACTTTTTTCATAGGAGTGCAATAACTGACAGTGACCTTCTCGCCAAGTTGTCTAATATGAAACCCGGCGATAGCATCCCGATAGTGTTCAGAAAAGCGCAGTCGCCAAGAGGCATGTTGGCAGTCGATGTCTCAATCAACCGGTCCGTCCAAGAACGGTTCGAGTTAGCCGTGAAATCCGCCAGCGAAGGTGAATACCCAGTAGCCATCGCCAACATTCGACAGGTACTAGCTCTCGAACCCGACTATCCAAATGCTCAAAGCCTGTATGCGACTTGGCGCGAGAATGCAAGAATAGTTGGTGTTCCCAAAGGCTCCAATCCTTATGCACGTGCCAAGCGAGTGCAACTCATAGAGCGAGATCTGGAACGAGCGTCTCATCTCTTTGAACAGGCAATCCAGCAAGGTGACAACGTCGCGAGCGCAGTCAAGGATCTCGCAAACGTATATGCTCAACAGGGCCGCCCTCAGGATGCTATCAATATCTTGCTCAGGCATCGGAGCAAGATATCAGAACCACAAAAAGTTAACAACCTGTTGATCACCTTCTATCAGAGTTCTGGTCAGCATGCTGAAGCTATCAATCTATTGAATCAGAAACTCAGTTCCCTTCAGACTGCCGCTCAAAAGGGACCCATTATGTGGCAAATCGGATATTGCTACATGCAACTTGAGCAATATCTTGAAGCTGAGAAGATTCTGACGCAATTGCAGAAGCTTGACCCTTCTAACGTCAATGTGCAAACCAACATCGCCATTTGCCTCTTCAAACAGGGACGATATGGCGAAGCTGAAAAGCGTCTCCGAAGAGTTCTGGACCAATCCCCTGACGACCAAGCCGCTCGCGTTTTGGAGGCAATTGGCCAAGCACAGGCAACTGGTCAGTCGTCCCAAATCGACATCATAATTCAGTCAACGTTGCTAGGTTTTTCGAGCGAAGTCAGTAGGTTCGTTCGCTTTTATCTAGATCAATGCGATTTCAAGGGCGTTCCACCTGAAATAGTCCAAAGAGGCCAGTTCAGGCGCAGTCATGTTCAGCAGTTGGAAGACCTAGCTACGAAACTTGGTACCAAGGTACCGCTTGAACGAGCCGGCTACTATCTCTCTGCTGCCAAGCTCATATCCCTAATGACCGAAGAGGGAGAGCAATCCGGGGAATTCTACAAATACCTGTGTCGTGCTTTTGCCTCCAGAGGCGATGCATCTGTGATTGTGGGACGACATCCTGATGTAGCACGTGAGTTTTACTGTGAGGCTTTGACGTCCTATGATCGATATGATACGGTTCAAAGTCGAAGTAAGGGGGATGAACAAGACGCCGTGAACGCGTTAGTTAGATATTTGTTTGTGGCATTAGGGCCAGCTTCTGTTCCAATGACCCCTACGATTCCCACCATCGACCATGCCATCGAACGAATCGTGATGCAACACCCTCAACGTGATCTTGCTTTTGGCGCAATTGCGCATCTAGTGTCCCGAAGCCGTTACGCTGCTGACAAAGTCCTTAGCCGGCTCTACAGTAAAGACACTATTCAGGCGCTAGCTATGGAGTATCTAAAGTCCTATGGTGTGGTGCCTCGGACACCACTCAAACGCCTTGAAGATTTCGTGAGTCTTTGGAATGAATTGGTGCGAAGGAATATCGATGAACTTCGCAGCGTACAAAGCGAGATTCGCTTTCTCCAAAACCACATGGAACTGACAACTGCCTATCTCGAGGACGCCATCAAGCGACTGACAGGACTGATTCCAAGGCTTTTTCTCGACCTAGATCAGCAGCGTACTCGCCAGATACTTCAAGTCTTGGAGATGAATCTTGATCTATGCAAGCAGATTTCATTTGAAGAGCAGGAACGTCTGTGTATTCAGATTGCCAGTCGGTGCCAAGATATGCTGAAAGAGATTGCGGATAACCCAACCAAACTCTCAATCGAGGAACTACATCCAGTTGTTCAAGTCGTGCAAGGAAAAACGGAAACATGGTTACGGGAGCTATATGAGCGAAGTACTCCACAAGTCTCCTTAAGATTAGCGGTCGAGTCTTATATTCCAGATTCCAGTCAACACATTGAGGTTCAAATTGTTGCCAGCAATCGACTGGGCTGCAGTCCAGCAGAGTCGCTCGAACTTGTGATACAGGAAGACGCAGATTTGTTCTACGTCGATATTCCTGAGATCCAACTGAATCGCTCCTTACGCGGAGGTGATCAACAGATTCTTCGCGTACC
Source organism: Anaerolineae bacterium clx_CAG2 (assembly GCA_014155705.1). Taxonomy (GTDB): domain Bacteria; phylum Chloroflexota; class Anaerolineae; order JAAEKA01; family JAAEKA01; genus JAAEKA01. The sequence continues at coordinate 47,809 of JAAEKA010000039.1, read as the reverse complement.
TTTGCGTGTGACTGAAGCAGCATTTGAAGCCCAGGCTTTCTCGATGCCGGTTTACGCTCAATATAGCACGCGTTCCGATCGCATAGCGCAATCTTCTATGAGCAACTTCTCAATTAGGCTTTACTCAGAAGCAGACTTTGAGGAAATCGAGAATCCGTATGCAGCTTACGCCGAAGGTGGAGTTGTGGGCGACCCTCTGATGTTCTTTGGACGAGATGAGTTAATTGAAAATGTGTCTAGCGCTATTCAGAAATCATCTAGTCAAAGCAAATGTGTGGTCATCTTCGGCCAAAAGCGGGCAGGAAAATCGTCAATTCTCCATCATCTCAAAATCCGGCTGCAGTCAGATCCTTTCATGCTCATTCTCGACGTCGGTAACATTGGATCGATCCTTGATGAACACTCCTCGACACCGTTACTCTATCAAATACTGAAAAGCATTCTCTCAAAACTCACGTATGCCATTGAGGATGCTGTGGAGTCTGGCCGTCCTGAGCTAGATATTTTGATTCCAAAAGACCAGGAGTTTTACGGACATCCAAGCCCACTAATGCTCTTCAAGGATGTGTTCGATCGTTTTAAGCGTGAGACTGCAAGAAGTACGGCTTGGCAGAACACGCGGGTTGTGCTTTTGATTGATGAGTTTTCGTACATCTACAGTCAAATAGTCCAAGGGACCCTACCGGAATCGTTCATGAAGAACTGGAAAGCTCTTCTGCAAGAGGGATACTTCAGCGCAGTTCTAGCCGGGCAGGACGTAATGCCAAAGTTCAAGCAGAAGTTCCCCAATGAATTCGGTACCACACAAGATGAACGGGTCAGCTACTTAAGACCTGAGGACGCGACCCGATTGATCGATGAGCCGATACGGATTGCAGGTAAACAAGACGAAAGCCGATATCGAGAGCGAGCAATTGAGAGGATTCTTGATTTGACTGCAGGGAGTCCCTTTTACATTCAAATCGTGTGTAATCGATTGGTCGAGTACATGAATCGAAAGCGGGCTCGCGTGATAACCGATGCAGATGTGGATCAGTTGAAAAGTGATCTCATATCAGGTGTGAATGCGCTTAGCCTAGACAAGTTCGACAATCTGATAAGTTCTGGGGACACTTCTAGAGACGCCATAGGCGATGATGATGTCATCAAGGTTCTAACAGCTATGGCAGCGAATAGTCAGGTTGGCCCCTGCAGTCGTAGCAGTTTGGTCTGCGAGACCCACACGCCCATTGACCTTATCCTTGATGATCTAGTAAAGCGAGAGGTCGTCGACCGGGAGCGAGGTCAATACTACCGCGTGAGGGTGGGCATCTTTAAGGAATGGCTGGTAGCTCACCAGTAAAGGAAGCGAACATGAATATCGAGAATCCTTTTTCAGACTACGGCATCATTGTTCACCAAGATCGCTTCATTGGCCGCGAATCAGACCTGCGAGTGGTGGAAAACAGAGTGATTCGTCCAATCGAAGCTGGCAATCTGGCAATCATCGGAGAGCCTCGTATAGGCAAGAGCAGTTTGCTTTACAAATCCATAATGGAACGCAAGCACGACCTGCACCAACGGAGTATCGTTCCCATCTGGATCAACTTAGCGAAATATGACTCCTCGGCACAATTCTTTCAATCCATGGTTGTTCGCTGTACCGATGAGCTAGAGGACCTTGATCGCCTATCTACACCAATCCAGCGGGTTGCCGATCGCGCTCTAAAGGATGATGCATCTTGGAGCGGAGGGTATGCTCGTATAGAGCGATTCTTTGAGAAAGTTCGACTAGATGGCATAAGAGTCTGGTTTATTCTGGACGAATTTGACCATGCTCGTCATCTGTTCAAAGGTGATATTTCAGGATTTCAAGGTCTGCGCGAACTTTCGTACCGTCCAGAATGGCGAGTGACGTTGATCACAGCATCTCGTCGCTCAATCCGTGATATTGAACTTCAGACGCAAGCGATTTCTACGCTGGACGGTATTTTTCACAAGCACTACCTTGGCATGTTCACGGAGTCAGACGTTGATCTTCTAATTTCTCGTCTCGGGTCGATTGGTATTGCTCTTAACGATGAAACAAGAGCCATGATGCGATTCTATGCGGGTGGTCATCCCTTTCTCCTTGAGATGCTTGGCTACGAGATGGTTGAACAGTATCGCTTGACTGGACGCATACAGATGGATAGTGTGGCTGAGGATTTAGAACACTCATTCCTGGACCAGTATGACCGAATGGTTGATTTGCTAAGGGAAGACTATACTCTTGAGAAGCTACTTCAGATTCTCTTCGGACCTGTTTATGACGTGAAGCAAAGTGAAGTCGAAGAATTCCAGCGCTACGGACTAATACATCCAACAACGGGAGATACATATGCAGCATTTTCACCCCATTTTCAGACGTATCTTAGGCTGATTGAGCGACAGGTCGACCTATGGCCTCTCTGGAAAGAGACTGAACTCGCGTTGAGGCGGCTAATCACCAACACCATGAACAAACAGCATGGTGATCAGTGGGTTTCGAAGATGGAAAAGGCCCATCCCAATCTACGGGCAACATTTGACAGTTGTCGGCAAGCACAGCAGAAAGAGGAGATAGCCTTCGGAAGTCGTGCATCAAGGAATCTCCTCGATTTCACCTACCCGCGGGATCTTTTCGCAATCATCTTTGCTGCCTGGAACATCTACCAACCCTTCTTCGGAAAAGACAAGAATTACTGGGATCAACGTTCGACGTTGCTTGCCAAATTTAGGAATCCGCTTGCTCACAATAGGGATTGGATGCTTCAAGAATACGAACGCCAATTGGCAGAGGGGTACTGCAAGGAAATCTTGACCGTCATTAGTCAATCGTCTGACCAACAAGTCTGATTGGAGGACAAACCCCCGAATCGGGCGAACCTGAATGGCGAAGCCAAATGACATAGGTGTGTTCAAGACTGGTTGAGATGCACCGTAGGGGCGGGGGCACCCCCGTCCCCTACACCAACCCATTTTGAATGCACCCAGATGACATTCTCTATCACCTGAATCCGGAAACGATGAGCATCAAAGCATTCATCCAACAGGACATGCTCCTCCCCCGCCTGCGTCAGACCGGCGTCCTGGTGGTCTACGATCCAGACCGGCGCTACCGTGACCTGTGCCTGGAACTAGCCAGCGAGCACTGCGTGGCAGTGGACGCCAGCGAGAGCAGCATCAAGAGCCGCACCGCGGCCTTGGCGGTCTTGCATGTGCCGGGCCAGGCCGACGTGCCGCTGGAGGGGCTGCTGGTCTACGTGCCGACCGCCAAGCCGCTGACCGACAGGCTAAACAGCGCGACCCCTTCAGCCCGTACGCGGCCTGCTGCGCGCTGTCTCCCGGTGGCGACGGCGACGAGTACCTGAGCATCTGCCAGGTGCTATGATCCGCCGGTTCACGGAACCGGCCAGAGCATTCGAACGAGGTGACGCATGAAATCCCGCTATCGTTGGTTCGTCGTCGGCACGTTCTTCTTCTTCATGCTGCTGCATCAGTCGGACAAGCTGCTGATCGGCACGTTGACGCCCAACATCATGGCCACGTTTGGCATCAGCATGACGCAGATGGGCGCGGTCAGCACGGGGGCGTTGATCGTGGGCGCGCTGTTCTATCCGCTCTGGGGCTACCTCTATGATCGCTTTGCGCGTGCCAAGCTGCTGGCGTTGGCCTCGCTGCTGTGGGGCGCCACTACCTGGCTCAACGCCATCGCCCCCACCTACCGCGCCTTCCTGGTCACCCGCGCCAGCACCGGCATCGACGATTCCAGCTACCCTGGCATCTATAGCCTGATCGCCGACTATTTCAGCCCCAACAAGCGCGGCCGGGTCTATGGCCTCTTGCAACTTTCCATGCCGTTGGGTTTTCTGACCGGCATGATCCTGGCCCTGGCGCTGCGGGATACCATCGGCTGGCGGGCAGTGTTCTACATCACCGGCACGCTGGGCGTGCTGCTGGCCGTGGTGATCTTCTTTGGCGTCAAGGAGCCCAAGCGCGGCGGCAGCGAGCCGGAGCTGGCCGGCGTGGAGATGAGCACCACCTACCGCTTTAGCTGGCCGGTGGCGCGCGGGCTGTTCAAGAAGCGCACCCTACGCCTGCTCTTCCTGCAAGGCTTCTTTGGCGTCTTCCCCTGGAACGTGATCTCCTTTTGGTTCTTCACCTACCTGGAGAAGGAACGGGGCTACGAGGGCACGGCGCTGCTCGTCACCATGGCTGCGGCTGTGCTCGTGCTGGCCCTGGGCTATCCTGTGGGCGGCGCGCTGGGTGATGCGCTCTTCAAGCGCACGCCCAGCGGCCGGGCTATCGTCTCCACCATCGGTGTGCTGACCGGCGCGGTGCTGATGGCGCTGACTCTGAGCGTGCCAGCAGAGAACCAGACGCTATTCCTGATTTTGTTGGCCGCCACCGCCTTCTTCATTCCCTTCTCCTCGCCGAATGTGGTCTCCATCGTCTCGGATGTGACCCTACCCGAGGTGCGCAGCACAGCTATCTCCATCCAGTACCTGATCGAATCGGCCGGCGCGGCCATGGCGCCCCTGCTGGCCGGCTTCATCGCCGACCGCACATCGCTGGGCACGGCGATTCTGGGCATCAACACTACGGCCTGGCTGATCTGCGGCGTGATCTACATCGCGGTCATCTTCCTGGTGCCCAGGGACATCGCCACCTTGCGCGGCGAGATGCAGGAGCGCGCCGAGTATGAGCGCAGCCTGACGGCCGAGGCTGCCCCATCTTGAGTTCGGATAGGGGGTGCTTGCGCTCGTTTCTCGCGGCGGCGGAAATCGTGTGCCAGACCTGCTCAGTGCCCTGTAAGTCTGAAGTTTGTGTCGTGTCATGCTGAGGGCCGCCGAAGCATCCCCAGTGTGCCAGCCGCGGATCCTTCGCCGAGCCTCAGGATGACGCTCACAAAGACCATCCTTACAAAGCACTCAGGACGACACGCACGGATGTTCAGCATGACGCGCGAGGTCCTTCGATTTCGCAGGAGTTCTTCTGGATCCTCCGGTTCCTTTCAGATCCCATCTTCCTTTCGAGCAATCTCCACCAACACCTGCCCCCGCTCCACTACTTGCCCGGCCTGACAATGGACTTTTGTCACACGTCCCGCGGCCGGCGCGGCGATGCGCAGTTCCATCTTCATAGCCGAGAGCAGCACCAACGGCTGGCCTTGCTGCACCTCGTCGCCCTCGGCCACCAGCACATCCAGCACCAGACCGGGCATGGCCGCCTCCAGGCTGCCCGCGCCCGGCCCGCCCGCGCCTACGCGGCGGCGTTTCTGTTGAGGTTGGGGTCGCTCCAGGGTCCACGTCTGGCCAGCCATGGCCACATAGCGGCGCAGCCCATCGTGGGCCACGTAGGCGCGCAGCCGCCGGTCGCCCACCTGCAAGTTGAGCCGGCCATGCTCCGGCCGCTGGGCGCGGATCTGGTAGGCGTTGTCGCCCACCGTCACCTGGAAACAATCGCCCTCGCGCTCGACCGTGACGGTTCTGGTCTCGTCGCCGATTTGATAGGTGAATTCGGTCTTCATCGTCCGCTCCGCAGGACTGACAGTGCTGGTCGTCGTGCCGGGTAGTCAGCACTGTCAGTCCTGACCGACACGATACCCGCCTAAATGCTGCCACGGGCTATACGGGTCGCCCTGCGCCTTGCCGCCGACAGCCACCGGGGTAGCGCCCACAGCCGCGCCCTCCAGCAGCTCCGACAACGCCGCCGCCGCCAACACCAGGTCGGGCGGCTCGTTCGCGGGCGGCAGCCAATCGGCGAAAAAGCGATCCACGAAATCGGTGGCGGCCTCGCCGCGGCGGAAAACTTCGTGGTTGATCACCGCACGCAGGAAGGAGATGTTGGTAACCAGGCCCAGCAACACGTAATGGCTCAGCGCCCAGTCCATCTTGCGCATGGCGTCGGCCCTGTCCTCGCCCAGCACGATCAGCTTAGCAATCATCGGGTCGTAGTGGACCGTCACCTCGTCGCCGGTGGTCACGCCTGCGTCGACGCGCACGCCCGGCCCCACCGGCTCTACGGCCCGCAACACCTTGCCCACGCTGGGCATGAAGCCGTTGGCCGGGTCTTCGGCATAGATGCGGCACTCGATGGCGTGGCGGCGCTGGCCCACCTGCGCCTGTGTGAAGGGGATCGGTTGGCCGGCCGCGACCTGAATCTGCAGCTTGACCAGATCGACGCCCGTCACCTGTTCAGTGATGGGGTGCTCGACCTGCAGGCGGGTGTTCATCTCCAGGAAGTAGAAGCTGCGGTCGGCCGGGTCGACCAGGAACTCCAGCGTGCCGGCGTTGACGTAGCCCACGGCGCGCACGGCTGCCAGCGCAGCCTCGCCCATGCGCCGGCGCAAGTCGGCGTCCAGCAGGGGCGACGGCGTTTCCTCCACGATCTTCTGATGGCGGCGCTGGATGGAGCACTCGCGCTCGAAGAGGTGGATGGCGTTGCCGTGGGCGTCGCCGAAGACCTGGAACTCGATGTGGCGCGGGCTGCGGATCAGCTTCTCCAGGTAGATGCGGGCGTCGCCGAAAGCGTTCCGGGCCTCGCGGCGGGCTGATTGGAGCGCGGCCGGCAGCTCGGCCGGGGCATCGACAATGCGCATGCCCTTGCCGCCGCCGCCGGCCGTGGCCTTGACCAGGACGGGAAAGCCAATGCGCCCGGCCGCAACCAGCAGGTCGGCGTCGTCCTGGCTCTCCTGGTAGCCGGGCACGATGGGGACGCCAGCCGCCTGCATGGTCGCGCGGGCGGATGTCTTCGACCCCATGGTGCGCATGGCCGCAGGGCTGGGGCCGATCCACGCCAGCCCGGCCCCCAGCACGCTCTCAGCGAAGCCTGCGTTCTCTGAGAGGAAGCCATAGCCGGGGTGGAGCGCGTCGCAGCCCAGCCGTCGCGCGACCTCCAGGATACAGTCGCCGCACAGGTAGCTTTGGCTGGGCGGCGGCGGGCCGATGCGCACCGACTCGTCGGCCAGCATGGTGTGCAGCGCATCGGCGTCTGCGTCGGAGTAAACCGCTACGGTGCGGATGCCCAGTTCCTGGCAGGCTCGAATGATGCGAACGGCGACCTCGCCGCGGTTGGCGATCAGGATTTTGTTGAACATGAGGGTTTCGGTCGGTTCAGGCCTGGTTCCGGGTGGCAGATGAGGCCAGGTTACGGATGAACAATCCAGTCATGGATTATACCTGGCGCAGGCTCTCTTGCCAAAGGCCCGACGAACTGCAGGGTCGTGCCAGCCGATATGTCCCGCTCAGGAGCGACGGGATGCACACTTACTTGACAGGCCGCGCATTCTTGGATACACTCAGGACAAGTTCGTCAATAGGATCAAATAAACACCGGTAACATGATTGCATCGCTTCTCTGCACTGCCCAATTCACTTGCTCCTGTCGTTAGCGGGAGCGCTGGCCATGCGTGCCAGCGGCTCTCGCCCGTCGACACGCGTGCGGTGAGGCAGCAGAAAGCGATCCTTCGATCGATAACTTCATAGTAGTTTGGCGTCAACATGCTCAGCAGGTTGTGCGTCCAACTTGTGAAGCGTTAGCGCGATAGCTCATCGCACGGTTCAAGAACCGTGGATGGGCTTTTTTGTTTGCGGCCAACCCAATCGCCCGAAATTCTGGAAGCCGCCGTAGCCGACCCGGTATTCGCTTGAACTGGCTGCCTCCGAAGTTTGAGTTCCAAGAAAGGACCCGTTTCATGCCAACTGTACTGATTCCGACGCCTCTGCGCCGCCTGACCGCCAATCAAGCCAAAGTCGAGGTAGCCGGCGATACCGTCGATGTGCTGCTGCACAACCTGGAGGCCGGCTATCCCGGCATCGGCGAGCGCCTGCTGGACGCTGACGGTAAGATCAAGCGCTTTATCAACGTCTTCGTCAATGAGGACGAGATCCGCACGCTGCAGGGCGCGGACACGCCGCTGGCGGCCGGTGACAGGGTGTCGATTGTGCCGGCTATGGCGGGCGGAGCGTGATCCGTAACCCGTAACCGGAATTGCGGCAAGAGTCTCCGGGTTACGGGTTGCGAGAGATATCGGAGCACACCAACCATGACAAGAATCAACCGCGATCAACTGATCGCCCTGGCCAAAAGCCAAATCATCGAAATCACACCGCAAGCGCTCGAGCAACGCCTGGGCAACGGATCCAGCCCGCTGGTGATCGACATCCGCGAGCGAGACGAATTCGAGCAAGGCCACGTGCCGGGCGCGGTCTTCATCCCGCGCGGCTTTCTGGAGCTGCGCATCGAGCAACACGCCTACGACCCCGCCACACCCATCGTGCTGTACTGCGCGGGCGGTGTGCGCTCGGCGCTGGCCGCGCGCAACCTGCAGGAGATGGGCTACAGCCGTGTGGAGTCGCTGATCGGCGGCTTCGGCGGCTGGCGCAGCGCCGGTCTGCCGGTTACCGTGCCGCGTAAACTGACTGCCGAGCAGAAGATCCGCTATAGCCGCCACACGCTCCTGCCTGACGTGGGTGAAGAAGGGCAAGGCAAGCTGTTGGACGCCAAGGTGCTGCTCATCGGCGCAGGCGGGCTGGGTTCGCCCGCCGCGCTTTACCTGGCCGCCGCCGGTGTAGGAACGCTGGGCATCGTGGACTACGACACCGTTGATTTGAGCAACCTGCAGCGACAGATCCTGCACGGCGAAAGCTGGATCGGCAAGCCCAAGGTCGAGTCGGCCAAAGCCCGGCTCGCCGAGATCAACCCTGATGTCACCGTCGTGCCCCATCGCGAGCCGATCACCAGCGCCAACGCCTTGCAGATCATCCAGGACTACGATATCGTGCTCAACGGCTCCGACAACTTCCCGACCCGCTACCTTGTCAATGACGCCTGCCACTTCCTGCGCAAGCCGCTGGTGGACGCCAGCATCTTCATGTTCGAGGGCCAGGTGACGATCTACCACCCCGGCGCGCCGGAGGAGGGGATTAGCCAGGGGCCGTGCTATCGTTGCCTCTATCCCGACCCGCCGCCGCCGGGCGAGGTGCCAAGCTGCGCTGAGGCTGGTGTGCTGGGCGTGCTGCCGGGCATCGTGGGCTCGATCCAGGCTGTCGAGGCCATCAAGCTGATATTGGGCAAGGGTGAGCCATTGATCGGCCGCCTGCTGACCTTTGACGCCCTGGAGATGAGCTTCCGCACCCTCAACATCCGTCGCAACCCGGCTTGCCCGGTCTGCGGCGACGCGCCAAGCCTCACCGAGCTGATCGACTACGAGCAGTTCTGCGGCATGCCGGCGAGGGAATGACAGAAGGGAAATGAAGGGAACGAGGAAGCTGAGGGAAACTCACGAAGATCTTGATGCAAGTTCTTCGCAGTTCCTCCAGGTCCTCCCAGTCCCCCGGTAGCAACGGAGATGGCACTATGACCTTACCTCTTGTATTGACACGCAGCGAAAACATTGTCTGGGCCGTGGCGCCAGAGCAGCCTTACCGGCCGGCGTCCATCCTGGAGCAGATTGGCAACACGCCATTGCTGGACCTGAGCTTCCTGGTGGACCGGCCGGGCGTTGAACTGTACGCCAAGGCCGAGTGGTTCAACCCCGGCGGCTCGGTCAAGGATCGGGCCGCGCTGCGCATGATTGAGGATGCAGAGCAAACCGGCCGGTTGACGCCCGGCCAGACGATCATCGACGCCACCAGCGGCAACACGGGCATCGGCTACGCGCTGATCGGCGCGGCCAAGGGCTACGCCGTGCATCTGGTCATGCCGGCCAATGTGACGGTGGAACGCAAGGCGTTGGCCCGAGCCTATGGCGCGCAGATCATCGAGAGCGATCCGCTTGAGGGCAGCGACGGCGCTATCCGTCTGGCACGCGAGATCGTGGCCGCCCAACCTGGCGGCTACTTCTACCCTGACCAGTACAACAACGACAGCAATTGGCGCGCCCACTACGATACGACAGGTCCCGAGATTCTGTGCCAGACCAACAGCCGCGTCACGCACTTCGTGGCCGGCCTGGGCACCACCGGCACCTTCATGGGCGTGGGCCGGCGACTGAAGGAGACTTCTCCTGCCATCCAACTGGTCGCCCTGCAGCCAGCCGATGAGTTGCAGGTCATCGAGGGCCTCAAGCACCTGGAGAGTTCCCTCGTGCCCGGCATCTTCGACCCGTCCCTGGTCGATCGCAGCTTACCCATCGAGGCTGGCGACGCATGGGAGATGACTCGCCGGCTGGCCCGCGAGGCTGGCCTGCTGGTCGGCTTCAGCGCCGGCGCTGCCGTCCATGGCGCGCTGCAAGTCGCCAACAGACTGGACAGCGGGGTGGTCGTCACCTTATTGCCCGACGGCGGCGCGAAGTACTTGAGTTTAGGACTATTCGAGTAGAAGATGGGTAGACGAGTAGACAAGGCCAGAAGCGCCCTCCCCAGCGGCCCTTGTTTCCTTCCTTTCCCTTCTTTCCTTTGTGTACCACTAACTATGCTCTATCACCTGGTTTCTCAATTCCACTTCCAAGGCCAGCCCGCCGATGAGCCTTACGCGCCGGCCAGTCTGTTTGAGGAAGGCTTCATTCATCTCTCGGCCACGCCGGATCAGGTCACGTGGGTGGCCAACGCATTCTATGCGGATATCGTGGACCTGGTCGCACTGGCGATCGATGAGGCGCTGTTGGGGGCGCCGGTGCAATGGGACGAGACGCCCGATGGTCGCTTTCCCCACCTCTATGGGCCGTTGGACCGGGAAGCGATTATGGACATTGTGGCCCTGGCTCGCGACGATGATGGCAACTATCTGTTCACTGGATGACTTGACTCTGAGATTGAAAGAAGGATATGACGATGGACAACACTGCGAATAGGGTCGACTACAGCGCTTTGCGCTTCAATCAGGCATCGATTATCGCCCTGCTGGCATTGGCCTTTGTGCTGAATCAGCCCTGGCTGGTGGTCTTCGTGGCTGCTGTGATGTGGATCGGAACCTTTGCGCCGCAGGCCGGGCTGTTCAAGCGGGTCTATCAGCATGTGCTCAAGCCGTTGGGTATCGTGCGGCCTGCGCCTAAGGCCGACGACCTGCGACCGCACCTGTTCGCCCAAGGCGTCGGCGCTCTGATGCTGACCCTGGCCAGCGCCGCGCTGTGGGCCAGCCTGCCGCTGTTGGGCTGGGCCTTGACAGGCATTGTGGTGGCGTTGGCCGCCGTCAACCTGTTCCTGGGCTTCTGCATGGGCTGCTTCCTGTATTATCAACTGGCCCGGCGGGGCATTGCCGCCAACTTACCCTGGTGGCAGACGCCGCAGGGAGCGTAGCCGCTGGCGCTGTGTCCGGTCGCTGGGGGCCTCGGTCAGATCCACTCCGGTAAAGCTCCGGGGTGCTGAGCAAAACCCGGCCTAAGCGATGGGCTTTTGGAGACTACCATGTTTGACCGATTGATCATCCTTGCTGCGTTTGCACTGCTGCTGGCTACGGCTTATGCCGTCTGGCGGCTGCGCTTGCAGCAACAAACGCAGCGTCTGGCTCTGGCCGACCCACACGGTCCAGCCGAGCTGGCGGTTTTATTGCTGTCCGCCGCGCCGGCCGTGCTCTACTTCACCACACCATCCTGCGCGCAGTGCCGCTTCCAGCAGACGCCCGCTCTGGCGCAGGTACAGCAACAACTCAGCGGCTTGCAGGTGCTGAAGCTGGATGCAGTCGAGCACCAGCGCCTGGCCGACTACTACCACGTCATGACCGTGCCCACTACGGTGGTGCTGGACAGCCAACGCCGGCCGGTGGCCATCAATCACGGGCTGGCGACGACCGAGCGCTTGCTGGCGCAAGTTGGTCAAGCGAACGTAAACAGTAAGCCGTAACGGAGGCATCTGCGCAAGGACGCAAGGCTCGGGTGACGAGTTACGCATCACTCGTTACGCACGTATGCGCAAACCTGTCATCTTTGGAAGGAAAACCATCATGTCACGCATCTACAACAACATCGCCGAGCTGGTCGGCAGCACACCGCTGGTGCGGCTCAACCGCATCGCCCAAGAGGCCGGCACGGTGGCCGAAATCCTGCTCAAGCTGGAGTTCTTCAACCCGGCCAGCAGCGTTAAGGACCGCATTGGCCTGAGCATGATCGAGGCGGCTGAGGCGGCCGGCAAGATCGGACCTGAGACGATCATTCTGGAGCCAACCAGCGGCAACACGGGCATCGGCCTGGCTTTCGTTGCCGCGGCCAAGGGCTACCGCTGCGTGCTGGTCATGCCTGACACCATGAGCATGGAGCGGCGCAAACTGCTGCGGGCCTACGGCGCCGACCTGGTGCTGACGCCCGGCGCACAGGGCATGCGCGGAGCTATCGCCGCGGCGGCTGAAATGGCCGCCGCCGATCCACGCTACTTCATCCCCCAGCAGTTCGAGAATCCCGCCAATCCTGCGATCCATCGCCGTACCACGGCCGAAGAGATATGGGGCGACACCGATGGCCAGGTGGACATCCTGGTTAGCGGCGTTGGCACGGGCGGCACCATCACTGGCGTGGCCGAGGTGCTCAAGGCTCGCAACCCTGACTTCAAAGCTGTCGCGGTGGAGCCGGCCGACTCGCCAGTGCTCAGCGGTGGCCAACCAGGCCCCCACAAGATCCAGGGCATCGGTGCGGGTTTCGTGCCTGGCGTGCTCAACACGGACATCATCGACGAGGTCATTCGTGTCAGCAACGACGACGCCATTGCCACAGCGCGCCAGGTTGGCCGTGACGAGGGTATTCTGGTAGGAATCTCCTCAGGCGCAGCCGTCTGGGCCGCGCTGCAAGTCGGACGCCGGCCGGAGAGCGCGGGCAAACGCATCGTGGTCATCATCCCGTCCAACGGCGAGCGCTACCTCAGCACCGTGCTGTATGCCGACCTGGCCTAGCGAAAGAGCCTGCCATGTTCACCACCCTACGTCATGACATGCGCGCTGTCTTTGACCGCGACCCGGCGGCGCGCAGCAAGCTGGAAGTGCTTCTAGCCTATCCGGGGCTGCAGGCCATCTGGCTGCACCGCCTGGCCCATTGGCTGTGGCAACGTGACTTCAAGCTGCTGGGCCGGCTGATCTCCCAGACCAGCCGCTTTGTGACCGGCATCGAGATCCATCCGGGTGCGCGCATCGGTCCGGGATTCTTCATCGATCACGGCATGGGTGTGGTAATCGGGGAGACGGCGGAGGTCGGCGCCAACGTGACCATGTATCACGGCGTCACTCTGGGCGGTGTGAGTTGGCAGAAGGGCAAGCGTCATCCCACCATCGGCGACTCGGTGGTGCTGGGGGCGGGCGCGAAGGTACTGGGCCCGATCAGCGTCGGCGACCACAGCCGCATCGGCGCCAACTCGGTAGTGGTCAAAGACACACCGGCGGAGTCGGTGGTGGTTGGCGTACCCGGCCGCGTGCGCCATCGTGATGGCTGGCTGCAGGCGTCAGATCCTGAGCGCGATCTGCAGCACAATGTCATGCCCGACGCCACAGCCGAGGCGCTCAAGGCCTTTTCCGACCGGATGATGGCGCTGGAGGCAGAGATCATGGAACTGCGCGGCTTCCATGCCAACGGCAACGGTCATCTCAGCCCGCCGCCGCAGGAATGGACGCCCGATAAGTACCTGGGGCCGTTTGGCATCTGAGCAAGCGTTCGGCCAGGGGATCTACTGGCAGGAGTGGGCCAATTCCCGGCTTTGCAGAAGGCTTGACAAATGTTTGCGGCCTGTGCTATAATCTCACTTGCTTGTAAATTGAGGTTTCTTCTCGTCCCATTACTCAAATGTCCCGTCTCTCTCTGGATACATTGGTTGCCAAGAACAGTGATCAGATTATAGATCGCGTGGTGGATAGTGAAGCTTTACTGATTCATCTGTCTAGCGGTGATTACTTCAGCTTGGACAGCGTAGGTACCTGCATCTGGGAGAGTATTGACGGGTCAAAGACAATTCAGGACTTGGTAGATTTGGTCCTTGAAGAGTACAATGTGGACAGTGAACAGGCTGGCGCTGATGTCCTCCGTTTGGTCAAGAAATTGGCCGATGAAGGGCTGGTTGTCACTCGATAATTCGTTCGGAACCGCTACACGGCTACTGTGTGTAACCGTCGTTCTGTCAGCAGCGCTCCAAGCGCAACAAACCCAACACGGAGGTATCATCGTGAATCAGAACACCACTGTCAAGAAGACCTACCAGACACCGACCTTGACCAAATATCAGCGACTCCAGAAGGTTACGTTGGGCACTGTTTCCAATGGGGCCAACTGGCTGATGCCGGGCAACTAAGTACGCCTGTACCATCGCTTGGCCCCAATAGGGACCGAAACCTATAGCCCGGTTTTTTTTGCCGGCAAAAGTGCAAGTTACCTTGCTCGTAAGAAGGAAAGTTGGTCTCCAGCTTTCCTTCGTTGCGTTTATCCTCCCAGATGGATCCCTTGCCGCCACATGCTGCACAGATCTATGACAGACTGGCGGCGACCTTCGAACAAATTTATACCAGTTCCTCCGTCGAGGAGGCAACGCTTCAGATCGGAGACAGCCTGGTCAGGTTGCGCACGACGACGCAGACCTTGCGCCGGCAGATGGTGCGCCCGCTGGCCTGTCCGATCGGTGGGGCAAGCTTTGCTGCGGATTTCACCGTCGATCTGGTCGATCTGGGAGAGCAGCTGCTGCCTGACCTACCCTGGTTGCCCCAGCACACATCGTCCGAGCAGGAGACCAGTGAGTACCAGGAGGGGCCGTATCTCTTTACGCGCCACGGGGATGTGCTGTTAACTGTTCTCAACCAGAACGAGGGGCGCTCGTTAGGATGGGTGCATGCGCCTGTTCACTGGCCCCTGCGCCACTACAAACAGTCGATCTTCATTACCCTCTACCAGCATCTGCGCCGCCGGGGGCTACATTTGATTCATGCCTCGGCTATCGGACACGCCGGCCGGGCTGTACTGATCGCCGGCCAGTCAGGCGCGGGCAAAACCACCACCATGCTGACCTGTGTGGCCGCGGGGCTCCAATTTCTGGGCGACGATACCACCTTGCTGCAGCGCGCGCAGCCTGGAACCGTCGATGTAATCGCCCTGCTCAGCACCCTGGATGTGACCGACAAGACAGCAGCCTGGTTTCCAGAACTGGCGCCATACCTCTCCCCTCTGCGCAGCCACACCGGCAAGCGTCAAGTCATCCTCTCCGAGGCCTACCCCAACAGTGTAGCCTTGCGCGGGCAGGTGAGCGCCATTCTCGCTCCGGAGATCACTGATCAGGCGCACACCACTCTCGCGCCGGCCAACAAAGCCTCCCTGCTCAGCGATCTTCTGTTTTACAGCGTCGATCTGCAAGACGTGGCGTTGGCCCGGCAACATCTGGAATTCCTGGCCCAGGCCGTGGAGCAGATACCGGTCTACCGTCTGCTGCTGGGCAGCGATCGGCAACAGATCCCTCAAGTCATCGCAGAAATTCTTCAACCGTAGGTCCGGCCAGAACCCGGACAGACAGGGGTAGGGGGCTTGTCACGTTGATAATTACGGTCGGAGTTGCCGCACCCTTTGACTGACGTTGGCCAACTCGGCCTCGGCCTTGGCCAGCAAGCTTGCATGGCTGGCCGCTGTCGTCTCCTGCGCTGCCGCCGCCAGCCCCTCACGCATCAACTGATAGGGGATGCGGGTCAGGGCAAAGAACTCCAGTTTGAGTTGAGCCAGTTGGCGCACGTTGAGCTTGCCGTTGGTCGCGTCGCCGCTCTGATTGCGCTGTAGGTCGATCTCCAGGGCCGGTATGCCGTCCAGCAGGTTGAAGGCCAGCTCAAACCATGGATTGCCCAGGCGGCGCTGAAAGTCACCCAACAGCTCGTAAACTTCGCTCACACGGGGATCGCCAAAGTCATAGGATAGCGACTGATGGATGCTGCCACTCACGCCCTGCTCACGCTGATACTGCTCGCGCGCGGGCGTACCAGGCATCAAGAGCAGCTTGCCGAAGATCAACGGCGGGAAATAGCCGAACAGCCCTTGCTGCTCGATGAAGCGCAGGTTATCACGCAGGTCGTCCAGGGTGCTGCCTGGTTCGAACATGATAAACTCGACCTGGGCAGCTACATCGTTGTCGTGCAGGATTTGCAGAGCGCGGCGATTGATCTCGACGCCCGTCTGCTTGACCATGCGCTCCAGCGAGGCTTCGCTGCCGCTCTCGATGCCTACACTGACGTAGCGCAGCCCGGCTTTGCGCAGGGCAGGGAAGTAGCGTTCTCCCTTGACCACCTGATCGGCGCGGGTCAGGAAGGCAAAGGAGAAGTCGCGCCCAGTCTGGGCATACTGCTCCACGATGGCCAGGGCGCGGTCGGCTCGCACGAAGAAGTTATCGTCCTGGAACTCGAAGTGGCTGGCGCCATCCCGGTCGGCCAACTCGACCATCTCGGCCACTACGTTCTCGACGCTACGGCCGCGCCAGGGCTTCCCGCCTGCGTCGCCGTAGAAGGCAATGATCGAGCAGAAGTTGCAGTGAAAGGGGCAGCCGCGACTGGAGATCATCGACGCCTTGAGGCGCATTTTGCCGTCCACGGTGTCGGCGTAGGGCGCGTAGGCGTGGAGCGGCGGCAACAGGTCACGCGCTGGAAAGGGCAACGCGTCCAGGTTGACGTTGTTGGGCCGGCTGGGGTTAGCGATAATTTGCTCCCCTTGCCGCCAGGTGAGGCCCAGGATGTGTCCCCAGTCGATCCGACCGGGCTGCAACGGCGGGTCCGCAGTTCCGGCCGCCCGCCAGTGCTTCATCAACTCAACGATCGTCTGCTCGCCCTCGCCGCGCACGCATAAGTCGATATCTGCAAAGTCCTCCAGAATCTCGCGGTCGGCAAAGGTAGGGTGGTAGCCGCCGATAACCACCAACGCGTCGGGGGCGACGGTCTTGATGCGCGCGGCCAAGGCAGCCGCTGTGGCGATGACCTGCGATACCACCGATACGCCTACCACCGGCCGGCCGCCATGCTGTCTGACAGTAGCCACGAAGTTCTCGACCCGAGCCGCAAACTGCTCAAAAGGCATAGGGCCGCCGACATTGGCGTCCAGCAGCTCGGTTGTGATGCCTATGGCGCGCAGCATGCCCGCCAGGTAGGCGATGCCCAGCGGTTGAGCGCCGCGGAACTCGCGCGTTTCGTAGTCCGGAGGACTGATCAATAATAGCTCAGGAAGACTCATACAACCTCTTGCGGCGTCCAACCACAACCATGCCCAGGCTGAAAATCAGCAACATCGACAGGCCGCCGGTGCATTGCAAGCCGTCCAATGGCCACAGCCCTTGCCCTTTGGCTGTGGCCGTGGTGCGCTCCAGGCGGGTAGCGCGGCCGCCCAACTCCACTTCCTCCAACTCATACCAGTAAGCGATGCCAGAGATGACATTGGTGTCGGTAAAAACATAGCTACCGCCGCGCAGCGGGTCGGGGGATCCGGGAATCAGCCGCTGATTGATTTTCTCCCACGGCCCATCTTCGCCAGGCGCGCGATAGACGTTGAAACCCGCGGTGTTGACCTCAGTCTCTGTGGACCAGCGAATGATGATGGGTTGTCCAGGGCGCCCTTCGGGCTGCTGGGCCGCCGGGGCATCTGCTGGACTGGCAGCGGCCGGGCTATGGACAGTAAATGCCAGCGCCGCCAGCAGGGTCAGCGCCAACAACAGCGCCAGGGATAGTCGTCTTCGCACGTTGCGTTCTCCTCGAATGCGGCTACTGCCGCCGCGCCATGATCACATCCACGTCGCTGCTCAGGTCAAAGGTCACCTGCACACCCTCGTCAGTACGCCGGCCGCCCGGCGCAACCGGCTGCCAGACGCCATCTGGATCGACCAGCAGCACCCTGACCGGCCAGGCGGGAATGCCCGGCTGCTTCTGCACGCGCAAATTATACGTGTCGTCGTCGATCAAACCGGCCGGCAAGTCATAGGTCAGATGCACGCGGGCGGTGTTGCCCGGAGGCAGCACCAGGCTGCCGGCAAACTGTGTGGCGCCGCGTTCGCCCGGCCGGGTAGCGACGTCAGCCGGCTCGAAACCTTCAGCGCTGGAAAGATGAGCGCCGGCCGGCGCCAGGACGCGCACGTAGTTGAAATAGCAGCGTCGCGCCATGTCCTCGTAGGTATCGCCGTAGCGCGCCTCATGGACGCACGGCTCGCCCGTAGCCTCGCCCTGATGACGGTAAACCAGCTCCAGATCGACCCGCGCACTGCCGTCGGGTCGCGGAGTGACGGTGTAGTTAGTGGTGCGCTGCACGACGCTGTTGACCTTGTTCCAACCGACATTGCTGTCGATCACCAGCAGGAAGTCGCTCGCGCCCGGATCGACCACACCGCTCCAGCCTGCCTCGGCCAGCAGCGCCGCAGTTGCCGGATCATTGACCATCACCAGCACATGCTTTTCTTGCAGGCTGCTATAGATGGCCTGGGCCAGCTTGCCGAAGTCCACCTGACCGGTTTCCAACCTGGACCGGGCCGCAGCAGCCAGATCGCCCATGAAGTCTTTGCGGTGCAGCCACCAGTCGGTCCCGCCTGCCTCACGCACGGTGTTCTCAGTGGTCAGCGGCTCTGCCCAGACCTCACGCATGGCAACCAGCACGTTGTCGCCGGTCAGCGGCTGTTGGTAGCCGGGCAGAGTCAGCGGCTGCAGAGCAGCGACAAGCCGGCGCGTGGCCTCGAGATCGAAGGCAATGACACCATCGCTCGGTGCGCCTGTGTCCAACTGGTAGAGCGACTGAGCCACCCGGGCCGAGGTTCGGAAGTCTGCCGACCAGTTCGCATCACGGAAGAGCAGCATCTGCGCGCCCATGGTCTGTTCCAGGTCAGGCGGCGCCAAAGGGTGATCCACGTTGGGATTGTAAACGCTGTAGCTATCCTTGAAGTCGATCTCGCCTAGTTGTCCGCGGTCGATAGGCAGAAGGCCCACGCCGCTTATAAAGCCGCCGGTGGGGCGCAGCTCGTCACTGTTCTGCGCGAGCAATAGATAGGTCTTGGCGCCACCCGCGCCCAGCAAGGCCGGCGCCAGACGGGCCAGCGCTGACCCCGTCTGTAAGAGGGGCAGGTAGCTGTCCAGCCGCTCCAACTGGCCGGCAATGCGTGGGTCGAGCTGGTCCAGGTCCAACTGGCTGCGCGCGTCCGCCACCCGGGCCAGCGCCGTCTCGGCCTCCTGCCAGCTTGGCTGGGACTGCTCCAGCGCGGAAACCAGCCGGGCCAGGGCGCTGCCGTCGGCTGGCTGCCCCTTGAGAGCGTGCGCCACCACATAGGCGCCGTCCATGCTGGCGCGGCCGGCTGTGGCCACGCCGCGCGCCAGTTGCAGCAACTCAGGTGCAGCCTGTGCTTCAGCGCCGAAGCGAGGCAGCCAGCCGAGGGAACGCGTCAAGGGCAACAGAGGACCAGCCTGGGTCTCAATGGTGGTGAGATCGGCCTCCAATCGGGCAAAGCGCCCCTGCATGTCGGCCAGGTCAGCGGGATCGAGGCTGGTCAGCGATACGAGGTCTACAGCCTGCAAGCCTTGCAGTTCGACCAGCGCAGATCGGGCTGCGCGAGCGGTTTGCACCGCCCACAGCGCCACCAGTGCCACGATTACCAGCAGCGTTGCGGCCAACACCGGCCTCCAGAGCCGGCGGCCAGATTGCTTCGACGATTCCATCACAGGACTTACACTCATAGTCTCGTAACCTACCACAGGGAGATCGTTCTGGCAAGTGCCGCAGCCCACAGTCCGCGGGTCGCCTCAATGATCCAACCGCCATAGCGCCCAGCCATTCCCCTGCAAGACTAACTCCGGCCGGTAGCCGGGAAGGGCGGGGGCAGGCTGGCCCCCGGCTGCATGGGGAGGATCCGCCAGCCCGGCCTGCGCCAAATAGAGCGGACGCTGCTGCCCGGCAGCCTGCACCAAATCGACCCAATCAGCGGGCGGCGCTGATCCGGCCAGGTCCGGGTGCTGGCTGGCCACGGTGGCGCGGTAGCTGGATAGCGCCCACAGGTCACGACTGACTGGCGTCACGTCGGGCCGCAGTCCCAGGCCATAGCGCCCGTACCACAGGGCAAAGGTAGCCTGGTCGCCGATCGTCAGGACCACGGCGTCGGCCTGCGCGTGCTCCAGCACATGACTGTAAAACTGTTCGGCTGTTTGATCGTTGTGCAGGTTCTGCGCCTGCCAATGGAGGGCCACCGGCGCTGCAGCCAAGGCAATGCCCAGCAGGGCAGCGACCAGCGCCGCGCCGCGTTTCCAGCTCGCCAGCCACTTCAGGGCTGTACTCACACCAGCGCCGAGAGCCAGCGCCAGAATCACCCAGCCGGGCAGCAAGCTCAGCAGTGAATCGCTGGTATTGTAGCCCACGGCCCAGACCAGGCCCAGCAGCAGGCTGGTGCAAAAGGCTGCTGCCAGAGGACGGTTGCGCTGAAAGAGCGTCGCCATGCCCAGCAGCGCCGCGGCCACGCCCCAGGGCAGAAAGCTGCGCCATAGCTCGGCCGCCCAGCCGCTCAGCCGGCCGGGCACGTCGGGCCACGGCACGGCAAAGATGTAGCCCCGGTAAAGTTGCCCCGATACCAGCCACCACAGCCCATCCGGCGTGCGTGGATTGCCCCAATTGACGGGGGGATCGCCCGCGGCGGCCAAAGGCAGATAGAGGTAGACCAGCAGCCCGGCCGCGAGGCCAGCCGCCACGGCAGCGCTGGCTCGCCCGCGGCGGCGAGAATTTCCCGTCCACAGCACGATACCCGCGGCCGGCAGCAGCCAGACGGTGGTCAGGTGGTTGCCCAGTCCCAGTCCCAGGAACAGCCCGGCGGCCGCGGCCCAACGTTCATCGCCGCAAGCCTGCCAGCGTACCAACGCCCACAGCGCGGCCGCGGCCAGACAGGCGTGCAAGGCGTAGACTTCGGCCACGGTGGCCTGGCCCCAAAGTAAAGGAGCGAAGGCCAACGCCAGCCCTGCGACCAGCGCGGGCGCGAGAGATAACAAAAGCACGACAGGAGAAGATCGTAAGGAGCGAGGTTCTCCCGCCGTGCTAGCGGGGTCGTTGCGGGATGCCAGCCAGGGAACGGTAGCCGCCACCAGCGCGGCGGCCGTGGCGCCGCTGAGCATAGACAACAGGGTGGCGCGCCATGCGGCCGTGCCCAATGGCGCCTGATCGAACAGCGCCGCCAACAGCGTCCAGGTCGGGTAGCCGCTGGGGTGGGGCACGCCCAGCACGCGCGCGGCTGTGATCAGATCACCGCCGTCGGCGCTGGCATGGGCCCAGGTCAGGCCAGTCGGGGCGGTCAGCCCATAGACTGCCAGCGTCAGACTAAAGACGACGCCAGGCGCCAGCCAGGCTTGCAGTCGCACAGCAGTGTCATCGACCGGTGGGCGGCAGATAGGCAGGCGGCAGCGCCCACGTCAGCAGGTCGGTGCTGGCGCGTTGCCCGGCGGCGAACAGCCATGCCTGGCTCTCGATCACGCCGCCCAGCGGGTAGTCGGCCGGGATGCGCATGCTCAATTCGATCTGCGCAGTCTGGCCGGCGGCCAGATCTCCCAGCTCTACCAGCAGCCCTTCCGATTCCATGCTGGCCATCCCCTGCGTGGTTGTTGGCTGGCCAGGCGCCAGATCCGGGTCCAGGGGATTACAGATCAGCACGTCAGGCAAGGCAACGGCGCCTGTGTTCTCCACCAGCAAGCGCTGTGTAATGACCTGACCAGGGACTACCAGAACCTGGTCACTCTCGATACTCCACCTCAGCGACAATGTGCGCTCTGGGACAAAGCCTGGGGTGGGTACAGTCCAGCAGGAGGCAGCGGCTGGCTCAACGGGTGCGGCTGGCGCAGAGACGGTGCGCGTGCCAGTTGGCGAAGGCGTGGCGCTTGGTTGTGGTGTGGGCGTATGGGTGGCTGTGGCGCCAGGCGGCGGGGTGTTTGTTGCCGTAGCGCCAGGCGGCGGGGTGTTTGTTGCCGTAGCGCCAGGCAACGGCGTGTTAGTAGCTGCAGGCGTCACTGTAGCGCCTCCACCGGGCCGGGTGGGAGTAGGCGTCAACGTGGGCACAGTCTGGAAGTCCGGAGCCTGGTCGGGCAATGCCCAGGCTCCGGGCATGATGGCCAGCACACCCAGGATGAGCAGACCAACAACGACCCAGACCACGGTATGGGGTAAGCGTAAACGCTCATTGGGTGGAAGGTTGCTTGGAGATCGCATGGTTATTGTCCACTAGCAGGCAGATGATCAACCGTACGCGCAGGCTGCCACAGAGGATGTTCTAGCGCCAGCTCAGCCCCGCTTGGATAGCGGTTGCGGTACGTGACCAGCGGCAGGCGGATCGTGCTGCCAGACACCAGCACGGTGATGCGCTGCGTGTTGTTCTGTACGTTACTTTCCTCCGGCACCGGGTCGACGCGCGCGTAGACCTCGTACTGGCCAATGCCACGATTAGGCCATTGGAGGCTGATCGTGGCCGGCAGTGCGACGTTGGCGGGAGTAAGAGTTTGGGCGCCGATCAGGACGCCGCCTGCGCTGGGATTGCCGTTCCAGAACTTGACCTGCACCTGAGAGGCAGATGTACCCACGCTGCCCAGATTAAGCAGATCCACCTGGAGGGTAAGGGTCATCGTGGAGCCAGGACGGATGGTCGGCAGCGTGGCTGGATCTGTGCGCAGGTTGCTGAGGGCCAGGTCGGTGGAAGCCGGCGGTGTCACCTGCATGTAAGCTTCGTTGTTAGGCAGGCAGGGCTCTGCCACCTGGCCGTTCTCATTGGCAATGATCTTGACGCCGCGCGATGTCGAAATGACCACGCGCCAGTCGTGCGTGACGGTAGTCCAGTAGCCGGGATCATAGCGTTTGGGTAGGCCGCTGACAGGTTGAACGCCGAGCAGTGAGCCGTTGCCGGCCCTGAACGTGACGTCGAAAGGTCCACTGGCAACATTACCGCGGTTGCGCAGCATGGTCTGAATACGCAACAGGGCGGCGTCGCCAGCAAAGATCGGCCAGTAGGGCGTCACCGAAGCCCCGAAAAGCTCCAGATCCACGTAGTTCTGATGCAGCGGCTGGACGAAGTTGGCGAAATCAGTGCCCAGCGGTTTGATCGCACTGGTGTCTGCATCAAACAAGCCCGTATGAACGACACGCCCCTCGAAATCGTCGACAGCTACAGAATACCAGAACCACTCTTGTAGCAGCCGGTTGTCGTCAGCCGGGTAGCCCAGAGTTGGATCGGTCAGATGGTTGAGGAAGGTATCAAAGCTATTCAGCATGAAGGTGCGCACGCGCGGATAGTCGAAACCGATGTCCTCAGTCATCAGGATACCGTACTCGGTGTTGATCAGCGGCTTGTTGCGCAGGCCGCGGTTGAGCATCCATTGTCTGAAATCGCGTATCTGCTGCGTGATCAGATCGATGTTGTCGTGGTCGTCGACCG
Organism: Anaerolineae bacterium clx_CAG2; assembly: GCA_014155705.1. Taxonomy (GTDB): domain Bacteria; phylum Chloroflexota; class Anaerolineae; order JAAEKA01; family JAAEKA01; genus JAAEKA01. Next base: position 24,515 of record JAAEKA010000039.1, on the reverse strand, counting down.
AAACCACAATCATGGCTCGCAGCGGATCGTTGTCCTCGAAGCGCCCACTGGGCAAGCTGGCCGTCGAGGACGCCTCCATGGCATCGACGCGAATCCAGGTATCGCTGGAGGCCCCATGGCGCCGGCCCGTTACCTGAATGCGGATATTATGGCGGTCTTGCAGCAGGCCGCCCGGCGGCGTGAGGTTGGAAAACGTGCGGCTGATGGTTCCTGGTGTTGAGGTGTAGAGATCGACCTCGGCCACCGGTGCTGCCGCCTGATCCAGGTAGATTTCGGCTATGCCTGCATCAGGCCCGGTGCGCAGATAGACCGTGACCGCACTGCCGCGGAAGGCGAAATAGGCCCTGGCGCCCGGCGTGCGGCTGCGATGGACCGTGCCGCCGCTGGCGGCTGGCGCATTCTCCTGCTCCCAGTCGCTGCCGCCGCGGATGGTGTAGCCCACAGCGTTGTTGATACCGGGTGGAATCTCAAATCCCCACTCCTGGTGCATCTCATTGGCCACGTAGGTGTGGATGTTCCAGATGTCTACCGGGATATCCACGCCATAGTTGGCTCGATACAGGTTCCACACCTGGTCGAGCCAGGCCAGACGCAGCGGTGACACCTGGACAACGCCGTTCATCACGAAGCGGGCAGTCGGATCGCCTGACTTGATCGCCGTGTAAGCGCTGTGAAAGGCTCGCACGTAGCCGGCCGGGCTGGTGTTGTCCTGCCAGATCACGTCGGCCTCATTGCCGATGATCCAGACCGCTCCGGGATTGTTGTACGCAATCGTTTGAAGCTCGCTGGCCGAGGGGCGATGCCCCGTTTCTCCGACACGCACCATGAAGTAAAAGCTCATGGCGTTCGGTCGTTCTGGTACGATATCGGCCCGCCAGTTGAGATAGCGCCCAGACCGCAGGGGCATTACGTTGAAGTCGCCGATTTGCTGATCGGCATGAACTGTGACACCGAAGCGTTCTGCCTGGGACGGATAAAGGCAGTTGGTGGTGTCTGGGTCGGCAAAAGCGTCTCGAGGCGATACCAGAAACATTGAGACCAGTACTATCGCCAAGGTGACCAGGTTAATTAGTTTACGCATCATCAAAAAACTCCTTCTCGACATCATTCCCCATTTCTGGTCAAATCACTCACGCACACTGGCGCGGACCCCCGTGCGCGAGATTGATGCAGAATCCGAAAGGCGCTTCAGGCGTCAGTGCCTGAACAGCAACCTGGGCTGTCACGGCGACTCAACGAGACGTTCAGCATAGTTGGCAAAAGTCTCGCCCAACAGGGTGAACTTACCGGTTGTAGGATCGACCAGGTTGCCGGTCGGATAGACTGTATCGCTCAGGCTGTACCAGGTCAGTCGCTGCACCAGGCGATTGTCGTCAGCGGGATAGCCGATGTCCGGATCGGCGGCGGTGAGCAAATAGTCGAAGGTTTCAGTCATGAACTCGGCCACGCGCTCTGGGGGAAAGCCGTACTCAGTTGGCATGAGGATGCCAAACTCACTGACGATCAATGGCTTGTCACGCTCGCCGTTTCTGGCCATCCAGCGCCGAAAGTCGACGATCTGCTGGCGAAACAGGTCCAAATCGTCGTGGTCTTCGATTTCCCACAACATGCCCTGGTCAACCTCGAAGCCCGGCGGGATCGAAACGCCCCATGAACCGCGATCTTCTCGCAGGATGAAGGCATGAACATTCCAGACATCCACCGGCATCCGCTGTCCGTAGAGGCGCTCATAGACTGCCATCACCTCTTCCAGATATTGTAGCCGCAGTGGAGTCACCTGTGCGACGCCAGCAATGGCCACCTGGGCGCTGGGATCCAGGGTTTTGACGAAGGTGTAAAACTGGTGATAGAGCTGGGCATACTCCTCAGGCGTCTTGTTATCCTGCCAGATGACGTCGGGTTCGTTGCCAGCCAACCACAGCGCGCCTGGATTGGCTGCCAGCACCTCTGCAATGGTTGCCCGACGCAAGGGAATATTGTTGCCGCGCATGGCATAGAGCTGGGCATACTCCAACCCGTCGACATCGATGGGGCTGGGGTTGATATGCCAATCGAGGTACCAACCCATGCCAAGCTGCTGCGCCATCTCGGCATCGAAGTCGAAGTCGGCCACACCTAACGGCACGCCTACTCCCAGACGGCTGCGCAGATTGCCTGGTTCCAACGCCGTCGCGCTGACAGCTAACGCAGGCGCCATCACTTCCACTGTGGATGTCGTGGCGACAGTTTGAGTGATTACCGCCTGACTCGTCGCTGGCGCAGTGGGTGCAGACAGTTGTTGAGTAGCTGGCACAGTCGGCACCAGGGGGTCCAGCGCCCGCGCTTCGCTAACTGTAGGCGCTGGCTGCCTATCGGCTGGCGTGGGCCAAGGCGCCACGGTTGCCGTACCATCGCCAAATAAGTCCGGCCCTTGTCCTGAGCGGCACGCAGGCAGCATTAGCGCTGCGACCAACAGTACGCCGAATGCGACTAAAAGCGAGCGACGTCGTTGTCGCGTCCTGGCCGCGGTTTCTCTATGCGGGATACTTGAATCAGATGAATGGTTCACGATAGTGTTCTGCGCAGCAGCGCGTATTCGTCTGGTCGGGTTCAATAAGCGCCATTGCCTTTTAGCACCACAGGGATCGTCTTGAGCAAGATAGCAATGTCGCGGCGCAAGGAATAATGCTCGATGTAGTCCAACTCCAACTCAAGCCGCTGAGCAAAGCTCAAATCGGCGCGGCCATTGACCTGCATGGGACCTGTCATGCCTGGCTTGACGGCCAGCCTGCGGCGTTGCTGATCGTTGTACAGTCTGACAAGCCACGATTCCTCGGGTCGGGGTCCAACCAGGCTCATCTCACCGCGCAGCACGTTGAGAAGCTGCGGCAGTTCGTCCAGGCTGGTCCGGCGCAGAAAGCCGCCAACGCGCGTCACCCGAGGATCGTCTTTCAGCTTGAACGCGGGCTCTTCCAGGCGGGTCAGGTCGATCAGCTCACCAAGCTGCTTGTCGGCGCCTTGCACCATGGTGCGAAACTTGAACAGTCGAAACGTGCGACCGTTGGTCCCGACGCGGTCCTGAGCATACAGAACCGGGCCGGCTGAGTCCAGCTTGATCGCCACGGCAACGGCCAGGCCAATGGGCGCTGTTACGATCAAGCTGATGGCAGCGCCTACCAGATCTACCAGTCGCTTCAAAAAGCGCTGACGGGCACGCAGCACAGGCCGCTCTTGCGGCTCCAGATGTAGAAAGCGCAACAAACCGACCGCATATCCGCCACCCAGAGCCGTGGCTCGCACCGCCAACATCGCGGGCGTCACCAGCGCTACCATACGATCTTTGCGCCATGCTTTCAGCAGAAATGGCAGGCCGCTGGCGAGAAAGGCCAAAACACTCGCCGCGCCCAGAGCTGCAACGGCTTGCCACCAAACCACTCCAAGCTGCTGCATCGTCAGGCCGGTTAACAGCAGCGGCAGAGACAAGAACAGCAACAGGATCTGTAGTTTGAGCACAGGCGGCGTGTGCGTATCGTTGGCCAGGCGCTCAGGGTGGCGCTGCATCACGCGCGCTTTCCAGACACCGATGTTGAACTTGCGTTCGACGTACTCTATCACGTCCTGATCGTGCAAATGAGAGACCCTGGCCTCAGGCACAAACACCAGCTTGTAGCCCTTTTCAGCCAGACGAAAGCTGAACTCCTGATCCTCGACGAAGCGCACGGATACGTCGAAACCGCCGTTTTGCTGAAAGATGTCGCGACGATAGCCGGCGGAATAGGTATCGACAAAGTCGATGCGCTCCTGGTCACGCATGCGGTCGTAGCGGTCTTCATATTCGATCTGGACGAAACGGGCGACGAGGCGGCGTTGGCAGGTCAGATAGGTGCCCTTGGCGCCTACCGTCTCGGGATCGGCGAATGCCGCAACCATGCGCTCAATCCAATCGGGCTGTGGCACGCAGTCAGAGTCTGTGAACAACAGAAGATCACCCGCAGCGTGGGCTACCCCCGTATTGCGAGCGCCGGCCGCGCCCTGGTTGTCCTGCCGAACCAGTTGCACGCCCTCGCCACAATAGCGGGCTGCGACGTCAGCGGTAGCATCCAATGAACCGTCGTCTACAACGATGACCTCGTAGCTGCTGCGCGCCACGGATTGTTTGAGCAGCGCAGCGAGGCATTCGCCTAAGGTTCCGGCCGCGTTGAAGGCTGGAACTATCACCGAGACGGTTTTCATCAACATGCAGCGTTTCTTGAGGGATGTGGCAGACTCACGCTATCTCAGGGCAGCCAGGTAATTACTCACGCCCCGAAAATGCTCCAGGTCTTCGTAGTATTCGTCGACCGGCAACAAGACGCCGCCTGGACAGATGCGCTGCAGATGAAATCCCAAGGGCCGCAGCTCGTCCCAGAAGTCGTGGAAGAAGGTGCGGGAATTGAGATTTCCCGAACCAAACTCGAAGGCCAGCGCCTTGATCCGGCCGGCCTGCAGGGCATGGCGCGCGCCCCGCAGCACGGCCAACTCATGGCCTTCCACATCGATTTTGACGAAGTCAACCACGGCCAGACCAAAGGCTGTGATCACCTGGTCCAGAGTGACCACCTGAACGGGCTGTGGTTGGAACTGCTCCTGCTGGAAATAGCTGTCGCGCCGGACGTGCAACGAAGCAATTGCCGCGTCCCAACGCGGGACATGGAGCACAGCGCTGCCTGGGTGATCGCCCGCTGCAGCAGGAATCACCGTCGTCCGCGCCAGGTATCGCTCGCGCAGGTGATGCAGCGCTGGCGCCGATGGCTCCAACATCAGGACCCGGGCCATGGGTAAGGCATGTAACAGCGCTGCTGTCCAGTCTCCGCGGCCGCCGCCTACATCGATAACGACTGCGTCGGGACGGTGGATTGCAGCCAGCGCCACCCGCACCTAGGCATCCAGGTCCCAGCCTGTGCCGCTGCCTTTGCCTTGGATGACGCCCAGATAGGTCTCCAGGTGACGGACAGCCTGGGCCAGGGCTGGGTAGGTCAGCAGCGGCGTCAGACGTGGCGCGAAGCGCTTGCCCAGAGTGTTGAGAGCGCCTGGCTCGTGCGGCTTGACCATCACGTCTCTCGGCTTGTGGCCGGATCCTGGCTGGACGCTGGAGCGAGCGTCAAATCCAGGTCAGGCGGCAGGCGGCCGATGCGCCAACCTTCGACGGCCAGCGCCAGCGCGCCGAGGATCATCAACAGCAGCGGAGCCACCAGATAGAGCAGAATGCCGTAAGCCAGTCCCAGCGCCGCTGAAACGCCAAACAGACCCAGCGTCCAGCGGCACAGCACCTGAAACACGCCGATCTTGCCAGGGGTCGAGGGCACAACCCCGCCGACCTGCAAGACCACCCACAGCAGCAGGCTCTGCACCCAGGATGGCGGCATATCGAGGGCCAGGAAAACCAGGTACGCAGTCGAAACCGACAAAAAACCGATGGCGACGCTCAACACAGACAGAGCCAGCAACCGGCCCGGTCGGCGCAACGCCTCCAGTCCTTGCAGCGCCCTGGCCATGCTGTCAGCGGCCTGAGCGCCGCGCGGAATACGGCCCAGAAGTCTTCCTGACAACCCCAGCAGCCGCTCACGCTGCCAGAGCAGCGTTGCCACGATCAACGTCAGCGTTAGCGCAACCCCAACAGTCGTGATCTGGCGTTGCGCCAACTCCTGGGGTATGGCGACAAAAAGCACCAACCCCAGGAAACAAGCCGCCAGCAGCACTATGTCCAGTAGCTTCTCGGCCGCAATGGTGCCCAGCACCAGCGATTTACTGATCCCGCCCGCAATGCTGGCGAAATAGACACGCAACAGGTCGCCGGAACGCGGCACAGGCGAGGCCAGGTTGACACCGGCGCCAGCAGTCCAGATGTTCGTCAGCCGGCCCAGGCCGATCCTGACGGGCGGGCTTTCGCCGGCTGCGGCAGGTATGGGGTTGGCGTATAACAACAACCGCCAACGCCAACTCTTGGCCGAGTTGGTGAGCAAGACCGTCAGGGCGGCCGCAGCCAGCCAGGCCAGGTTTGCCGAGCGCAACGCCGCTGCCATCTCGCCGAAGTCGATGTCCACCATCGCCAACACGAGACAGCCGACGCTGAAGATCAGCCCCAGCCACAGGCGGCGATTGCGGAGCATAGACCGCCAGCGCGCGCGGGGCTGTCGGCCAGCCTGTGCTATCTCGTTTGACATGGGCCATGACCCCTGAGCCGGTTCGCTGGCCAGACACACCATGCGCGCCAGGGCGCTAAACGTCCTGAGCCGATGAGCCCGGCTGGCGCACCTGGCTGGTCACAAAGCCACCGGCGGTCGCAGGCTGGCTGGGCGCCTCTGCCGGCCGCTCTTTGCCTTTGCGGCGTCTTTTAGTCTGGTTACTGTCGCGGTCAGAATCGTCGTCGCCGCCTTTGTTTTCGTAATAATCGTAATAGTAGTAGTGTGATCCTGCCAGCCGGTAGGAGATGCGGTTGACGGCGATGCCCAGCACATTGGCGTTGACCTTGAGCAGACCCTGGGCGGCGCGCTTGGCGGCAACCTCGCGCGTCTTGGCCGACTCGACCACCAGCAACACGCCATCCATCTGTCGCGCCAGCACTGCCGCATCGGTCACAGCCAGCGTTGGCGGACTGTCGAACACCAGCATGTCGGCGTATTGCCCCAACTCTTTGATCAACTCGCCCATGCGGTGCGAGCCAAGCAACTCCGACGGGTTGGGCGGCTGCGGACCGCTGCTCAGCAGCCACAGATTCTCCAACTCGGTCGGCTGGAGCAAGGGCGTCAGGTCGCTGCCTTCCGGCAGCAACAGGGCATTGGTCACACCAACGGCGTTCGGCAGGCCAAAGATCTGGTGCAGCACCGGCCGGCGCAGGTCAGTATCGATCAGGATCGTGCGCTTGCCGCCCTGGGCAACGACTACAGCCAGGTTGGCAGCGGTGGTGCTCTTGCCTTCGCCTGGGCTGGCGCTGGTCACCATCAACCGGTCGATGGGTTTGTCCAGGCTGGAGAACTGGATGTTGGTGCGCAGGGTGCGGTAGGACTCGGTGAAGGGCGATTGGGGGTTGGTAGCCGCGATCAGGCGCCGCCCCTTGTCGCCGTTGCGATATTGCACCAAAGATCCCAGCGCAGGCAGTCCGGTGACGCGCGTGGCGTCTTCCGGCAGCTTGATGGTGTCGTCCAGGTACTCAATCAGAAAGGCCACGGCGGTCAGCAGCAGCGCTCCCAGCGCGGCCGCAATCAGGGTGTTGATCAGGACACGCGGTCGGACGGGACTGTTGGGTTCGATGGCTGGTTCGACCACGGTGATGGTATCGCCGCGGTTGGCCTCGGCCCGCTTCACGTCGTCGCGGTTGCGCAACAACTCAGCCAGCGAGCTGCGGTACTGGGCCAGACTGGCCTCCAGTCGCGCGCGCTGAGCTGTCTGCTCCAGCGTCAACTCCTCGCCGTCGTCCTCCAACGCCGTGAACACCTGAAGCTGCGTCTGCGCCTGTTCGATGTCAGCTTCCACCCCGTCAATCTGGGTCTGGTAGGCTTCCAACGTCGTGTTGATGCGCTGCTGCAGTTGTTTCTCGTTCTCGCTGATGAAGACGGCCGGCAGATCGTTAGCCACGGCTGTCGCCAGGGCCGGGTTGGCGTCTTCCACGTGCAGCACGATAATCTGCGTCTCGCGCACAGGGTCCACGATGATGCTCGAAGTGATCTCAGGCAATCGCAGATTCGCTGCCACCTGGTTCAAAACCGGGCGCGTCGTCAGCAAACGGGCGTAGTTGGCTGCCAATCGCTCGCTGGTCAGCACCTCGGTCCATTGCAGGTTGGAGGGGCTGTTGGCCTGCTGGATCAGAAGTTGCGAGGAAGCGCGATAGATCGGGGTGCTGCGGCTACTGACAAGGTAGGTGACGCCGCCTGCGATGGCGGCGCCTAGCAGAATCAACCAAAACCATTTCCAAAGTGTCCGACCGTACTGGCGTAATTCCATTACTTTGCCTTCCAGGGCTATTTTTACGGCACCAGCGTGCCTACCACCACAATACGGTGGGTGTTTGTCCAATAGGGCCAGCAGGTCACCAATGTCACGCGCGCGTCGTTGGTGGGCTGGATGTAGCGGGCATTGGCCAGGCGCTGCGCCTCGCCGGCGCCCACTTCCAACAGCGGTTCGGTGACCTCGCTCACCTGATAGGTGTGGCGCTGTCCCTGTTCGTCGTACAGATAGATCGTGTCGCCGACAGCCAGTTCCTGCTCGCTGATGCGGCGGAACACCTCGCCCTTGGTGTTGTGATGCCCGGAGAGCACCACGTTGCCTGGTTCGCCGGGCCGGGCGCTGTTCAGGTGGCGTCCGGCGGCGTTATCCGCCGTCTGCCATTCAGTGGTGCGCTGGTCGCCGCGCTCAACCACTTCCCAACCGACATCGACAATGGCGGTGTCCAACTCGATAGCCGGTATAACCAGGCGGTCAGGCTCTCCTTGCGGAGGAGGCGCGATGCCTGGGACAGTCGCTGACTGGCTGGCGGCCGGCGCCGTGACGGCTGGCTGCGCTGGCGTTTCCGTGCCAGGCGTTGCCGGCGCGTCCACCCCTGGCGCTGGCAGCGCAGCAGGCGGCGAAGTGGTTGGCGCAGGCGGCGGGCCAGAAGGCGCCGTCGTGCAGGCTACCAACGCCAACAGAAGTAGGGCCGAGATGATAACCAGTTTCACGGCACGGTTTCGTGTTCGAACGTGTTTTTGATCCATGGGTGGCACTGCCCTCCAACTTTTCACCGGCCTTGCCGGCGCCAGCTCCGGGCAATCATCGCCAACGACTACGCGCTGCAAGACAATTGCCAGGATCAGTCGGCCTGGCAGGTGGATGATTGTAGCCCAAGGCAGCGGAAATAGCAAGACTGACGGCTTAGGACGCGTCGCGTATTGATCACGAATTGGCTCGGTCAGGAGACCGGCCAAAGCAGTATATAGCTGCCGGCAGCGTTCTTCGCGTCTAACGTTGCCCGGCTCTGTCAGGTTCCACGGCGGCGTTGTTCTCGTCCCGCCGCTTCCATGGCATGAAGTCCTCCATGATCGATCCGCCGATAAACTCGCGCAGGATCGAATTGTCTGGCACCAGGTCAGCCGAAATGGGCGTAAACCAGCGCAGCATGCTCAGCAGCCGATCAGCCTCGATGCGTTCGGGGGTGTTGGGCTCCACCCTCAGCAACAGCGGCTCGGCCAGCGGCCGCAGCATCGCCAGTTCGTAGGCCAGGGCTGAGTTGAACATCACGTCGGCGTGCTCCTGGTAGGGGAAGATCCAGCGCCACTCGCCGCGCTGCACGCTGGGCCAGCGGCCGATGGTGTCGGCCGCCGAATAGCCGCGTCGCGCCGCGTCGCGCACGATGCGCCGGATGATGCGCGTGTCGGTGGTAGAGACGCGGTTGTGGCGATCCAGGTTAAGCTGTGTCAGGGCCGAGACATAGATGCGAAAGATGTTTTCGCTCCGTACCTGCGGCGCCAGATCTGGGTTCAGACCGTGGATGCCTTCGATCAGGATCACGTGCTGCGGAGTGACGCGCAGGGTCTCACCTGGCTCGCGCCGGCCGGTGAAGAAGTTGAAATGGGGCAATGTCACCGTCTGACCGGCCATGAGTTGATTGAGTTGCTGGTTGAACAGATCCCGGTCGATGGCCTCCAGCGCCTCGAAGTCTGGATTACCGTCCTCGTCCAGCGGGGTGTGGCGGCGCTCCACAAACCAATTGTCCAGCCCCAGCGCCACCGGATGCACACCGTTGGCCAGCAACTGCACGGCCAACCGGCGCGCAAAGGTGGTCTTGCCCGACGATGACGGTCCGGCGATCAGCACCACGCCGATCTGGTCGCTGTGCATGGCGATGGCGCTGGCGATGGCGGCGATACGTTGTTCGTGCAGCGCCTCGGCCACCAGCACCACCTCGCGGATGCGGCCGTCCTCGATGGTGCGGTTGAGCGCTGGCAGGTTGTCTACGCCAATGCGGCGCAGCCAGTCGCGGTATTCCTGGAAGACCTGGCCCAGCCGCGGCACGTCCTGGAAGGGGCTGAGCAGGGTCGGCTCCTGGCGGCGAGGATAGTGCAGCACAAAACCAGGTGGATAATGAATCAGGTCAAACCAGCGCAGGTAGCCGGTGCTGGGCGCCATGTAGCCGTGGAAGTGGTTGCGGTAGGGACCGAGCTGGTAGATGGCCACCTCACGCTTGCCGCTGGCCGCGGCCGCGGCCAACAGACTGGCCTTTTCCTCATCGCCCCTGACCCGGAACTCGTCGATGGCCTGCTCAATGGGCAGCTCGATACGCTGGATGGGCAGGTTGGCGGCCGCCAACTGGCGCATACGATCCTCGAGGGCGTGCAGCTCAGCCGGGGTGAAGGGCGCACGCATCGCCATATGGCAGAACAAGCCGCCGTAGGTCATAGAGTAGTCGATGTGCAGGCGCGTCCCTGGAAAAAGCTCACTGACCGCAGCGACCAGCAGGAGAGTCAGCGAGCGGCGGTAGATGCGCATGCCATCCTGCGATGCCATGTCGATCCAGGCTACGTCCAGGTCACGGTGGACCGGCAGGGCCAACTCCCGCAGTTCCCCTTCGACCAAGGCTGCGACGATGGGCACGCTGGGGTTGGGGATGGCCACGCAGGCGAATTCCTCCAGCGTTGTGCCTGGCGGCCCTTGCAGGATGCGGCCGTCGGGAAAACGCACCTGGACATCGGCGCGCGGCTGCACCGGCCGGATCGTGGCTATCCGGCCAGCATCGGCTAAAAGCCATCCATCTGTAACAGGCGCCGCCACAGCGCCGCCGTTGGCGAGTCGTACAGACATAAGGCGCTATTTCAGGCTTTCAATAAAGTCGTCGATGGGCACAGCCGGCAGGGTCAACATGCGCACGCTGCCGCGCGAGGCAAGCTCGATGGAAACGCGGGCAATAGTCGCATTGTCAGGCGCTTCGACAATGTTGAGGAAGTCGTAGGGCCCCAGTGTGGCATACTGCGCCACAACCTCAGCGCCCAGCGTCTTGATCTCTTCATTGACCTCTTTGAGCCGGTCAGGCTTGTACTTCAACGTGGCTGCGCCCTCATCGGTGAGGGTGCTGAGTAAAATGTAGGTTGGCATGGGCGGTCTCCCAGAAGCGACGTGATGCGCGTCATGCATGCGCCGATCCGCAGCGCATGTGAACTCTTCGGTTCATAACACATTATACCACACTCCGCGCGCAGGGTGCGCATGGCTGCCGCAGCGTAACATGACTTGCCAGATTCAGCAGTGCACGACCGGGATGCTTCCAATGAGTAGGACATCCGGCGGTGACGCGGAGCCGTGCGGAGTCCGTTCGCAGCGCTGCTGCAGGGTATGCTATAATCCCAGTCGCAATTCGTCGCTGCCCGGCGATTGCACCCCTGATCGCCCGTCTACCTTCGTCTTGTTTTTCCACAAGGAGTGGCATACCATGATCCACATCATCACTGACAGCACATCCGGTTTGCCCGAGGCCGTGGCGCAGCAGCACCACATTCCTGTGATCCCGCAGGTGATTATGTTTGGCGATGAGTCTTACCTGGAGGGCGTGGAAATGGACCATGCCACCTTCCTGCACCGACTGCGCGCGGCCAAAGAGCTGCCTAAGACGGCCGCTCCGCCGCCCGGTTTGTTCGTAGAGCAGTTCCAGCGACCGGTTGGTCCGGGCGACACAGTGTTCTGTATCCACCCTTCGGCCGAGCTCAGCGGCACCGTGCGTTCGGCCCTGACCGCGGCAGCGGACTTTCCCGACATGGACATCCGCGTGCTGGACACCCGCACCATTGCCGGCCCTCTGGCCGCGCTGGTGCTACTGGCTGCGCAGTGGGCCGCGCAAGGCGACGACGCCGACGCGATCATGACCCGTCTTCAAGCGCTCATTCCCCGCTCCCACATCTATTTCCTGGTCGACACGCTGGAGTTCCTGCAAAAAGGGGGACGGATCGGCGGCGCAGCCGCGCTGATCGGCAGCGTCTTACAGGTCAAGCCCATCCTGGAGCTGCGCGATGGCCGGGTGGAACCGCTGGAGCGGGAGCGCACCCAACGCAAGGCGCTGACCCGGTTGAAGGAGTTGGTGCTGGCACAAGCGGCGCGTGGGGCCGACTCGCGCCTGTCGGTGCTGCACGCTGGCGCCCCTGATGCCGCCAAATCCCTGGCCGCTGACCTGGGCCGCCAGCTTGACGTGACCGATGTGATGATCATGGACCTGACGCCAGCTATCGTCACCCACGCGGGGCCGGGGATGTTGGGAGTGGGTTTCTTTGCGGCGGGCTAGGGGTTGTCTGCTTCTGCGTCTGGCAGCGTCACCAGCACCTTGTCTACCCGCCGGCCGTCCATGTCGACCACCTCGAAGCGCAAGCCGCGCCAGATGAAGCTCTGTCCCGTGCTGGGCACGCCCGCTACCTCGTTCATCACCAGACCTCCGACGGTCTGGTAACGCCGGCTGGCGTCTTCGCGCAGCGCATCGAGATCCAGCGCGTCCTCGAAATCCCCGATCGCCGTCAGGCCATCCACCAGCCATGAGCCGTCGGCACGCCGCACGATGCGCGGCTCATCGGGCGTGTCTTGTGAAGGATCGTAGCCGACGATCGCCTCCAGCACGTCGTTGTGAGTGATCATGCCTTGGATGCCGCCATATTCATCCAATACCAAGGCCACGTGGGTGCCCGCTTGCCTGAAGCGCTCCAGCGCCTGCAATGCGGTCGTGATCTCAGGCAAAAACAAGGCGGGACGCACCAGGCTGCCCAAGTCGAAGGACTGGCCGGCCAGGTTTTGACTCAGAATATCCTTGGCTCGCACGACGCCCAGCACGTCGTCCAGATTGCTATCGATCACCGGAAAGCGCGAGTGCTGGCTGTCCAGCAGCTTACGCCGCACCTCATCGGTGGTGGCTGCAATGTCCAGAGCAATGATCTTGCCGCGCGGGGTCATGAAACTCTCGATGCGCCGCTCATCCAGGGCCAGCACACGCTCGATCAGGTCCTGCTCACTGCGCTCGAACAGGCCGACTTCAGCCCCTTGCTCGACCATGACCATAATTTCCTCGGCGGTGACCAGCGGCTCGCTGGATGGCTTGACCCGCAACAGGCGCAGCACAAAGTCAGTGGAGATGCCCAGCAAGCGCACCACTGGCCAGGTGATCGTTGACAGGAGAGCCATCGGCCTGGCCACAGTGGACGCTATCCGCTCGCCGTTGTTCAACGCCAACCGCTTGGGCACCAGTTCGCCCATGATCAGGGTGAAGTAAGTCAGCAGTGACACTACCACCACACCAGCGATGGCGCTGCTGTAGGGAGCGAGCGCGGGAAAACCGCTCAATGCTGTGACCAGTTCTTCGGTGATCGTGGCGCCGCCAAACACACCGGTGAGGATGCCGATCAGCGTGATGCCGATCTGAACCGTAGCCAGAAAGCGGTTGGGATTGTTGGCCAGCGCCAGCGCAGCCGCCGCGCGACCGTTGCCTTCGTCGGCCATCTGCTGCAAGCGCGCCTTACGAGCCGAGACAATAGCTGTCTCCGACATGGAAAACAGGCCATTGAAAAGGATCAGGAGAAAGATTATGCTGAATTCAAGCAGAAGAACGCTCATAGAGACAACCTGGCGATCAGATGACGGTTTAGCGCTTGGTCTGGATATCGCGTACCAATCCGGCCTGCACCGCATAAGCGGCGGCGTGGGCGCGGCTGCGCAGATGGAGCTTGTCCAGAATGTTGGCCAGGTGCGTCTTGACCGTGTGCTCGGACAGGCCCAGCGCGTCGGCGATTTCTTTGTTGCTCATGCCTTGAGCCACCAGGCGCAATACGTCCAACTCCCGTTCGCTTAATTCGCCTGCCTGCGCCTGCTGTGGCTCCTGGGGCGCTTGTTCGGCCAGAGCGCGAAACTCGACCAGCAGCCGCGCCGCCATCGACGGCGCGATGATTGCCTCGCCATCCCGCACGCGCTGCAGCGCGTCGATTAGCTCGGCCGCGCCGACGTTCTTGAGCAGATAGCCCTGCGCGCCGGCGCGGATGGCGTCGAACAGGTCGTCGTCGCGCTCGGAGACGGTCAGCATCACCACCGGCAGGCTGGGGAAGCGCGCCCGCATCTGTCGCACCGCGTCGGGGCCAGACAGTACCGGCATGTTGACATCCATCAGCACCACGTCAGGCTGGAGTTGCCCAACCAACGCAAGCGCGTCCTGACCATTGGCCGCCTGACCCACGATCTGCAACTGCTCATAGTCGCCCAGAATGCGAATCAGACCCTGGCGGAAGAGGTTATGGTCGTCGACGATCAGAAGGCGAGTGGGGAAGCTTGTCATTGGAAAAGTCTGCCTTCTCAGCCGCTGAGGCGGCTTCTCAGGTTCAGCCGGTGAATTCGATTCACAGGGCCTAGCCGTGCCCCAGCGGCACCCGCGCAGTGACCCGCGTGCCCTGGCCGGGACTGGTAGCAAAAGTCAACTGGCCGTCCAGGCTGCGCACCCGCTCGCGCATGCTGGCCAGACCCACATGACTGCGCTCCAGTGGGCTGCCTGCGTCGAAGCCCTGGCCGTCGTCCGAAACAGTCAATTCCAGAGCGCCGTTCTCACGCGCCAAGCTGACCCACACCCGGCTAGCCTGGGCGTGGCGGCGCACATTGGCCAGCGCCTCCTGGGTAATGCGCAACAAATGTAACGCCACATCGGGCGGCAGATCGGGTGGGGCCTCGACGCAGGAGCAGTCCACCGGCAGACCGGAGCGGCGGGTAAAATCCTCGACGTGGGATTGCAGAGCGCCGGCAAAGCCGCCCGGCTGGTCTACTGTCAGCCGCAGGCCGTCAATGGTCTCGCGCAGGTCCAGGTAGGCCTCGGCGATCACCTGGCGCAGCTCCTTCAACTCAGCCGGCAGCCCGTTGGTCTCACCCCGATCCATCATGCCCTCGATACGCTCAGCCTGCATGCCCAGGTAGCCCAGGGTCTGGGCCAGGCCGTCGTGCATCTCGCGCGACAGACGATAGCGCTCCTCCAGCACGGCCGTCTGGCGCAGTTGCGTGTAGAGCTGGGCGTTGCGCACGGCCAGGGCGATCTGGCTGGCGATGGCCTTCATCAACTCAACCTGGGCCTGCTTGAACGCGCCCGGCTGGGCTGCGCCCAGGAAGAGCGCGCCCAGCGTGTCGCCTTCAGCCTGTAAGAGCAGCACAGCCGCTGACGGGAAGATTCCGCCGCTGGCCTGTTCCTGGAAGACGACCGCTTGGCCGGTGCGGCGCGCCCGCTCGGCCAGGCGCAAGGCCAGGCCAAAGGCTGGCGCTCCCAGGTCGTGGCCCAAGCCGCGCTGGGTACGGATGTCCCACGAATCGCCCGCAGATAGCAGGATCGCGCCGGCCTGCACGCCCCAGCCATCGATGGTGGTGTCCAACACGCGGCTCAACAGCGTATCCAGGCTGCGCCGCTCCTGGGTAGCCTGGTCTACGGCGTAGAGGGTAGCCATCTGGCGGGCGCGCAGGCGGGCTGATTCCAGCGCACCTGTCACCTCGGTGGCCAGGATGCTGACCAGATGGATCTGCTCCTGCGAGGGCTGCACGCCGGGTTGTAGATAGGCCGAGACCACGCCGCTGCGCTGGTCGCCTCGGCCCAACGGCATGCAGACGATGCGGTCCAGACCGGCGCCGTTGCCGGTCGTCTGCACCGAGGCCAACAAATGGCACTCAGCGTTGACGTGAGCCGTCAGCGGCTGGCAGTTGACACACTGCCGGGCGGAGTGGACGGTCTGGGTTTGCTGGCGCAGCGCCTGCACTGCGCCAGCGTCCAGCCCATAGGTCATCTCCAGTGTGCTGCGGTCGCGCTCGGCGTCGAAGGTGATGACCGAGGCGCTGGCCGCGCCCAGCAATTCGACGGGGATGCGGGCGGCGATCTCCAGCAGTTCCTGCACGTCGCTGGAGTTGGTAACGCGCCGGCCCACCTCGTGGATGGTCTGAAGCTGACGGTGGGTCTGCTCCAGGTCGGCGTAAGCCGCGTGCAGGCTGGCCTCAGCCTGCTCCTGGCGCTCGGCTGTGCGCAGCAGGGCGCGCAGCCCCAGCCAGACCACGATCACGCCCGTAACGCTGTAAACGGCCAGGTGAATCCACTCCTGTGGGGCCGCGGGAAAGAAGCGCAGCAGGGCAAAAAGCAGCGCCTGATGCACCGCAGCCGCGCCCACGACAATGATCACGATGGGCCAGCGCAACTCGGCCAGACGCCGGGTGACCCGATTGATGCTGTTAGGAGAAGATGAGCTTTCAGTGCTTGCTGCCATCGCGATGAATTCTACCACGAAGCGGCGTCTTCGTCCAAGGGCTGGCTTACGATGCCAGGATTGCAGTTGGCGCACAGAGTCTCAGCTCCAGCCAGACTTCACAGCCCTGCGCCTGATACACTGATCTGTCTCAAGGCCAGGTTCCGCGCCCACGATATTCACCAGACGGAGAGAACTAAATCCACTCATTTGACGGGCAAACTGATATCATGTAAAATGCAAGCCGTTGTCTTACCCCGCCTCGATCCGCTCAGCCCCGCTGTTGTCTCTCTATGGAGCCGGCAGCGCCGTGGATCACCCTCATCCTTATTCGTTGCACGACAGCGCCGTCGTATCGCTGTCAGGCGCATCTTGCCGGTGCGCCTGGTAATCATGTCGCACACGTTGGACCCTTGAAGGTAAACCTTCAGGGGCATTGATTGTCCGGTGAGGAGGTAGTCAAAATCAAGATCCCATCGACGAGATGAGTTTGTCCCAGTCCCTGTTGTGTGCCCGCAAGCAGTGAGCCAAGGCACGCCTGCCCGGCGTGCGGCTCCAGGAATTTCAAGGAGTATCACAAGATGCAACGCAAGCGAATTCTTTACCTGATGTCAATCCTGGCCCTGTTGGCGGCAATGCTGCCGATGGGTGCAACGGCGCAGGGTGAAGCGCCGGTCGCTCCGGAGGCTTCCCTCCAGATCGAGGTCGCCCAGTCGCAGCTCGACGCAGCCGAGAGCGGCAAGCCGGCAGCCGCAGGCGTGTTGCCGGAGGCGATGGTGGCGCCGGACGGCATGACCTTGTTCAGCGAAATCGAGCCCAATGGCACCGCAGCGACCGCAACGGCCCTGCCCGCCACCGGCATCGCCGCCGTGGGCACCATTTTTCCCAACGGCGATTTGGACTACTTCTCGTTCACAGGCAGCGCCGGCGACAAGGTCTATGCCGCTACCATGACCAGCTTCTCGGCCAGCGGCAGCGTCGACAGCTATCTGACCCTCTTCGACAGCGACGGCGTCACAGTAATTGAGGACGACAACGACAACGGCACCTTCGGTTCTACAGCGTCCAGCATCGCCGGGGCGACGCTACCTGGCAACGGCACGTACTATCTTCAGGTCAGGCACAACTCGGCCACCGGCCAACTGCGGCCCTATCGCCTGCACCTGAAAGTCCAGAGCGGGGCGCCGGGGGCCGAAACGGAGCCCAATGACACCCCGGCGACAGCCAACCCGCTGCCGCCTTCGGGCTGGGTGTCGGGCAGCACCAGCGCGACCACCGATCTCGATTTTTACTCGCTGAGCCTCAACGCCGGCGACACAGTCTTCCTGAGCCTGGACCTGGATCCGGAACGCGATGCCACCGAGTGGAACGGACAGCTCGGCCTGGGCGTGTTCAACAACAACATTCTGACAGTCAACGACGCCGGGACGACAGGGCCTGACTCCGAGGCTTTCTTCATGACGGTCAAGGATGCCGGCACGTACTACCCCTTCGTGGCCGTGCCCAGCGGCGGCACGACCTTCGGCACTTACACGCTCAGCGTCGCCGTCTATCCTGCGGCCGCAGCGGCCACCTGCACCACCTACACCAGCACCGACGTGCCGGTGATCATTCCCACTGGTCCCGGTATGGTGCAGTCAACCTTGACGGTGCCGGGCAACCCGCGCATCGCCGACATCGACGTCAGCATCGAGCTGACC
Organism: Anaerolineae bacterium clx_CAG2; assembly: GCA_014155705.1. GTDB lineage: Bacteria > Chloroflexota > Anaerolineae > JAAEKA01 > JAAEKA01 > JAAEKA01. Next base: position 6,604 of record JAAEKA010000039.1, on the reverse strand, counting down.
CACACCTTCATGGCGGACCTGGATGCGCATCTGATGTCCCCGGCCGGCAACGACAACGGGCTGTTCACCGATGTCGGCAACACCACCGTAGGGTCGCCCAACATTCAGATGAACACTACGCTGGACGACGAGGCCGGCATTCCCATTGGCGCCTACACCATCGTTTCGGGCATGAACTACGCGCCGGAGCTGGCCTACCGCCTCTCCTGGTTTGACGGCACGGACGCGGGCGGCGTCTGGACGCTCAAGTTGTATGACGACGCCACCGGCGACGGCGGCGTGCTGCAAAGCTGGAGTATTACCGTCTGCGAGCCGCCCCCGCCGCCGGCCTGCCCGGTCGGGTACGAACCGGTCACCCTCTACAGCAGCGACTTCGAAGCCGACGATGGCGGCTTCACACATAGCGGGGTCCAGGACGAGTGGGAGCGGGGGACGCCCAGCTTCACGCCTCTCACGACCTGCGCCAGCGGCAGCAACTGTTGGGTCACCGACCTGGACGATACCTACAACGCCAGCAGCAACCAGGATCTGGTGTCGCCAGCCATCGATCTGACGGCGGCTGATCTGGCCGGCCCGGTCACAGCGACCTGGTCGCAGCGCTATCATATCGAGTCGGCCACCTTCGACAACGCCTATGTGCAGGTGCGGGAGGCGGGCGGCGCCAACCCGAGTACACTGTGGACCTGGCTGGACGCCACCATGAACAGCACCGTGGGCAGTCCATCAACCACGATCGCCCAAAGCGCCGGCTGGGGGGTGCACCGCGCCGACATCAGCAGCTACCTGGGTCAGAACATCGACCTGCTGTTCAAACTAAGCAGCGACACCACCGTGCAGCTTGCGGGTCTGGCCATCGACGACGTCTCTGTGACGGCCTGTCAGGCGGTTCCGACCAACCCGTCTATCTCGCTGGACAAGACCGTCGGCACTGACCCTGCCGTTTGCGCCACCACCGACGAGATCACCCTGCCCTACGGAGGCGGCGACGTCACCTACTGCTTCGAGGTGACCAACACCGGCGACGTGAGCTTCAACACACACGACCTGGTGGACAGTGAGTTGGGCGTGCTGCTCAATAACTTCTCTTACACCCTGGCGCCCGGCGCCTCGGCCTTCATCACTGAGACCACCTATATCGGCGTCACCACGGTCAACACCGCTACCTGGGAGGCGTACAACACCTTCGACGGCGGCCCGCCGCCGGCAAGCGCCAGTGACGTGGCGACAGTGACGGTGCAAACACCTAGCCAGCCTGCCATCAGCCTGGTCAAGACCGTGGGCACCACGCCCGGCGTCTGCGCGGCGACGGACAACATCAGCGTGCCCGCCGGCACAACAGTCTACTACTGTTATCAGGTGGAAAACACCGGCGACGTAACGCTCAACTTCCATGATCTGGTAGACAGTGAGCTGGGCGCGCTGGTCAGCAACCTGCCCTACATACTGGCTCCAGGCGCTTTCTCGCCTGAGGTGATCGTGCCTGAGACAATCAACATCGACGCAACCAATGTAGCAACCTGGACCGCCACCACGATGAACTTCATCGACATCAGCGCGACGGGTACGGCGCTCAATCTGACCGACGATGGCGAGGCCAATATCACATCGCCGTTCCCCTTCACCTTCTTCGGCGCTACGTCGAGCGACCTGCGCGTCGGCAACAACGGCGGCATCCTCTTCGGCGTGACCACCGGCGATCTGGGCCTGAGCAATGCTGCCCTGCCCGCGGCCAGCGGCCTGCCGGCTCCGGCGATCCTGCCCTTCTGGGATGACCTGGACGACGAAACCGGCAACGTCTACTGGGAAGTTCAGGGCGCAGCGCCCAACCGCAAGCTGATCGTGCAATGGCACAACCGGCCGCATTTCAACGGCGTCGGCGCAGCCACGTTTGAGGTGATACTCTACGAGACCAGCAACGCGATCGAGTTCCTCTATCTGGATACCGACTTCGGCAACCCAACGTATGACTTCGGCGCATCAGCCACCTCGGGCTTGCAGGAGAGCACGTCCAGCGCAGTGCAGTACTCCTTCAATCAGGCGGTGCTGCTGAACAGCATGACGATCCGCTTCGATTCTCCGGCCTACACGCCGGTGGTCACAATGGCGCCGACGGCCAGCGCTACCGACAGCGCCACGGTCACGGCTCTATTCCCCAACATCGACGTCGCTCCGCTGAGCCTGAGCAGCAACCAGGCCACCAACACTACCACCAACCAGCCGCTGAACATCGGCAACACGGGCCAGGCCCCGCTGACCTGGGAGATCGCTGAGACCGAGCCTGACGCCGCGCCGCGCAGCGCGATCCAGGCTGCGCCTGAGCCGGTCTTTAACGTCCCGGCGTCCGTGAGCTCCAAGGCGGACTGCGCAGCCTTCGAGAACTACCCCGGCAGAGAGCCCCTGGGCTGGGCCGAGTTCTGCGGCCAGCCGGCAGAGGCGCCGGCCAGCAGTCCGCTGGGCCCGACCAGCAATGGCTATTCGGTCGATCTGCGCAACGATCGTATTGTCAGGTTCGCCCTGAACAACTTCCCTGGTCAGGTGCTTGTTGGTCCGCAGACCGGCAATCTCTATGGCTTGGACTTCGACTCAACCGCAACCACCCTGTATGCCCTGAATGATGCCACCATCGACCAACTGGGCACCGTCGACACGGCCACCGGCGTGTTTACGTCCATCGTAGATTGCCCGGCGCCAGCAGCCGGAACCTGGACCGGGCTGAGCATCGACCCGGTGACCAACATCTTCTACGCATCGACGGCAGCCAATCTGTACACGCTTGACCCGGCGACCTGCTCGCCCACGCTGATCGGGCCGTTTGGCGTTACCGGCGGCATCATGATCGACATCGCTATCGGCTCCGCTGGCGTGATGTATGGCCATGACATCTTCACCGATTCGATCTACACCATCGATACCAGCACGGGCGCGGCGACGCTGGTTGGCGCTACTGGCTTTGCAGCCAACTTCGCCCAGGGCCTGGACTTCGACAACGAAGACGGCACACTGTACATCTGGCTGTACATCGGCACGGGCGCCAACCGCTATGGCACGGTCAATCTGGCCACGGGCGTAGTGACGCCGCTGGCCACCGACAACCCGCTGGGCGAGTTCGAAGGCGCCACCCAGACTCTGGGCACGTGCGTTCCCTCAGATTATGGCTGGTTGAGCCTCACTCCGATCACCGGCACAACGGCGCCTGCTGCTGCGACCCCGGTGGATGTGACCTTTGACTCGACCGGACTGCCTGCGGGTGTGTACACAGGCCAACTGTGCATCCGCAGCAATGACCCTGACAACGGCCCCGGCAACGAGACCAACCTGGTCGTTGTGCCGGTGACCCTGACGGTGACGGCGCCCACGGCTGTTACTCTCAGCGGTCTGGCTGCTGCCAGCGAAACAGCTCCGACCCAAGCGCCGCTGCCGCTGGCCGGACTGCCACTGGCGGCTTTGCCGGCTGTGGTAGGTCTGGCGCTGGGCGCGGCCTACGCGCTGCGCCGTCGCCAGGACTGACGGCCTGACACAGACCTTCGATGTTTCGCAAAACCTCGAAGGTCTGTACCGTTATGAACATCCAGGCTGTGCATCAACGCGGATGCGCAGCCTGGATGTTTCTTTGTGTGGGAGAACTTGACCCCCGAAACGCTTGACCAACTGCGCAACTTCTGGTACAATATGTCACAAGCGGGTGTTTCGCGCGCAGACCCGCCCAGCGAGCGTGTTTCCCCCAAGACAAGACGACGCCGAGCAAATTTGCTCCAGTCCTTGGTGGTTTTGGCCACAGCGCCCTGAGCTTGGGGTATGGCGCTGCCCAGGCCAGTTTCGTCACACAGCCCCGTGTGACTACACAAGCGTACGCGTGCAACCGTCGAAGCAACCTGCAGTGTTCTTTGACCCTCAGAAGAGGAGGTGGCGCAGGCACGAACAATTGATCTTCCCGCAGCCCGTCCGACCTCGATACCCATCCCCGCAATGTGAGCCTGGGCGCGTCCCCGCAACGCCCGACTCCAGGAACCACAAGGAGTATCTCACCATGCAACGCAAGCAAATCCTCTACCTGCTGGCCATTGTGGCCTTGCTGGTATCCATGTTGCCGCTCAGCGTCGCGGCGCAAGAGGGGCCTCCTGCTCCATTCAACATCGAAGAGTACGCGCCATCCGATAATAAGTCCCTCGACGGGTCAGGGATGGCAGGAGAGGCTCCCCTCTTCGCGCCTGAAGGCATGAACTTCTTCGACGAGACCGAGCCCAACGACACCACCGCCACGGCCAATGTCCTGATTGGCACCCCGGTTGTTGTCTACGGGACCATCAGCCCTGCGGTCGACGTCGATTACTTCTCATTTACCGCCAACGCCGGCGACCGCGTCTACGCAGCCACCATGACCCAATTCTCCAGCGGCGGCTCGACCGACACGGAAGTCAGCATCATCGACTCCGATGGAACGACCGTGTTAGAATTCGACGACGACAACGGTTCATTCAGTTCTCTTTCGTCGGCGATCGGCGGCACGATACTCCCGGCCTCCGGCACCTATTACATCCTGGTTGACGGCGCCAGCACCACGTCGACCATCACGCCCTATCATCTGCATGTCCGGGTGCAGAGCGGGACACCCACGCCTGAGGTCGAGCCCAACAACGACCTTGGCACGGCTACTCCGCTGGCCGCCTCCGGTTGGATGAGCGGCACCATCAGCGCCACCACCGACCCCGACATCTTCTCCTTCAGTCTCAATGCCGGGGATTCCGTGTTTATCGGCCTGGATATGGATCCCGACCGCCTCCCCAGCAATACCAACTGGAACGGCCGCGTGGGCATGGGCGTGTTCAACAATTTCTTCTTGATTGCCAATGACGGCGGCACGGTCAAGCCCCACGCCGAGGCTTTCTTCATGACGGTGCAGGAGGCCGGCACCTACTACGCCTACGTCGATAGCACGAGCTCGACCGGCTTGGGGCCTAATGCCAGATACCATCTGAGCGTCAGCGTTTACCCCAGGCAGGTCCAGAACTACTGCACCACCATCAGCAGCACCGACGTGCCCAAGGTCATCGGCCCGGCCGCCGGCACGATCACGTCGACCATCGTGGTGCCACCCACGCTGACCTCATCCGTCGACGATATCAACGTCACGCTGGTCTTGACCCACACCAACATGCCAGACCTGGACGTGACACTGCTGGGTCCCGGTGCGACCAGCACGGCCCTGTTCACCGACATCGGCGCCAGCACCCAGGTAACGATGGACATGGGTCTGGACGACCAGGCCGCCCTACCAATCGGCTCTTACACCGTGGTCAAGGACATTGTCTATCAGCCGGAGCAGCCCGGCCGGCTGACGACCTTCAACGGTGCGCCCGCGAGCGGCACGTGGACTCTGCAGCTTGCCGACGACCTGGCTGCCAACGGCGGCGTCCTGCATAGCTGGAGCCTGGAGATCTGCGGCGACCCGCCGCCGGCCTACGGCATCGAACTGAACAAGACCGTCGGCACGGAGCCCGCTGTCTGCGCCACGACGGATTCTGTTATGGTGCCGCCGGGCGGCTTCGACGTGTACTACTGCTATACCGTGCGCAACACCGGGCTGAACGCGCTTGACGTCCATGACCTGGTGGACAGCGAGCTGGGCACGGTTTTCACCGGCGTGAACTACGCCCTGGCGCCTGGCGCAACCTACTCGCACATTCAGCAGGCTACCATCTACGACACCGTGACCAACACGGCCACCTGGACCGCCAGCAGCGGTGCGAACACGGTTTCGGACAGCGACACGGCCACAGTCAACGTGCGATTGCTAGGGTGCCCGGCCGGCTACCGAGACGTCACCCTGGATTACTCCTTCTTTGATGGCGCCTTCCCGCCAACAGGTTGGACCGTCACTAACACCAGTGCAAGCTGCACCCCGCCTGGTGTGCCGGAGTGGACCAACACCAACCCCGGCCTGCGCGCCAACCTGACAGGCGGCGTGGGGCCCTTCGCCATCGCCGACAGCGACCGCTGCGGCACCGGCAGCACGCTGGACACCATCATGACCACCGGCCTGCTGGACTTCACCGGCCTGATCAGCCCGACGGTCTCGTTCAACACCGATTACAACGACCTGACCACCGGAGCCGCCACCGACCTGGGATTGTTGGACGTCAGCACCGACGGCGGCGCCACCTGGACCAACCTGTTCACCTGGGACGAAGATCACCGCGGCCCGCTGCTGATCGAGCAGGGGCTGACAGGCGCGGCCGGCGAGAACAACGTCCAGGTGCGCTGGCACTATGCCCAGGGCACCTACGACTGGTGGTGGGAGGTGGACGACGCCTTCCTGACCGCCTGTGAGCTGATCCCCTCCAACCCGGCGATCACGCTGGATAAGACGGTAGGCACTGACCCGCTGACCTGCGCGACGACCGATGAGATCACCGTGCCGGCCAACACCGACGTGACCTACTGCTACGAGGTGACCAACAGTGGCGACGTGACGCTGAACCTGCATGACCTGGACGACAGCGAGTTGGGCAACATCTTCAGCGGCCTCAACTACGCGCTGGCGCCTGGCGCATCGGTCTTCGTCACGGCGACGGCCAACATCGCCGTCACCACCGTCAACGCCGCT
>JAAEKA010000389.1 GCA_014155705.1 Anaerolineae bacterium clx_CAG2 | reverse complement strand
ATGGTCTCGACGCCCGCCAGTACGTCTTCGGCCACTTCCTGGATGCGGCGACGGTCAACACCCTGCCCAGCTTCGACGCACGCACGGCCGAGCTGCTGCGTACGGCGATACGGGAGTCGCTGCCGCTGTACTAAACGCCATTTCGGACAACCCGCGGCAGCCCTCCCAACGCCGCGCAACTGAACCTCCTGGTTCGGCTGCGCGGCGTTGTTGCTTTCCCGGCCGGATTTCCCGGATTGTCGGGATTTTGTCCCTTGATTTTGGGATTGCGTTGGTGATAGGATGCAAGCAGCTCATAGCCGGTTTGGTCAACATTGATGTTGCTGACTTCAGTGACAATGGGAGATCTTGGTCAAGCTGTGACAGCATCCGGGACGAATTTTGTAATTATTCTGCCAAAGGAGACACCGATATGATACTTAAAGCTGAGAACTTCTATATTGAGTTTAGCCCTGGCATGTATCTGGATACGAAGGGAAAGATCGTCGATAAACTGCCCGCAACAGACTATTCAGTCGGTCGATTACCTGTTCAGTTCAACCTTCCCAGCGGTCTGAAGAGCATGCTCAATGGTGTCGAACTGGGCGATGTGAACAAAGTGCTTAAGGATGCTTCTCCGCTACTAACCTACATCGGTATTGACAAACAGCTTGGCGAGATCATCGGAGCAAGCATTAACCTGCTAATTGCACTTGCTTCAGCTTCGGTTTCTGGCACAGTTGGGGCAGCTACGACCTTGCTTCAAGCCTTAGGGGTAATGGGCGGCAATCCACAACAGAATCTTCTCACCTCAATTTACCAGATAGTACAAAATGACTACGAGTTGCAAAAGAAGGATTTGGAAAACGAATTTATCGATCGAGTGCTACAGGTTCGGGGAACATTGGAGCAAGCCAGATGGGGAATCAGCGACTATATCAGCGATGAAAACATCTCGGATGACGACACGGAACGTCTCAGGGATCACATAAACAGCATCCATTCCGTGCTTCCCAGAATTCTTTCACCGCAATGGCAACAGAGCCTGTTCATTCCCTCTTCTTTCTCCGTCCAGCCCTGGTATCGGTATGTCTCTTGGCTAGACCTGCATCCTGACGCCACGTTTGACCCTGGCTTCGAAATGAGAGGAGTTGATTTGAAGCGCACGTCAGGGGACAAAGTTGTATCGTTTCCGCGCTGGGATTACATCCCTTACACGGGAATCGTCTTCGAGACGATTTCGGCTTTGCTGGTGGCCTACAAGGCTCTCGATCCCGCATATCGGACGACGCGTCGCTTTGAAGGGAAGCTGAAGGAAATTGCGAGAGGTGCCGAAGAATTCGGCAACTTGATCGTTAAGCATATCTTGTGGACAAGAGAATGGGATGAGGCAGCAAATCCAGTCTGGGATTATGTATTTGCGGAAGGGTGGCTTGTCGGCGCTGTCAATGCCTGTAGTGGCGCCAGCGCCATCACGATGAACTGGAACGAAGGGATCGAGACGACGCTTCATCCCACGCCGCTCGAGCCTGTCTCTGGTGCTCCACTCTACGCAGATAAGCTGTTTGTCATTACCAACATGGCCGAGAGTCTCGAACGGGCACGCAGGAAGCGCTATGTAGATTGGCTGACTGTTCTCGAGTCCAGTGGAGCGCTCAAAGTGTTACAGATGGCGGAGTTGTTGAGTGAGCTTTCCACGGTGCCGGCGTTGAGCGAAACGGTGGAAACCTTTATTACAGCTGTTGCTAAACGCACGTTTCTGGAGAAAAGAGACCAGGAAATCCCCGCAGATCTAGGCTGTGATCAGGCTACATTTGTGGCTGCTGTCCACCTTGTCGAACGTAAGGTGACGGTACATGCAACGCTTCAGTCCCGAAGATATCAGGACGCCTATACAATTCCCTACACATTCGCGCTCGAGTCATATACGACGAATTCCGATTTGACTGCACAGTTAGACTCCTCTCCGCTTGATCGCGTTGAACTTAAGCCAGGAACTGACACGATAACGCTCCATGAGGTCACTTCATTCGATTGGGAAGTGAAGTCCAGCCAGCTCGCTATCGACTTTTCAGGCGCAGTGGTCCATAAGGTTGCTGAACTAAGCCAGGATAAGTATGTGCAGTTGGCAAAGGCAATGCCAGAGATCTTCCATTCTCATCCGCTTGTCCAATTAGTTGACATATCAGCTTATGCATCCCTTGACCCTGATCTTCCGGGTATCCAGAGAAACATAACGAGAAGGCCAATCACGGATGAGTATACGCTGGAATATACGCTGACCCTGAATGATGGAGAAGCCATCATCCAATTCAGTAATTTGCCGGAAGAAGGCAATTCGGCTGGTGTCTTCCTGGTCATTGAGGAAAAGCCGAAGGGGATGGACTCGAAGATTCGTACGCTGATAGACGTCTCCATGATAGGCACCGAGTATCACCTACCTCCTGCGTATTTCGACTACATAGCCATGTGTGAGACAAAGACCAGAATGATCATTAAGGAAATCGAGCACCAGTTTCACCTCAAGGGAGAGCCGATACCCCCTTGGGATTCGGGTGCGCCATCAGTCGTTCATGAGTGGGCCCAGCAGGTTCTTACGGAGCACCCCAATGTTCTCGAAGGGGAATTGCTACAGCAGGCCAAGCTGCTGACCAAACCTGGCAACTTCTAACTCCTGGGAGGCACTCATGATCAAACGCAACAACCCCAGCATCTTCATCCTGCTTCTGCTGGCCTTGGCCCTGAGCGGTATGGCAACCGCCAGCGCAGCCGCGCCCGATGCGCCCGACGTACCCGTAGGCTCGGCCTTCACCTACCAGGGCCGGCTGATCGACGGCGGCGCGGCGGCCAACGGCGCCTACGACCTGCGCTTCAGCCTCTATGACGCTGTGGCCGGCGGCGCGCAGGTGGGCAGCACACTGGCCCGGGACGATGTGCCCGTCGTTGATGGTTACTTTGAGGTGGAACTGGACTTCGACGCGGCCTTCGATGGCAGCGCGCTGTGGTTGGAGGTTGAGGTGCGCCCCGGCGCCAGCGCCGGCAGCTACACCCCGCTCTCCCCGCGCATATCGTTGGCCGGGGCGCCTTACGCCCTTGGGCTGATGCCAGGCGCAGTCGTCAAAACCAGCGAGCTCAATGTGCCGGCCATCACCGTCAGCGCACCTTACTCAAACTCCAACGCCCTGGTTGCAACCGGCACGGGCGACGGCTACGCGGTCATCTATGGCGAGGACGAGAGCGAGGCCGGTGGGTTCGGGGTGTTTGGAAGGTCGGCTGCGGGCACTGCTGTGTACGGCGAGGCTGCGGGATTCGGAACTGGCGTAGAAGGCAAGGGCTATCGCGGCATGGAAGCCGAAGGGACGTATGCCGGCATCGTGGCATCAGGCTTCACCTATGGCATCGACGCGACAAGTACTGCGGGCTTCGGGGTTTATGGCTTGCATTCAGGCAATATAGGAACTAACTCCGGTGTGGCGGGCACAACGTTTTCTCTGTCTGCCAATGCCGCCGGTACGACAGGCCGAGTCGGCCAAACCAATCCTGGCGCCAGTTCTGCGGGTGTCCTGGGTTACAACGAGGGTTTGGGAGCCAGCGGCATTGGCGTTTGGGGCGAACAGTGGGGCACGGGCTACGGTGTGTACGGGAGCACCCGCGGCGCAGGCTATGGCGTGGTCGGGCAGAGCCCCAGCCCTGGCTACGCCGGCTGGTTCATTGGCCGCGTCAATGTCACGGGTACGCTGTCCAAGGGCGGCGGCTCCTTCAGGATCGACCATCCGCTGGATCCAGCGAACAAGTATCTCAGCCACTCTTTCGTCGAGTCGCCCGATATGATGAACATCTACAACGGCATGACAACGCTGGATGCCGGCGGTCGCGCAACGGTGATCCTGCCCGACTGGTTCGAGGCGCTGAACCAGGATTTCCGCTATCAACTCACGGCAGTTGGCGCAGCCATGCCCAACCTCCATGTGGCCGGGAAGATCGCCGGCAACCGTTTCGCCATCGCCGGCGGCCAGCCGGGCGCTGAGGTATCCTGGCAGGTCACAGGCATCCGGCACGATCCCTTCGCCGAGGCTTACCGCATTCCGGTGGAGGAGGAGAAGACCGGCGCGGAGCGCGGCCGCTATCTCTATCCCGATGTCTACGGCCGCAGCGCGCAGGACAGCGTCTGGTACGCCATCTCGCCCAACGCGCGTTATCTGATCGACCACCCGGAAGCGCTCCAGCGGCCCGGCCCGGATGTGTTGCGATCTGGCGACGCAATTCTGGCGCAGCCACCCGGCCGCTAGCCGGGCCTCGCGACAGTCGGACAGTGTTACGCACAGCAACCCCGCCGCAGATGGCAGTTCTGCTGCGTCATCAGGAGATAGGAATATGCGTAGACTTTTCATCATCGTGTTGTTGATTGCCGTGTCAGCCCTGGGTTTCGCCAGTGCGCCGCCGGCCTTCGCCGCGCCGCCGCCCAACGACACACCGGCGGGCGCTGAGGTGATTCCTGCGGCCGGTCCCTTTCCCTACCTGAGCGCGGTTACGCCTGACATCAGCGACGCAACCGTCACGGGTGAGCCGGCGCCGTCCTGTGCAGGCACTTTCTCCCGCTCGATCTGGTACGTCTTCACGCCCTCTGGCAGCGGTACGGCCACATTGCGCACCGATACACCCGGCGCCACCGTGAGCGATCCTGTGATGGCTGTCTACACCTCCGGCGGCGGTGCAGGCGGCCCCTTCACCCAGGTGGCTTGCGACGACGACGGCGGCCCAGGCTTCGCTTCACAGGTGACCCTGGACGTAGCCGCCGGCGCGCAATACTGGATCCAGGTAAGTAAGGCGGGCACGTCGGCGCCGGGGCCCGGACTCACGGCGGTTCAGATCGCAGTAGACCTTATCGGAGCGCCAGGCAACGACACAACAGCAGGCGCAGTAATCGTTCCAACACCTGGCCCTTTTCCCTGGTTTAGCCCCGTCATTCCCAGCATCGCTGTGGCCACCACAGCCGGAGAGCCAGCTCCCACCTGTACAGGCAGTTTCTCGCGCTCGGTCTGGTACCGCTTCACGCCGCCCTATGACCGGTCGTACACCCTCGCGACCGATGAGACGGCCACCTCGATCTCCGACACAGTGCTGGCGGTCTATACCTCCGCCGGAGGAGCAACCGGCCCCTTTACGCAGATCGCCTGCGATGACGACGGCGGCGCGGGGTCCCTATCCAGAGTCGATGCCTATCTCTATGCGGGGACCGAGTACTGGATTCAGGTCAGCAAGTTCGGCGTCGCCGCGCCAGCGCCCGGCGCGGCTGCCATTCAACTGCGGGTGGATGTCGATGTGTTCGGCGAGCTTCTTTCGGCGGGATTCTCTTACCAGGGGGCGCTGAATCGCGATGGCGCGCCGGTCAACGCGACCTGCGACTTACGCTTCAGCTTGTATGACGCGGCCAGCGGGGGCATCGTGCGCACCGCGCCTCAGACCATCACCGGCGTGGCCGTGGTCGATAGCTTGTTCACCACGACGGTCGATCTGGGCAACCAGTTCCGGGGCGACGCGCTCTGGCTGCAGACGGAGGTCCAGTGCCCCGGGGACGCCGATTTCATCGTCCTCAACCCGCGACAATTGCTCGAGGCTGTTCCATACGCGCTCGGCTTGCGCGCCGGCGCGCAGGTGCGCAATGACGCCTCCGAGCCGTCGCTCAAGCTGGTCAACGGCTATGGCGCCGGCTTGGTGGCGGAGGGCGGGTCAACCGGAGTCTCGGGCACCGGGGATACCTTCGCGGGTGTTACGGGAGAAGGCTTCTTCAGCGGAGTCTTAGGTCAAAGCACAGATGGATTCGGCGTCTATGGGGTCCACACGGGACAAGCGACCAGTCCTGGCGTCTACGGTGAGACAGGGTCGAACGCGGCAAACGCAGTCGGGGTTTACGGTCTTGTCTCCTTGACCAACCCGGGTTCCAGCTCAGCGGCGGTGCGGGGGACCAACTATGGCGCAGGACTCGACGGCATCGGCGTGTGGGGCGAGCAGTTCGGCACAGGCTACGGCGTCTACGGCTACACGCCTAACGGCGGCTATGGCGTGGTCGGATCCAACGGCGGCAGCAACAGCAGCGGCTTTGCCGGCGTCTTCGGCGGCCGCGTGGTGGTCAACGGCAACTTCTCGGTCAACGGCAGCAAGGCCTTCGTC
>JAAEKA010000388.1 GCA_014155705.1 Anaerolineae bacterium clx_CAG2 | reverse complement strand
TTCCCCACGGTGACACGAAACAGACCGAATTGGAATATCGCCTAGCCTGGGCGCGCACCTTCCTGAAGCACTACGGGCTGATCGACAACCCGAAACGCGGCGCATGGACACTTACTGAGCAAGGTCAAGCAACTGAGCGCGTAGACCCTCATGAGGTGACGACTTTTGTGCAGAATCTGATCAAGCAGGGCAAGCTCGATGGTGAACAACCAGTCAGTGAGATTGATGACCAAACCACTTTCGACGTAGTCCAGAGACTGGCCGAATGGCGAGAAGAGGCTACCAATCCTGCACATCCCAATTATTATCACGCCGATCTAGATCAACCGGCCCGTACCCATGCCGCGGTCTCCGAGTTACTTCGGAAGCTGCGCACGACACCGGACGAATTCGACCGCGACGATGTGGTTGCTCTCTTTGGCGCGCTGAACAGCGGGCCGCGCATGAAGAACAAAGTGGCGAACGAAAACCCCTTGCCCCTGCTACGCCAAACGCTACTCGTCCTGGTTGATGGGCCAGGAACGGCTACTGAGAAGATCGCTGAAGCCGCACAGTCGCTCAAGTTTGCGGGGTCCAACACCATCGGAGAACTATACGGTTGGGCCGATGCCGAAGCTGCGCCACTTTACAACGGCTGCGCCATCGCAGCACTGCACCATCTGGGCTATGCCTTCAACGACAGGGATTACGCAGCATTTGTTGCCGCTCACGAGCAGTTCAAGGAAGTCTACCAACGGGAAGTCGGCCATCTCCGCCCAGATCTGCCGCTTAACTTGGAAATCGACAAGTTCTACAATGTGATCGACAAGGTCGATCTGAAAACGGGGACTCGCCATATCCTGGCAAAACCTTTCAGCGAAATGTTTGCCAGTTGGGAGGAGGCCGAGAGGGTATTCGATGCCCTGGCCGAGGCGGCGCGCCAACTTGGCATCGCCGATCCGGCCGATGAGCGACTTGCTATCAATCTGCGCTACAACGAGGGCAAACATCAGTTGCGCCTCAGCTATGGCTGGTGGTTGGTGCTGGGCTTTGCTGGCTCAGGTGGAAAACTTCAGGAAACCATTTTGGCCTTATCCGGCGATCAGATCCCGTCTCAGCCGCTGAGCGTGGGGCAGTTCAAGCAGGAGCCGGACGAACAGCCTGTTTCTCTCTACCGGTATCCGGCCCATCTGCTGTGGCCATTCACGGATGATGTCCAGCCAGCCTTTGTAGCGACGCTTCAGCAGGTGAAGTCAAAATTCGCCCACTGGGTGCGATGCCCTTACCGTATCCACACAAAAGAGGCCATCATCGCCGCAGTCTTCGACCGGACAGCTCGCACCAAGTTGCTTAGCCAGGGATGGCCTCCCAACGGTATCGCCCTTGATCAAGAAGCTGATGATGACGGCGACGAACTGAGAGCGCTGGTAGATCAGCCAGGCAATCGCCAATCGGAGATCATCGCCGCAGGCGCGCCGTTCACTTCCCGCACATTTGAACTACTCGAGGGCCTCTACGCCACGCCAACCAAGGTCTATTACCAGGCGCACAAAGACGGGTTCAAAGAATTCGTTGAGGAGCCATTTCAGCGCGTCTTTCGTCAAGTCGCCCAGCAATTGCCTGCCCCGGTGCAGGCGGCAATAGAGACCGAGAAAGGCGTCTTCGCCCGCATTCTCAAGAACGACTGGGGGCAGGGCGGCGCCTGGCAGTTTTACTGGGGTGCATTCTATCCCAAGGGAGGCAAACGTACGGAGGACGCCCAACTTTCCATGTGGATGGATTATCGTCTGCTTGAGCATGGCTTCTACATCGGCGACTATGCTAGCGTTCAGCGTGAGCGCTTTCAGCGCAATTGTCAGACATTCGGCCCTGCGCTGTTGCCCTACCTGCGGGAAGCCCTGCCGGAAACCCTTGTCCGATTCGCTGATCGCGAACACTTTGATATCAGCCCTGATGGTACCGTAACTGTCCAAACGCCACTGACGTGGGAAGATTTCTTGAACGACCCTGCTCAAGTCAAAAACGACATATCCATCATCCTACCACGCCAGCAACTCCTGACCCTTTCGCAGGATCAACTTGTGGCTCAAATTGCCGATAACTATCGCAAGCTCTTCCCGCTCGTGCTGCTAGCCACCGAAGATGATCCCTTGCCGGCGATCGAACGTTACCAGCGTGCGGTTGGGCTGCTGCTTGACGAAGTGGATGTCGAACCGCCTACGCCCTATGCCCGACATGATTTCCTGGCTCAGACCTATCTGCGCGCAGATCAGGCCGATGACTTGTATGACATGCTGCTAGACAAGAAGCAGCTCATCCTCTATGGCCCGCCGGGCACTGGCAAAACCTACGTGGCGCAAGCTTTGGCAAAGTGGCTCACCGGTCTAGCCGAACCGCCTGCTGATCGGCTGGAGATGGTGCAATTTCATCCTGCCTACAGCTATGAGGACTTTATCGAAGGCATTCGCCCGGAGAGCAAGCGCACGGACGACGGCCGCTTCATGGTGGATTACCCGCCGCGAGCGGGTGTCTTTCGGCGTTTTTGCAAGATCGCCCAGGCTAATCCCGATCAGCCCCACGTATTCATCATTGATGAGATCAACCGCGGCAATATCCCCCGCATCTTTGGCGAGTTGATGTTGTTGCTGGAATATCGCGAGCGGGATGTGCCTCTGCCCTATTCCGGTGAGCGTTTCCGGATTCCGCCCAACGTCTATTTGATCGGCACGATGAACACAGCGGATCGCTCCATCGCCCTGGTCGACTTCGCTTTGCGCCGCCGCTTTCATTTCTTCCACTTTCGGGCCGATCCCGATCTGCTAGAGCGCTGGCTGGCGCAGCACCCTGTCTCCATCCCCTATCTCGCCGCTCTCTATCGTCGCCTAAGCCAGGAAGCGATTGAGGATGCAGCCTACGCCGTGGGCGTCAGTTACTTCATGGACTCCAACCTGGCCGAAGCCAAACTAGCGCGCATCTGGCAGTACAGCATCCTTCCCTATCTGATCGAATACCACGTAGAACAACGGGCGAAGGTGAAGAACTGGGAGTGGGACAGCGAATTCATGCGAGGGATCCGGGGTGAGCTGTGAGCGACTGTCGCTTCGTTGCCGCCGACTCCACATCGCCCGCCACTCTCTTTCTGCGCGAGCACGAGAGCTGCCAGTGCGCCACGCTGACTGCGGAGCAGGCCGGCCAGTTGCACCGGCACTTCGCCCGCTATCTCACCATTCAACCGGCCTGGCAGCCCGGCGCTTGGGAACTGACAGCCAGGCAATATGTCGGCGTCATCGTGCTGGATGATCTGTATATCCAGATCGAGCCAAAGGTCAATCTGCAAAACCTCTTCTACATGCTGACCTACGCCTACGATCTGGCTGATTTTCGCCAGGAAGCCGCAAACTTGACGCCAAGCGAGGAGATTTTCGAGTTCATCGTCATCATCTTTCTGCGCCAGGTGAAGCAGCTGGTGCAGCGGGGCATCTATCGGGCCTACATCACCGAAGAGGAAAACCAGCCTTATTTGCGCGGTCGCCTGCTCCTGGCCGACCACCTGCAGCGCAACGCATTGCATGTCCAGCGCTTCTACCAGCGCACCAGCGAGTTCACCGCCGATGTGTTGGAAAACCGTATCCTGCGCTACACGCTGAACCTGCTGGCCCGCTTCGATTACCGTGAGCCGGGCCTGCGCCAGCAGATTCGCCGGTTGGCCTCAGCCTTTGCCGAAGTCAGTCCTGTGCCTATTGCGCCGGCAGACTGCGATCGTGTGGTCTACACCCGCCTGAACCTCGCCTACCGTCCCCGCGTCAACCTGGCCCGCCTCTTGATCCAGCACCTCTCGTTGGAAAGAGCGAAGGGATCAACACAGTTTGCATCCTATCTCCTGGACATGAACAAAGTCTTCGAGTTGTTCGTGGCCCGTTTCCTTGCCAGCCATTTTGCCGATGATCCGTCCATCCAAGTGGAAATCCAGCCCGACATCTGGCTGGACAGCGACCGTCAGGAAAAAGGCATTCCCGATATCGTGCTGCGCCGGGAGAGCAAGCCCTACCTGGTGCTGGACACCAAATACAAGACTTTCCATGGTAGACCAGAACAGGCTGATCGAAATCAAATGGTGACCTATTGCCACACCCTGGGCTTGGCCCGGGGCATCTTGATCTATGCCGACGACCATGCTATAGACTCCCGCGCGAATTTCAAAGGCATCGTCCTCAGCGCCCGATCTTTGGCCCTGCATGGCAACCTGGACGGATTCAAGGAACGCTGCGAGCAGTTCGCTATGCAATTTGCGGCGAGGTTGTGACTAACCCCTGCGGCAGACTTGCGCGCCTGTGCCGCTCGATAGGGGAACCAAGCCGCTGCTGGCGACGGGTTGAGTCCAGGCAGACCGAGCCTGCGCCGGGAACCTGCCCCATGAACCTGCACGGTCCGAAATCCCAAGTGACCCTCGGCGAGGCCAGCCGCCGCCACTTCAAACACGACGTGACCAACATCGACAGCCTGGCGGCCGAGATGGCGGCCTGAACGATTCGGGTGGATGGTCTCGACTGCAAGCGCGTTCTGCACTACGTTAATTTACAATTTCTTGATTAACGCAGTATAATCCATAGTCATGAACGATCGATCTGATCAAACACCGACGACACAATACGGTCGTGCCCAAGGCTTGGCGCTGCTGGAGCGGCTGGTGGCCGAGACCGGCCCCATCTTCACCACAGAAGATGCCATCGAATCGGGTGCTGGGCTTGGGCTGACGCGGCCAGCGGTCAACGGGCTGCTGGCCCAACTGGCGCAAGGGCCATGGCTGGCGCGCCTTAAGCGGGGCGTCTACGTCGTCCAGTCGCCGCTGTTAAGCACAGAGATTCACCCCTTCGCCCTGGCCGCCGCCCTGGTGCAGCCCTGCGCCATCAGCCATTGGTCCGCGTTGGCCTTTCACGGCATGACGACGCAGATTCCCACCATGATCCAGGCGTCCAGCCCGCGGGCAGTGGTCACGCCGGAGATGCGCAGCGGCCGCGCCTATCGCCCGCGCGGGCGTGCGGTCTGGCGGGTGTTGGATCTGGAATTCGAGTTCATCTCCGTCCAGCCGGCGCATTTCTTCGGCCTGCAGCACGAGTGGCTGACCCAATGGCAGCGGGTTGCCTTGACCGACCGCGAACGCACCCTGCTGGACGTGATGGCTCACCCCCACGTATTCGGCGGCATGGGAGCCAGCATCGAGCTCCTAGAGGCCAACTGGCCGGCAGCGGATAGCGACAAGCTGATCAGCTACGCGCTGCGCTACGGTGTTGGGGCGACCATCAAGCGCCTGGGCTATTGGTTGGAACGCTTCGGCGCTCCCGCTGACCTGTTGCAGCCGCTGGCTGAACATCCCGTAGCCGGCTATGTTCCGCTCGATCCGACTGGTCCACCTGGGGGAAAGACGGCCGGTCGTTGGCGCATCCGTCTCAACCTTGTTAGGACAAACGATGATGGCGACCGTTGACCAGTTGCTGCGCCAGCTTGCACGCCGATCGGGCAGCGTGCCCTATTGGGTGCTGGAGAAGGACTACGCGCTGAGCTACCTGTTGGCTGGCATCGTCGCAACGCCTGCCCTGCATGACAGTTTGATCCTCAAGGGTGGCACTGCTCTGCGCAAGGGCTACTTCGCCGACTACCGCTTCTCTGAAGATCTGGATTTCTCGCTGCGGCCCGATCGATCCTTACCGGACGTGGACCACGCCGTGCGGCATGCCGTGCGGCAGATGGAACTGTTGTTGTTGCAGCGCGGCCCCTTCGAGGCGTCTGTGGAACGCCTCACCCTGCGTGAGCCGCATCCAGGCAGTCAGGATGCATTTACGGTGCGGGTTCGCTTCCCAACCCAACGCCAGGCCTTATGCCGGCTCAAAATCGAAATCACCCGAGACGAGTTGGTTCTCTTGCCGCCGGCCACCCGGCCGCTCTTGCACAGCTATCCAGAAGAGTGGGCGGTTGCGCTGTGGTGTTACCCGCTGGAGGAAATCGTGGCCGAGAAACTGCGCGCGCTGCTGCAAAGCCAGGCGCGTCTGCAGAGCCGGGGATGGGGTGCGTCGCGGGTCTGCCGTGATT
>JAAEKA010000387.1 GCA_014155705.1 Anaerolineae bacterium clx_CAG2 | reverse complement strand
GACCGTGGAGACGGCCGAGACCTGCCGCCGGGCTGCGCAGGCCCTGGCTGGCATGGGCGCCCGCGTCGACGAAGCCCTGCCGCCGCGCATCGAAGAGGCATACACCATCACGCGCCAGTACTGGGCGCGGCCGGAGTCGGCGTCAGCGCACGAGTGGGAGCCGGATGGGGAGTTCCGGCTCAGCAGCGCAGAGGTCGAGCGGCACCTGTTCACCTGGGACCGCTTCCGCCGCGCGCTGATCGGTTTCATGGGAAGCTACGATGTGATCCTGACGCCGGCGGCTGAGCTGCCGGCCAGGCCGCACGGCGCCAGCGAAGGCCGCATCCCCTACACCCTGCCCTACAGCCTGACCGGCTATCCGTGCGTGGTCGTGCGCTGTGGGACATCGCCGGAAGGCATGCCCATCGGCGTGCAGGTCGTGGCGCGGCCGTGGCGGGACGATGTAGCGCTGGCGGCGGCGGTTGAACTGGAGCGGATGTTGGGCGGGTGGCAGCAGCCGTCCCTGCCTTGACGCGGCAGGCCGTCTTGTGTCTCCCTCTTGGCTCCCCCCTTCCCAGGACTTACGCCAATCCCGTCTGGACTACGTGCAGCACACCGGGGACGCGGCCGATGCGCTCCAGGCGCGGGGCGTCCACGTAGTCGCTGCCGGTATAGACCACGAAGCCCAGGAGGGTGATATAGACTGCGGCTGTGGCCAGCTCGACCATGGGTAGCCGGGCTGCGGGGATGCGCTTGAGCACGGCGATGCCAGCCAGAAGCTGGCCGGCCAGCCTGGTGCGGGCCTGGAAGCTGCCGGGCAGCGCCTGCACGTTGGCCTGGGTCTGGCCCAACACATCCTGCGACGCCTGGCTGGCCGTCACGAGCTCGGCCACGCGGGCCTGCACGGCGTCAGCGTGCAGCGCTGCGCCGATGAGCTGCGCCACACTGTCGCCCTGCTGGATCTGCTCGATCCAGGCCGCGGCCTGCTGGCGCAGCGCGCTGGCGGCGTCCTGGCCCAGCGCGGCCAGCAGGCTGTCGTAGGCCTGCAGCAGGAACCTGGCTGCTTTGGCCACCAGCAGCGAGGCCTGCTGGCCCAGCTTGGCCACCAATTCGGCCAGCTCGCCGCTGATCAGTTGGGCAGCCTGCTTGAGCAAAGCCGTGTCCAGTCCCAACAGGCCGGCCAGCGTATCTTTGCTGAAGGAGCCAACGCCGGCCAACACCTGGTCAATGGCGTCGCCGGCGGCCGCAATCAAATCGTCGGGGCTGGCCTGGGGCGCCCGGCCGCGTGTCAGAGCCGGTTCGGCCGACACATCGCCGCCCACTGCATCCAGCGGCGTTTCCATCAGCGCCAGCAGGTCGGCGAAGCCGGCCGCTTCGGGCGGTGAGCCGGCTGAGCGTGCGCCGGCGATCTCCTCGGCTGCGTCGACGGCCATCAGCCCTTCAGCCACGCGCAGGGAGGCGACGGCTTGGGCCAGCAGGCTCTGCTCTGCGCCCAGCCGCACTGCCGGGTCGTCGTCGCCCAGAAGGGGTGTGGTCTGGTCGAGCAAGTCGCCTGACAGGCCAGCGAGGCGCTCGGCGCGCTCGGCCAGCATTTCAGCCGAGGCCGCGTGCGGCTCAGCCGAGCGGCTTTCGGCCGGCTCCGGGGCAAACAAGCTGCGCAGTTCGTCCGCGTAGGCGGCTACTGCCGCCTGGTAGTCATTGGTGGTCATGGGGTTTGTTCTCCTGGCGTGTGGCGTGGTATCGTTGGCTCCATTGAATTAAACGGAGAGACAAGCCGATTTGTGTCAGGTCAACAGGGTAACATAGGCGGCCGCGGGTGTCAATCCGGGCGCGCTGCTGTAGACCAGGCAGCGCGGGCAATTTGACAATCCCCTCTCTCCCCGGTATAATGCATGCTGTCTGCGGGGCTGTAGCTCAGTTGGGAGAGCGCTACAATCGCACTGTAGAGGCCAAGGGTTCGAATCCCTTCAGCTCCACCTGACTGCACAGGCAGCGCATTAACAAGCCAATTCCGGGGCTGTAGCTCAGCTGGGAGAGCACCACAATGGCATTGTGGGGGTCAAGGGTTCAAATCCCTTCAGCTCCACCTGGATCGAAAGATGGCAACTTTTCCGCAAAGTTGCCATCTTTGCGTTTCTGGGCTTGACAAGCGCGCCCATCTGGCCTATACTCCTGCTTCTAATTCAACACACAATGACTGCGAACAGGAGCAGTAGGCCAGCGCATGCAGAGAGCGGGCGGATGGTGCAAGCCCGCAGGCGTTCCAGCGCACGCCAGCAGGGAACCTGCTAGTGGCCGAACTCGCCTGGGAGTTGCGCCCGTGAACGCCATCGTGCCTAGCGGTCGCCGGCTGACCTCGTTATCGGTCGCCTGAGTGGAGCGAGAGTGTCTGGTGTTCACGCTTTACGTTTTACTTATCCGATTGAAACGTGAAGCGTGAAACGTGACTGTCTCCTCAAACAGGGTGGCACCGCGGAGCATACGTCTTCGTCCCTGACCGGACGAGGGCGTTTTTTATTCGTTGAACCTGGAAACCGGTTTTTTTACATCCGGTTCCCAGCCAGGAGAGCGATCATGGCAGAAAAATACACACCGCAAGAGATTGAGCCCAGGTGGCAGGCGCAATGGGTCGCCGACGGGCTGTACAAGGTCGTCGAAGACCCGGACAAAGAGAAGTTCTATTTTGTGACGATGCTGCCTTACCCGTCGGGCGACCTGCACATCGGCCACTGGTACGCGATGACGCCCAGCGACGCGGCCGCACGCTACCGCCGGATGCAGGGCTACAACGTCTTGTTTCCCATCGGCTTCGACGCCTTCGGTCTGCCGGCCGAGAACGCAGCCATCAAGAAGGGCGCGCATCCCTACAAGTGGACGCTGGCTAATATCGACCACATGCGCGGCCAACTGCGCTCCATGGGCGCGATGTGGGCCTGGGATCACGAGACCGTGAGCTGCGATCCTGAGTACTACAAATGGACGCAGTGGTTTTTCCTGAAGCTGTATGACATGGGCCTGGCCTACAAGGAGTTTGCGCCGGTGGACTGGTGCCCTAACTGCAACACGACCCTGGCGCGCGAGCAGGTCTGGGGCGACGACCGCCACTGTGAGCGCTGCGGCACGCCGGTGATCAAGAAAGAGCTGAACCAGTGGAAGTTCCGCATCACCCGCTACGCCCAGGAGCTGCTGGACGGTCTGGAGACCATCGACTGGCCGGAGCGGGTCAAGACTATGCAGACCAACTGGATCGGCCGTTCCGAGGGCGCCGAGGTCACCTTTACGGTCGCGCCCGACTGCCTGTCCGACGCTCAGCCGGGCGAGGGCGACCTGGGGGTCTTCACGACGCGGCCCGACACCCTGTGGGGCGCGACCTTCATGGTGCTGGCGCCGGAGCACCCGCTGGTCAGCCGCATCACCACGCCGGCGCAGCAGGCTGCGATCGGCGCTTACGTGCAACAGGCCAGCCGGCTGGACGAGATCGCGCGCGGCGCGGTCGACAAGGAGAAGAGCGGCGTCTTCACCGGCGCTTATGCGGTCAATCCGGTCAACGGCGCGCGCATTCCGATCTGGATCGCCGACTACGTGCTGATGACCTACGGCACGGGCGCGATCATGGCTGTGCCGGCCCACGACGAGCGTGACTTCGATTTTGCGCTGAAGTTTGGCCTGCCCATCGTTCCGGTGATCGACCGGCCCGACGGCCGCGCCAAGAGTGTGATCTGGGATGGCTCGGTGACGGAGGGCTTCGAGGCGGCGCTGCAAGGCGCAGGCATCGCATACAAGTATCTGACCATCCCAGAGCGCGGCCGTTTCTTCGGCGTGCCGCTGGAGAGCGACGCGGAGATCGACGCCTTCACCGCCATTCTGCAAGCCCACCTGCGGCCCGGCCACTGGGCCGACATCGTGGGGCGGCGCTGGCAGGTGGTGTTCGACGACGCGGTGATGACGCTGGACTCGGCCGCGGCCGACGAGGCGATTATGGCCCGCTGCCAGGCCGGCTACGACTACATGGGCCAGTTCCGCACGACCATGGCCATGTGGAGCGATGTGGCCTGGTACAGCGATGTGCTGTTCCACCATGAGTATGGGACGATGATTCACTCAGGCGCGTTCAGCGGCACGCCGGGCGGTCGGGCCAAGGCGGATGTGACTGCCTGGCTGGCCCAGCAGGGCGTGGGCAAGGCCGCGATCAACTACCGCCTGCGCGACTGGCTGATCAGCCGCCAGCGCTACTGGGGCGCGCCGATCCCCATGATTGACTGCCCGACCTGCGGCACGGTGTCGGTGCCCTACGGCGACCTGCCTGTAGTGCTGCCCGAGGACGCCGAGTTCCTGCCCACCGGCGAGAGCCCGCTGAAATTCCACGCCGGCTTCCGCAACGTCACATGCCCGCAGTGCGGCGGCGACGCCGAGCGCGAGACCGACACCATGGACACCTTTATGTGCTCGTCCTGGTACCACTACGCCTATGTCACGCCCTACCACAAGGCCGGCCAGCGGCTGAGCCCCAACGATACGCCGTGGGACGAAGCTCAGGGCGCTTACTGGCTGCCCGTGGACCAGTACACCGGCGGCATCGAGCACGCCACCATGCACCTGATCTACACCCGCTTCTTCACCAAGGCCATGCGAGATATGGAACTGGTGCCCTTCGACGAGCCGATGCTGCGGCTGTTCAACCAGGGCATGATCCTGGGCGAGGACAATGAAAAGATGTCCAAGAGCCGCGGCAATGTGTCGGCGCCCGACGACCTGGTGGTGCGCCACGGCGCCGACACCATCCGCGCCTACCTGATGTTCATCGGGCCGTGGGAACTGGGCGGGCCGTGGAACAGCAAGGGCATCGAGGGTGTGGCGCGTTTCATGAACGACGTGTGGAACCTGGCGGTGGATGGAGAGGGACAAATTGGAAATTCGTCCTACGATGAGAAGGCTGTGCGCGAGCTGCGCCGGACCGCCCACCAGACCATCCGTGACGTGACCAGCGACATTGAAGCCTTCAAGTTCAACACTGTAGTCGCCAAGCTGATGGCGCTGCGCAACGCGTTGAAGGCGGCGCGCAGCACGGCCATCTACGGCTCCGCGGCCTGGGATGAGGCGCTGGACAGCCTGTTGCTGCTGGTGGCCCCCATCGCGCCGCATATCAGCGAGGAACTGTGGCAGCGACGCCACCCCGGGCCCAGCGTCCATGTGCAGCGCTGGCCGGCCTGGGACGCCGACGCGGCCAAGGAAGACGTCATCACCCTGGTAGTCCAGGTCAACGGCAAAGTGCGCGGCAAGATCGAAGTCCCGGCCGGCGTCGACGAAGCCGCCGCGCGTGAACTGGCGCTGGCCGACCCCAACGTGCAGCGCCACATCGCCGGCAAGACCGTGCGCAAGGTGATCTTCGCGGGCGGGTCGCTGGTGAACATCGTGGTCGCGTGAGGCCACTGAGACAAGGTGACAGGGTGACAAGGTGACAAGGTGTAGTAGCTTGACGATGGGCGCCATCGTGGTTTGGCAAGTGAGAGGGCTGGATGGTCGCGTCTAGGTGGAAGCACTGGGAAGGAGTATGTGATGGCTGATAAGATTCTGTCGCATCGAGATCTAGAGGTGTATCAAAAAGCCTTTCTAACGTCGATGCGGATATTCGAGCTATCGAAAGCTTTTCCGCAGGAGGAGAAGTACTCGTTGACTGATCAAATCCGGCGATCATCCCGCTCCGTGTGCGCCAATCTTGCTGAAGCTTGGCGCAAGAGGCGATATAAGGCTGCTTTCATTAGCAAACTGGCGGATTCAGAAGGCGAAGCTGCTGAGTCTCAAGTGTGGATCGAGTTCGCTGTCCATTGCGGATATATGACCCGCGACGACGGCAACACGCTCTATCGAACATATGAACAGGTACTGGCAACGCTCGTCGGTATGATCAACCACTCCGAAACGTGGGTGATTGAGCCGAAAGACCGAAAGAAACGGTGATAAGGTAAGATGGCAAAGAGGTGTTGAGATTGCGATGCAGTGATCGTCAATCAATAGTGTCAACTGTCCATGTCATGAAATGAAGCCCATGGAACACCTTGTCACCCTGTCACCATGTCACCCTGTCACCCTGTCACCCTGTCACCCTGTCACCCTGTC
>JAAEKA010000386.1 GCA_014155705.1 Anaerolineae bacterium clx_CAG2 | reverse complement strand
GTGGATCAGGCTTCGGAAGTCGCCGCAGCTTTGGAACCGGCGACTTCCGAAGTTTCAAGGCTTAATACTGCCGGGTGGGCAGGATTTCGGCGGCGTTGTCCGGGTAGTAGACACTCTCCTCGGACGGAACCCACTTGGGCACTTCCTCGCCGTTGACGACCTTCAGGGCCAGATCGTAGAACTGTGGGCCAAGCAGTGGGTTACATTCCACGGTGACGTTCAGCTTGCCGTCCACCATGGCCTGGAAGGCGCCGCGCACGGCGTCGATAGACACGATCTTGATGTCGGTGCCCGGCTTGAGGCCGAACTCTTCGATGGCCTGGATCGCGCCCAGCGCCATGTCGTCGTTGTGGGCATAGAGAGCCGTGATCTCAGCACCGTACTTCTTCAGGAAGGCTTCCATCACTTCCTTGCCCTTGGCCCGGGTGAAGTCGCCCGACTGCGAGTCGATGATCTCGATGTTGGGGTTCATCGTCTCGCGGAAACCGCTGAAGCGGTCAGTGGCCGGCGCAGAGCCGACTGTACCGACCAACTCGACGATCTTGCCGCCCTCGGGCAGCAGCTTGTTCATCTCATTGCCAGCCTTGCGCCCTTCCTCGACAAAGTCCGAGCCCAGGTAGGTTGCATACAGGTCCTCGGGGACATCGGCGCGGCGGTCGACCAGAATGATCGGAATGCCGGCGTCCTTGGCTTCCTGGAAGACGGTCTCCCAGCCGGTCGTGACCACCGGCGGTACGCCGATGACGTCCACTCCTTGGGCGATGAACGAGCGGATCGCCTTGATCTGGTTCTCTTGCTTCTGCTGGGCGTCAGAGAACTTGAGGGTGACGCCTAGCTCTTCAGCAGCTTGCTGGACCGAGGCTGTGTTGGCGGTGCGCCATTCGCTCTCCGCGCCTAGCTGGGCATAGCCCACCACCAGGTCCTTGTAGGTCTTCTTGGCCTGTTCGGCCGGAGCGGCCGGGGCCGCAGCTTCTTCACTGGTCGCTGGCGCGGCCGTCGGGGCCGCGCAGCCCACCAACGCCGCGAGCGTGGCGAGGATGACGACTACCAGCAGGACTTTCGAGCCTTTCATGGGTTCTCTCTCCTTTGAGGGGGCGACTGCGCAGGACTTGGCGCCGTCTCGTGCGCGTTTTGCCTGCGAATGAACGGGACCATCTCTGCGATCATACTACGCCAGATCAAGCCAAACAGCAATGCGTTTTTGTCGGCAAGCAGTTAGAAAACAGCGTAGATTTTACTGCGCAGCCAGTGAGCCTACTGTCGGGGGGCGATTTCTTTCGACGGCGGTTGGTTGTTTTGCGACGGCCTCGCCGGTGATGGCTGGAATCACCAGGGTCACGCGTGTGCCTACCTGGTGCTCACTCGAGATCGACAGGCCGTATTGCCGTCCGTAGTACAACTGCACGCGCTTGTTGACGTTGTCGATGCCAAAACCGCTTTCCAGGCGGATCTCACCTGAGTCGTCGCTGATCTGGGCCCGCACATGCATCAGCCTTTCAGGCGTGAAGCCGATCCCGTTGTCCTCGACCTCCAACACGATCTGGCCATCGCCGTTTTGCCGGGCGCGCACGTGAATCACGCCGCCGCTGCGCTTGTTCTTGATGCCGTGATAGAGCGCATTCTCGACCAGAGGCTGGAGAAGCAGCTTCAGGACAGTGTTGTTCAGCACGGTCTCGTCGACCTCGATACGGTAATCAAGGATGTCGCGGTAGCGCATCTTCTGGATTGTCAGATAGCTGCGGGTGCGCTCGATCTCCTCGCCGATGGTGATCCAATCGCGCCCCTTGCTCAAGCTGATGCGGAAGAAGCTCGACAGCGCGCTGACCAACTGCACCACCTGGTCGGTCTGCTGCGCCTCGGCCATCCAGATGATGGTGTCCAGGGTGTTGTAGAGGAAGTGGGGATTGATCTGAGCTTGCAGCGCGCGCAGCTCGGCCTTCTTCAGGCTCTCCTGCTCCTTCATCTTGGTCGCCAGCAGCTCCCTGATCTTGCCGATCATGATGTTGAAGCTGAGTCCCAGCTCGGCGATCTCGTCGGCGTTCTTGCGCGTCACCAGTACCTGCAGGTCGTCCTTGGTGAGAGTCGTGGTCACGTCGTGCAGGCGCTTGATGGGGATGTAGATGCTACGCGAGATAGCCCAGGCCGCGGCAAACGAAAAGCCAATGGCTGTCACCAACAGCACGACGTAGAACACTTCCCAGCGCTCCAGGCCGTCGTGCATGATCTGGTACTGTCTGGCCGCCTGGTTGACCTCGAAGAGCACGTAGTCCTGCACCACCTCCTCCACCACCTCCGAGACGCCGCGGATGTTCTCCAGCACCGCTTCGTTATCAGCCACCTGGCTGCCTTGGGCCATCTGTGCGCCCATCATGTCGACGTAGTGGGTCAGCGTCTTCATAGTGCGCATGATGATCTCGACCTTGATTCTGGCCTCGTCGGACGCTGCGCGCTGCGACATGGAACGCAGCTTGTCGTCCACATCGGCGATGATATCGTACTGGCGGCCGGCGACGAACTCGGTCTTGCCGGCGACGATGTTCCACATCTCGGTGTCGATGGCCGGCTTGATGTAGCCGTTGATGCTGTTGGCGGTCATGATGTTGTTGATGATCGCGTCGTAGCGCTGGCTGTAGTCCAGCATCTGCCACAGCAAGACCGCGTTGGTCATGCCCAGCATCAGGATCACGATGCCCAGCGACAGCAGAATCTTGATCCGAATCGAGAAGTTCAGAGCTGCCAACCCATCAGCCAGGCGCCGGATGGCTCGAAATGGCAGCCAATCGGCGGGGGCCACCCCGGGAGACAGTCGCCTCAGGCGCTGCCAGTGGGCGTTTGCTGCGGTCTTGTTGAGCATGGTGATCTCCTGCGGGCAACCATTAAAGCGGGCGCTGCTCAGCTAGTTCCGTGTATCTGCCAGCGATACTCCGTCGGCGACTGGCCGGTGTGCTTGCGAAAGACGTAGCTGAAATAATGCGCATCGCTGTAGCCGACCTGGTCGGCGATCTCGAAGGACTTGAGCGCCGTGCTGCGCAGCAGCTCACGCGCCCGCTGCATCCTGATCTCGGTCAGGTACTCCTTGAAGGTCTTGCCCATCTCCTGGCTGAAGACTGTGCAAAAATAGGAGGGACTGAGGTGGGCCTGCCCTGCCACCTGGGCCAGGGACAGGTTGGCGTCAGCGTAGTGGCTGTCGATGTACGCGCTGGCCTGCTGGACCATGGCGGCATACTGGCTGGTGACCTGCCTGTCGCGAAAGGCCAGGGCTGCCAGCAGGATGGAGCGAACCTGCTGGCGGATCTGCTCGCCGGTCCTGATATCTTCGATCAGGTCAAGGTCAGGGATGACCTGGTCGCTGTTGCCGCCCAACTCGCTGACGAACTTAGCCGCGGTCAGGACCACGTCCATCAGGATGTAGTGCCGGACTATGGCCGACTCCAGCACGGTCTCGCCCAGCGGCCAGATAAAGGTGTCGAAGAAATCGTCCAGGTCTTCTCTGACGCCGCACTTCAAATAGCTTTCGACCGCCGATTTGTTGATCTTGAGCAGCTCGGCCTTGGCGACACCGTTGCCATTACCATTGCCGTTGTGAGGGGCCGCGCTCTGCAGGCTGGCCAGGGCTTCCACAAAGGAGGCGCAGATGTCCGTAATACGCCGTTTGGGTGTGCCGCTGCCCATGACCAACTGGCATTCCGTGCGGCTTGTCTGCTGTTCGATCAGACCGCGCAGCCAGACGTGTTTCTCGACCAGCGCTTCGCTGCTTTCCCCTTTGACGACCAGGACAATCTCCTCCAGGTCTTTCTTGACCAGGAACACAGCAGGGTCGTGCTCGAACAGGTGGGACAGCGCGTTGCAGGTACGTGCATAGCGTTGATAGTCAAACAGAGCCGAGGGATCGTTGGGCTCGATCTTGATCACGACCACCAGGTAGGCTGGCGCCACTAAGTCGAGGCCAAGCTCCTCGGCCTGCCCGATGGCCTGGGCCGATGACATCGCCCCCACGACTAAATCCAGCAACAGCCGCTGCCTGAGGCTGGCTCGCGTCTCCTCCACCTGGCTGCGCAGTCGCAGCAGATCTTCCTGGGCCCGGCGCTCGTGGTCCAGCTCAGCCGCCACCTGTCGCAGCACACCGTGCAGATCCTGGACGGTAACCGGCTTCAGCAGGTACTCCGTGACGCCCAGCTTGATCGCCGCTTGGGCGTACTCGAACTCGTCGTGGCCGCTCAGGATGACGATTTTGGTGGCAGGCATACGCTCGTGTACGATGCGGGCCAGCTCCAGCCCATCCATGAAGGGCATCTTGATGTCAGTGATCAGCACGTCAGGCCGGACGGTCTGCAACAGCGGCAGGGCAATCTCGCCGTCGGGCGCTTCGCCGCAGAACTCGAAACCGTGGCCGCGCCAATCGACCTTGTCCCGAATCCCTTCTCGCGTCACGATCTCATCTTCGACGAAGAATACTTTGTACGCCATGGCAACCTCCAGTCGTCGTTCATGCCCAATTCAGCCTGGAAAAAGACAAGCCGTCGCATCGCTGGTCTCGACAACCGCAACGATGACAACGGCTTGTGGTCTGTGCTGTTTCGCCGCGATGAGCGCCTGGAAGCGCTCATCGCTCAAATCTGCTAGTCTGGAACCGTCGGCAGGTCGTTGTCGATCTCGGGCAGGCCGGCCACCGGCTCCGTCCACAGCTTGCCGTCCAGGTAGTCCTGCAGGTTCTCCGGGGTCACCACCACCGAGGGGGTCAGGATGATCTGCGGCGTTGTCTCGCCCGCCAGGATCCTTCTCAAGGTGTCAGTCACCGTGACGCCCATGCGGTAGGGATCCACACCCAGGGTCGCGCTGAACTTGCCCTGTCCCAACAGATCCAGTGTCGGCGGGTTGCCGTCGATGCCCACGGCGAAGAAGTCCTGGTTGATCACCTTGCCCAACTGCTCGCCGGCCAGGGCCGCGCCGATGGCCATCTCGTCCGAGTTGCCGTAGAAGAGGTCGATGTCGGGATCCTTCTGCCAGGCAATCGTCGCCACCTCGGAGCCTTTGGTGCGCAGCCACTCGGCTGTCTGCTCGCCCACGATCTCCACGTTGGGGCAGTACTTCTCCAGGCCGGCCTTGAATCCGCCGGTGCGGCGGTGCGAGAAGATCGAATCGATGCCCAACAGGATGTAGACCTTGCCCTGGGTCTCGGCAGCCGTGGTGTTGTACTTCTTGGCTATCAGCTCACAGGATGCCTGAGCCAGCTTCTCGGCGCCGCCCCATTGGTCGTAGCCGATATAGGACAGCACCTCACCCTCGGAGAAGGGGGTAATGAAGTTGTGAGCAATGATCGGCACGCCCTTTTCGCTGGCTGCCTTGACCGCCGTGACGGCCGAGTCGGTGCCGATGGGGTTGATACTCATGCCCTGGACGCCTTTTTCCAGCAACTGCTGGACGGTGGTGACGAAAGCCTGGAAGTCGCCTTCGCTGGCCGGGGCCTGCACGTCGATCTTCCAGCCCAACTCCTCGGCCGTCGCTGTGGCGCCGTCTACCATAGCCATGTGGAAGGGGCTGGTCAGGGCCGGCGGCACGAAGCCGATGTATGCCGGACCAGCCGGGGCCGCCGCGCCGGTTTCATCTGGAACCGTCGGCAGATCGTTGTCGATCTCGGGCAGGCCGGCCACCGGCTCTGTCCACAGCTTGCCGTCCAGGTAGTCCTGCAGGTTTTCCGGGGTCACCACCACCGAGGGGGTCAGGATGATCTGCGGCGTCTCTTCGCCGGCCAGCACCTTCTGCATGGCTTCGGTCACCGTGACGCCCATGCGGTAGGGATCCACACCCAGAGTGGCGCTGAACTTGCCCTGTCCCAGCAGATCCAGTGTCGGCGGGTTGCCGTCGATGCCCACCGCGAAGAAGTCCTGGTTGATCACCTTGCCCAACTGCTCGCCGGCCAACGCCGCGCCGATGGCCATCTCGTCCGAGTTGCCGTAGAAGACGTCAATGTCGGGGTCTTTCTGCCAGGCAATCGTCGCGACCTCGGAGCCTTTGGTGCGCAGCCATTCGGCCGTCTGCTCGCCCACGATCTCCACGTTGGGGCAGTACTTCTCCAGGCCGGCCTTGAATCCGCCGGTGC
>JAAEKA010000385.1 GCA_014155705.1 Anaerolineae bacterium clx_CAG2 | reverse complement strand
TGGCCACCAGCGGCCCCAAGATGGCCACAATGATGGCGGTCAACGCGGCCGCGGCCAACAGCAATCCGGCCAGCGCGGCCGCGGCCACGCGCCGGTTGGGGTTGAAGAGCAGAAGTTGCACGCGTGAGATGAACGTTTGAGTCATACTAGGGGTCTGCGGATGAGCCGATCTTGCCGGTCTTACGCCGTGAAACGTGATTCGTAACTCGTAACTCGTAACAGGAGATGCTGTACGCGAATCCGGGTTACGTGTTACGCATTACGTGTTTCGCTACGGGCCGTCGCCCGGCGTCTCGGAGCGTTGCACCACGGGCAGGTAGATGAAGTCATCCAGACCGGCGTACGTCCCGAGCACGATCGCATCGTTGGGCTGCCGCGCCCCGTTGGCGTCGAATACCGGCAGGCGCGCGCCCGACGCGGGGTCGTAGAGGCCTATTTGCAGGGTCATGTCGCTGGTCAGCAATACGCCCATCACCGGCAGGCGATGGACGTGCTGCACCAGCTCGCCCGCGTCCCACAGGCTGCTGGGATAATACCCTCTGGTCAGCGGGATGTCAAACGCCGCCACGGTCTCGCCCTGCGCATTGACCAGGTGCGCGAAGACGGTGTAGTCGTGCGCCGGCTGCTGCAGCGCCCGCCACTGCAAGTCGATACTGATCTCATCGCCCAGCGGGAATGTCTGCGGTGTAAAGCTCAATTGCTCCAGGGCGATCTCGTCGCCGAAGGTGGTCAGGGCCGGCGCACCGGCCGGCTGAACCATGTCCGCGTCAGCCAGCTTGAGGCGGCCCAGGTAGACGGCGTCGCCCAGGGGGTTGCCCTCTTGGTCGGTCACGTCCAAATGGCTGTCTCCCTCAGGAGAATAGCAGTACACGGCGACTTTGATGCGACCCAAGCTGGGCAAGAGGCCGCGGGCGCTGGGATTCAGGGCCAGCGTATAGGTGTCGCGCAGCACGTCTCCTGGCTGCCACAGGGAGGTCGCATAGTTGCCGCGCCCTGGGAAGCGCGCGGTCCAACCATGGGCGGTGTTGGCGCCGTCAAGCAGATGGAGCGCCACGGTATAGTTGTTGGGGGTCGTCTGCAGGCTGCGCCAGACCAACGTCACATCGACCGTGTCAAACAGCCCGATGCGCTTAGGTTCGACGCGGTAGCCCAGCAGTTGCGCGAAGTCTCCGAACACGGCATCGACTGGCTCTTCTCCGGCGAGCAGGGCCGTCGACGTGGTGCGCGGCGGAGGCGCATACAACGGCTGGATCAGCAGTGGCGCTATGGCCACGGTCAACACCAGCAGTGCAGCCGGCAGCAACAGGGGCGCGCTGCGCTGCCAGCGCGCCGGCGTCAACCGATCCAGCCCCAATACCAGGATGAAGCATGCAGTCGAATAGATGGGCAGGAAGTAGCGTCCGGGCGGCTCCGAGGTGCCGGCCGACTTGACGAAGTTGACCACGAACGCTCCGACCAGAACCAGCAGCGCGGCGGCCGCGGCGATGCGCAAAATCGGCTGGCGCTTGTCGAGAATTGTCAGCGCTACCCCGACCAGGGCTCCCAGCGAGACGGCGCCCAGCACGGCGACGAGGCCATGCGGCAAGGCCAGAGTTTCGCTGCCAAAGAAGCCCCAGAAGGTCATGAAGGCGAATCCGGCCGCGTGCAAGGGATCCAGCAGCCGGCCACGCGAGATCTGATCGGCCGGGGCCAACACGCCCTGCACGAAAGAGGTGGTCACGTCCGCATAGGCGCCGAAGATGTGTCCGTAGAGTTCCTGGTTGCGGTTCAACCAGAGCACGATGGGTATGCTCGCCAGAGCCACGACCCCGATGGTCGCAGCCAACCGCCTCCCAAAGCGACCCCTATCATGGCGCCAGGACTGCACCAGGGTGATCAGCAGCGTGAGCCCGACCATCGGCAGCAGGACGAGGCCGGAGTATTTCGTCATGATCGCCAGGCCGGTCACCAGCATGGCCGCGCCCAGCACCCATGGATTTGATCTGCGCAGGAGAAACCAGAGACACAGGTAGGCGCACCACGAACCCAGCGCGCCGACCAGGATGTCGTTGCTGACAACAGCCGAGGAGAGAACATACTGTGGAATGAACGCGTTCACGGCCATCATGGCGACAGCCAGGATGCGGCGCGGGAACAGCAGCAGACCGCTCAGGTACGCCGCTACCAGGCCAGCCAGGCCGATCAACGCCGAGAGCAGACGCAGGACGTGCACGGCGAGAACCGGCCCGCGATACGGGAAGTTCTCGGCGTCTGTGTGGACAGCAACGTTATGGTCGTCCTGGCTGTGCGACGTGCGTATGTGCGGATTGCTAACGACAGGCAGATCGCTGCGCACGTCGAAACCGGACAGAACAACACTGCCCAACAAGTAGTAGAGCGGAGGCTGGCGAAACTGATGGACCGTTGTCAAGCCTGTGGCGGGGACTACCTGGCAGAGATCGGAGGAAGGTGAGACGGCGATCTGTGTGTCAGGCCTGGGCAGGCTACGGTTCAGCGCGATATAGCGCGCGTACTGGTAGTGCGCCCATTCGTTGTCAGACTCCCATAGCGGAATGGTGATGCTGTAAATCAGGGTGAGAATCAGAAAAAGCACGCCTACCGCGATCGCGCCCCAATGGACGCGCACAGCCTCGCGCCAGCGCTTGCTCCCCATTCGCTCAGGCTGATCGGTAGGCGCTAAACCGCTCGCACGGATAGGCGGAAGTGACCCTGTGGTATCGTAGAACGATCCGCCGGATTGTTCGGACGCAATCCAGCGGATTGCTCTACTAAACCCGCCGGCCCATTTATGCCCGTCTGTGCTAGACAAGCGCACGGTAGATCTCAAGGTGGCGGTCGGCAATGGCGTCCCAGGTAAAGTGGCTGGCCAGCGCACGAGCGCCCTGGCTCAACTCGCCCAGCCGATCTGGCTGCTGCCACAGGTGGGTCACTGCCTCGGCCAGAGCTTCGGGGGAGCGCACGGGGACCAGCCGGATGTTCTCCCCATCTCGCAGCTCAGGAATCGACACCAGCGGTTCAGTGCTGATCACCGGCATGCTGTGGGCAATCGCGGCCATCAGGCTGCCGCGGCGGAAGCTGGCGCCATCGCGATAGGGCAGCACGGCGATGTCCGAGGCGAAGAAATTAGCCGACACCTCGGCCGCGGCGGTGAAGCCGGTCCAGCGCACCCGGTCGCTCAGGCCCTTCTCATCTGCCAGCGCCTGCACGCGCAGCAGATAGGCATGGTTGGTGGGGTCGCTGGCGCCCACCTGGCCGCCGATCATCAGCAGGTGTGCGGGGATGCCGTCCTCAGCCAGCCGGGCCAACGCCAGCATCAACTCCTCGCCCCCCTTGCTCTCGTTCAGGAAGCCGAAATAGCACAGCAGCAGTTCGTCCGGTCCCACGCCCCAGCGGGCGCGCTGCTCAGCCCGCTGGAAGCCGGCCGGCGGGTCGGGCTGGATGTTGGCGCCGATGGGCACCTCGTGCAGCTTGCCAGCCACTGGCTGCACCTGTCGCAAGCGGCTGACATCCTCGGCGTTAGTGACGATCACGGCATCGCTGTGTTGCGCCAGGGCCAGGTTGGCTTTCCAGCGCAGCGGACCAGCCTTGGGAAAGATGTACGGGGTGCGCAGATCATGGTAGGTGACGGCAATCGCGTAGGACTGTGGTCTCTTGCGCAGGGCGCGCGGCAATAAGTTAATGGCCGGGTGCAGGTCGAATGCCGCGGACTGGTACTGGATATGCAGCACATCTGGCTGGATCTCGTTCACCACCTCGCGCACCTGATCCGCCAACCCCCAGCCCCACGCAGAGATATCGGGATAGACGTTGGCAACGCCGGCCGGCGCCAGATGCGACGGGCCAGCCTCGTGGCCGGTCAGCACGTGTACGTCGATGCCGCGCCTGGACAGCACCGAGCCTAGCGCCCAGGTGTAGTCGCCCACGCCGCCTTGCATGGGGGGGAATTCGCCAGTCACAAAAAGTACGCGCATGAGCGAGAGTCTACCTTAACCGGCTATGAAGTCAAGTTCTGGGGGTATCAGCCACAGAACTCGCAAGTCGCTGCAATGTACCAGCGATTTCCGAAGTCGGGTTCATAGGGGCTTGTACCGCAGCCAGGAGCGCAACACCTCGCCATAGGCGGCCATTCGCTCGCGGCGCATGGCCTGCTTGGCGCGCTGGCCGGCCAGAAAGAAGCTGACCAGCCACTTGGCTGCCTCCTCGGTCCATTGAAAGACGAAAGTCAGCAGCAAAAAGCTCCGCACCGCGGCCGCAGCCAGCCGGCCATGATATTTGCGCACGTAGCGCACGCGCGAGCTGTGAAAATGAATGTGGCGCGCGGCCACCACCTGCTCACTGGACTTACCTTCGTAGTGGGTCACGACGGCGGCGGGCAGATAGACTACCTGCCAGCCCGCGTCTACGGCGCGGCGGCACAGATCCAGCTCTTCTGAGTACATGAAGAAGCCTTCGTCGAAGCCGCCGATCCGCTCCAGCACGGCCCGGCGCAGCAGCATACAGGCGCCGACCACCCAGTCCACCTGGCTCGTTGCATCGTCAGGCTGGTCGAGCACGTAGTAGCGCGCCAGCACCCGGTTGCGCGGCCACCAGCGCTGCACGACGGTGCTCTCCAGAAAGAAGGTGGCCAGGGTGGGAAAGCGCCGTCGCGAGGACTGCAGGCTGCCGTCGCCGTAGCGCAACTGCGGACCGACCACGCCAACCCGAGGATGCGTCTCGGCATAGTCCAACAGCCGGCCCAGCGCAGCCTGCGTCAGCTCCGTGTCCGGGTTGAGAAACAACACGTAGCGGCCGCGACTGACAGCCAGCCCCTGGTTGTTGGCGGCGGTGAAGCCCAGGTTCTCCCGGTTGACGATGACCTGCACCCAGGGGAAATCCTGCGCCAGCATGGCCACGCTGTCGTCGGCCGAGGCGTTGTCCACCACAATTACCTCAGCCCGCCAGACGCCGCCGGTCCGATAGTCCGGCGTATCGAGACCCCCCACAAACAAACCGTCGCTGCCGGCGATGGACACCAGACAGCGACGCAATAACTCCCGCACGTTCCAGTTGACGATCACAATCGACAGATCAGGCAGTGCAGGGTTCATCACAAGCTGCGAACAACGACGTAGTCGGCCAGGTCAAGCAGGGCCTGGCGATGAACGCTGGCCGGCCACGAAGCCAGGCAGGCTTTGGCCGTCTCGACAAACTGGACTGCCTCCTGCCGGGTGGCGTCAATGGCCGACGACTGGGCGATGTCTGCGATCAACTGACCCAGCGGGTTGCCGTTGGTGTGGCCGTTGCCTGAAGCCTGCATGATTTGCAAGGCCTCGGGGTGAGTCTGGAGGTAATAAAAGACCGGCAGCGTCACCGTGCCCTGGCGCAGGTCGCCGCCCACTGGCTTGCCTACCTTGTTGGGATCGCCCACGAAGTCCAGAATGTCGTCCATGATCTGGAAGGCCATGCCGACGTTGTAGCCATAATCGCGCAGCAACTCGACCTCCCCCTCGGGTGCGTCGCCCAGCACGGCTCCCGCCTCGGTGGCGGCCGCAAAAAGCGCGGCTGTCTTGCCGTAGATGCGCTGGTAGTAGGCATCTTTGGGCTGAGACCAGTTGCGCAGGGCGTAGAGCTGGCGCAGTTCCCCTTCGACGATAGTCATCAGCGTCTGGGAGAAGATCTTCATCACCCGGATGTTGTCGGTCTCCGCCGCGAAAAAGGCTGCGCGGGCGAAGACGAAATCGCCAGCCAGGATCGTGGCGCCCTGGCTCCACGAGGCGTTGAGCGTCGCCTGCCCGCGCCGCAGCAGCGAGCCGTCGATCACATCGTCGTGCACCAGCGTGGCCGAGTGCAGCATCTCCACCGCGGCTGCCAACGAGACAACCTTTTCGTTGTTGGCCGCAGTGTACAGCTTGCTGGCCAGCAGCGCCAGCGCCGGGCGCAAGCGCTTGCCGCCGCTGCCCAGCAGGAGATTGATGGCGCTGGCCAACGGCATGAAGACCTCACCGGTCGCCTGCATCTTGGCGTCGACCCGCATCAGGTCCTCTGCAAGCAATTCGAGCGCTTCAGCATGGCTGCTCAAGGTGGTGGCCGCGCGCCACATTCAGTTTCACAGCTCGCGCGTGCGCTAC
>JAAEKA010000384.1 GCA_014155705.1 Anaerolineae bacterium clx_CAG2 | reverse complement strand
GTTGCCGGCCTGCCCGCAGACGATGGCTGGGCCGGCCAGCTCCGGCAGCGCATCCGCACGGATGCGTCCCTGTCCATCCACCGGCAGGCGCACGACCCGGTTGCGCCCCAGCCCCAGCATACCCAGCGACTTGAACAGCGTCGGGTGCGCCTCCGCGCCGACGACCACCGTGATCAATGGCGCGCCGAACAGGCCGTCGGCTTCGACGTTCCAGCCAGCCTGGCGCAAGACGCTGTTGCGGGCCGCGGACAGCGCGGTGAAGTTGGCCACGGTCGCGCCGGTGACGAACGCGCCGGCCGCGTCGGACGGCAATCTGAACATCTCCCGCAGCCAGCGAAGCGCAACCTGCTCCAGCGCGGCAGTCGCCGGTGAGATGTGATACAGCGCCGCATTCTGGTCCCATGTGCCGGTCAACCAGTTGGCCGCCAGGGTCACCGGCAGCGAGCCGCCGATCACGAAGCCGAAGAAACGCGGGCCGGCCATGGCCATGGTCGCAGGCGAGCCGGCTTCGTCCAGCAGCCGCAGCACGTCCTGCGGGTCAGACGGACCGAGGGGCAGCGGCTCGTCGAGCCGGGCCAGCGCGGCCACGGCGTCGGGGTCCGGGCGAACAAGGCGCTCGTCTAGACAGGCCAGGTAAGCCATGGCGCGCTGGGCGGCGAAGGTCAATAGGGTCTCTGTGTCGGCGTTATGCATGCGTCCATACCTTTCCGGGTTGCGTTGCTCCTGACAATCTCACCAAGCCGTCGTGTAGCCGACCAGCTTGCGGCCGGGCGTCAGGTTCTCCGCCATCATCGCACCGATGAAGCCGAGACCCTCGAGCGCCGCCATGTCAACTGTCCTATGCATGTTGAACGAAAGCGTCTATACTTCACGTCATCATACACGGCCATCGTCTGCGAATCACTTATTTTCGACAGCAACTGCGGCAACTCTGGAGATTCGCCTGCTAGGCGAGATGCCCGACGCGGCCGCGGCCAACAACCTGCGCCAGGCGCCGAGCAACCTGTGCAAGCTGTTCGCCCGGCCGAAGCCGGCGGCGCCGTCCGATCGCTGGCCGAGATCGTGACGCTGGCCAATGCGCCGCAACAAAGGAACGAACCAGCCCTGCGCAACGTCCTGTGCCAGGAAGTGTTCTGCTTCCTCCACGTCCCCCTACGGTGCAAGGAGACTGCGCCATGTCTTACCACTCAACTGTCCTGCAACACGCTTCCGATCCAGAAGCATTAGAGCTTTCCTACCAACAAGCCGTCAAGGCGGGGGCTGAAGCGGCCTTTGCCGAGGCTGTCGAAGCTGGCTATGCCCAGGCAGGCGACAACCTGCTGCTGGCGGCCTGGCACTATCGCCTGGTCTACGCTATGGCCAAGGCCAAGAGCCGTGTGATTGCCTGGGGCTGGGCCATTCCCCTGGGCGTACTCAACGGGCTGCTGCTGTGGCTGTTGTCCGACGATCAACGGTTCAATATTCAGGTCGAGAACCCCCTTACGGGACGGCTCTACACCTTGATCCCACTGGTGGCCTTGCTGGCTGCGCCTGTGAGCGCTGCGGCGATAGCGTTTTTCCTGAGCCTGGCCGGCCAGCGGCGCTGGCCGCGCGTGCTGGCTGTAGTCTTCGGCCTGGCCGCAGGCGCCGCCTATGTGCTGCTGCTCTTCCCGCGCATCTGGCCGCGGCTGTTCCAGGAGCAGTATCTCGGCTTGATGGTGCTGCACCTGGGGCTGCTGGCCTGGGCCGCGATTGGCGTCGTGGCGCTGGCGCGCAGCGGCAGCGCGGAGAATCGCTTCGCCTTCCTGGCTAAGTCGCTGGAGGCCTTCGTGGTGGCCGGGCTGCTGGCTATCGCCGGTGGGTTGTTCACGGCCATCACCTTTGGCTTGTTCAGCGCTCTGGGCATCGAGCCGCCCAACTGGGCTGTGCGGTTGTTCGTGGCTGGCGGCGGCGGGCTGATTGCGGTCGTCGCCGTGGCGCTGGTCTACGATCCGGCCGCCGATCCGTCGCAGCAGTCCTTCGACGAAGGATTGAGCAAACTGGTGGCTCTGTTGATGCGCCTCCTGCTGCCGCTGACGGTGGGGGTTTTGCTGATCTACCTGGCTTTCATCCCCTTCAACTGGCGTGAGCCTTTCGAGAACCGCGAGGTGCTGGTGGTCTTCAACGCCATGCTCTTCGCAGTGATCGCGCTGCTGGTGGGCGCAACGCCCGTGCATGGCGGCGAGCTGCGCGAGAACGGCCAGACCTGGCTGCGCCGCGGCGTCATTGCCCTGGCCGCGCTGGCGTTGCTGGTCAGCCTCTACGCGCTGGCCGCCATCCTCTACCGCACCGCCATCGACCGCATGACCCCTAACCGCCTGGTCTTCATCGGCTGGAACGTGGTCAACATTGCCATCCTGGCCATGCTGCTGATCCAGCAGACGCGGGCCGGGCGGGAGCGCTGGCTGCAAGCGATGCACCAGACCTTCGCCCTAGGTACGCTGCTCTACGTCACCTGGTCCCTGGTAGGTCTGCTGGCGCTGCCCTGGCTGTTTCAAGGCGATCCGAGCCAGGTAGCCGAGCTGCCCATCCGCATCCAGCAGATCGTCTACGAGCGGGCTGATCCCATCCTGCTCAAGTGCTCGACCAGCCCACACATCTACTTGCTGGAGGACGGGCAAAAGCATTGGATCCAGGACATCCCCACCTTCGAGGACCAAGGCTACCGCTGGAACGACGTGCAGTACATCCTCTGCGACGATCTGCGCGCTGTGCCGGATGGGGAGACGATCCCGCCGGGCGCGGGGCCGCCGCCGCAGCCGTGAGCCAACTATGGCGTGAAACGTGATGTGTGAAACGTAAGACCCCTCGCTGTAGCGAGGGGTCTTACATGTGTTGTCGCGTCGACGGCCACGTAGGCCAGCAGAAGGTGATAGCGCCAGTCGCCGCCGGCAATCCCAGCACGACGCTCGCATCTACCAGGAAGAACGGTCTAGAGGTGGCTGGAGCAGAAGGGTACGGTCTGTTCATA
>JAAEKA010000383.1 GCA_014155705.1 Anaerolineae bacterium clx_CAG2 | reverse complement strand
GGCCCTGGGCGGCCGGCTCTATTGCCGAAACTTTCGCCAAGTACCCCACCACCGGCCCCGTGCTGCCGGCCATGGGCTATGGCGGACAGCAGCAGGCCGACCTGCAGGCGACCATCAACGCCACGCCGTGCGACCTGGTGATTATTGCCACCTGCTTTCTTAATCGCGGAGCCCGCACGCCCACGTGCGGACAGGTTTAGCGCAGCCGCTCGGCCAGCGCACTGTAGCGGTCGGCAATCTTATGGTTGTTGACGGCGATGGCCACGGCGCGAGGGGAGCCGACCAGCACCACCAGCTTGCGTGCCCGCGTCACAGCCGTGTAGAGCAGATTGCGCTGCAACATCATGTAGTGTTGGGTGGTGACGGGCACCACCACGGCCGGGAACTCGCTGCCCTGACTCTTGTGTACTGAGACGGCGTAGGCATGCACCAGTTCGTCCAGTTCCAGGAATTCATAGGGCACGGTGCGGTCGTCAATGCGCACTGAAAGGATCTGCTCGATGGTGTCCAGCGCCGTGATCCGGCCCAAGTCACCGTTGAAGACGTCCTTGTCGTAGTTATTGCGCATCTGCATCACCCGGTCGCCCACGCGAAAGACACGACCGCCGATGCGCTTTTCTGGTTTCGTGGCCACGGGCGGATTGAGCGCCGCCTGCAAACGCTCGTTCAGTGCGCCCACGCCCACAGCGCCGCGGTGCATAGGGCTGAGCACCTGGACGTCGTGGGCAGGAATGTTGAACTTACGCGGGATGCGCTCCTGAACGATTTCCACCACCAGTTCAGCGGCCCGCTCCGGATCGTCAGTCTGAAAGAGGAAGAAATCCTGCGACTGCTCCGGCCGCCATTCGGGCATCTGCCCCTGGTTGATGCGGTGCGCGTTTTCGATGATATAGCTGCCCGCGGCCTGGCGGAAGATCACGTCCAGCCGCACCACGGCCGCCGCGCCCGAGTCGATCACATCGCGCAGCACGTTGCCCGCGCCCACCGGCGGCAACTGGTCGATGTCGCCCACCAGCAGCAAGTGCGCGCCGGGCGGGATCGCCTTGAGCAGGTGGTTGGTCAGCAGCAGATCCAGCATCGAAGCCTCGTCCACGATGACCATGTCCACGTCCAGCGGGTTGTCCTCGTTGCGCTGGAAGGTGAAGCCGCCGGCGCCGCCTGGGCTCCACTCCAGCAGGCGGTGGAGGGTCTTGGCCTCCTTGCCGGTGGCCTCGCCCAGGCGCTTGGCCGCGCGGCCGGTGGGGGAGGCCAGCACGTAGGAGCGCCGGGCCGCGTCCAGCAGGCGGATGGCGGCCAGCATGGTCGTCGTCTTGCCTGTGCCCGGTCCACCGGTCAACACCGTCACTCGCTCGGTCAACGCGGTGCGCACCGCGGCCTGCTGCTGGGCCGTCAGCCGCAGCCCGGTGTCGCGCTGCACCACGGCCAGCCCCTGCGGCCAGTCGAAGCTGCGGAAGACGAAACAACGATCCTCTACTGCATCCATCAAGCGACGCAGCCGGCCGGCCACGCCGATCTCGCCGTAATAAAAGGGGGTCAGATAAACCGCCCGCTCTTCGGCCAGACCCGATCCGCTCAGCAGCGTCTCCACGTGGACCTGTTCGTCCTGGCGCAGGCTCTCGATGGCTGTGGCCGCCAGCAGCTCAGCCACATCCAGCAGTTTGGCGCTATCGGCGATCAGTTCGGCCTGCGGCACGTAGACGTGGCCTGCGTCAGCCTTCTGGCCCAGGGTGTAGGCCACGCCGGCCGCCACACGCTCCGGCGCGTCGGGCGCAATGCCCAGGTTGCGGGCGATCTTATCGGCGGTCAGAAAGCCGATGCCGTGGATGTCTCTGGCCAGCCGGTAGGGGTCGTTGTTGACCACGCCGGCCGCGCCGTCGCCGTAGTGTTTGTAGATGCGCACGGCCAGCGCGGGGCTGACGCCGTGGCTCTGCAAGAAGACCATCACCTCGCGGATCTGGCGCTGCTCATGCCAGGCAGACTTGATCAAAGTCACCCGCTTGGGGCCGACGCCCAGCACTTCGTGCAGCCGCTCAGGCGTTTCGTCGATGACGGCCAAGGTGTCAGCGCCGAACTTGCGCACAATGCGCTTGGCCGTGACCGGGCCTACTCCTTTGACCAGCCCACTGCCCAGGTATTTCTCGATGCCCGCAGCCGTGGCCGGCAGCACCGAGGCGTAACGCTCGACCTTGAACTGCCGCCCGTACTGGCCGTGGACCGTCCACTCCCCCTCCAGGCGCACGTGCTCGCCCACCTGCACGCCGAGCATGTTGCCGATCACCGTCACCTCGTCCTCCTTGCCGTCAGGGACCAGGCGGGCGACGGTGTAGCCGTTCTCCTCGTTGTGAAAGGTGATGCGCTCGACGGCGCCTTCGAGGGTGGGCATGGGAGCAAAAACAACGCTTCAGGTCAGTTTTTACGCCAGCGCGGGAAGAACTCGCGCGTGTCGCCCTGAGCAGTGATCTCATAGGCTTCGCCCACCTGGTTGCCCGCCAGGTCGGTAGGGAAGACGCGATAGACACCGGTCGGCGCGCCAGGAATCTCAACCTTGCAATTGAAGAGGAACTTGCTGGCATCGTCGGGGCCGCCGCCCCAGAGAAGATCGGGGGAGCATACAACTGGTTCAGGGTTGACCGGGCCCTGAACGACCAGCTTATGCTCGCCTACAGCGCTCAGCAAGTCTTGTTTCCACAACAGTGCATAGAAGCTGATCCAGGAGTTGGTGCTTGGCCGTGGCGCTGGGCTTTCCCATTTGACGAAAGGAAAGGTCGGTGCCGGCGGGGCCGTGGGTGCAGGCGGCTGGGTGGGTTGCGGAGGCGGCTGCACCACTGCCGGCGGCCGCGTGGGCGCCGGGGTGGCCAGAAATGTCGTGTTCGGAACATGGGAAATGCCTCCTGAAGGCAAAGGATAATCGGCGCTGAAATGCGTTCGCCAGGGCTTCGCGGGTCAGCATTGTAGCACAGCGCGGGCGTCTGGG
>JAAEKA010000382.1 GCA_014155705.1 Anaerolineae bacterium clx_CAG2 | reverse complement strand
TTTCACTACGGTTGGCCCAATCCCCAGGGGCTTGACCACATCGAACCCGAAATAAATCTCCTCGGCTGTTGTCGGGATATGCAATCCATAGTCCACTACTTGGAAGAACGGGTCATAGGCAGGATGACTGCGCCACAGCCCTGTGATGTCCAACCAGTCTCCCACATCTGTTATCATGGCACCACCCACAAACGTTTTTCCAGAACCATAATCGAAAGCGCCAATCACATGTCCATCCGGGCTGCGAGGAAACAAATAGCGCATGAAACCGACCAAGGTAATAGCTGTTTCACGTCGTAGAGCCATGGCAGAACTAGTTGGCCATGAATCACTGTTGACGTCTCTGATGTATACCATCTGTGTTGTTGCCAACATCTTCTCTCCGCATTGCGAACAGAAAACATCTTGTTCGGACGCAGGGGCATCACAGTTGGGACACTGTAGTATCCGTATGGAAGCGATGGGAACCGGTTGATCGCCAGCCATTGCGTGTACCAATCTCAGAACCATCATTGCGCCATCAAGCGTTGTCAGACTACTGTCAACTGCAATGTTGCTTTGAAACAG
Organism: Anaerolineae bacterium clx_CAG2; assembly: GCA_014155705.1. Taxonomy (GTDB): domain Bacteria; phylum Chloroflexota; class Anaerolineae; order JAAEKA01; family JAAEKA01; genus JAAEKA01. The sequence goes on along the minus strand of JAAEKA010000382.1, from coordinate 2,389 downwards.
GCTTGTATAATCCTTGAACCACGTCAGCATGCACTCGAACTTCTCATTAGCGGCAATGGGTGGTAGTCCGTGAACCAGGCAGGTGCGTTCCAGAGTCTGTACATGAGCGGGGGCGTCATAAGCTATCACCCTGTTGGCCTGCCGCACAAAGTCTCTCACTCTATGATAGATTTGGGCAAAAGAAGGCGCATGGTAAATAGAACTGCCCGTTGGAACAGCAATTCCAATTGGTTTCACGGGTGTACTCAGCAGCACCTCACCTTTGACGTTTATGATAGAGACCTCGGCAAGTTCAGCTTTTTCCTCCTCTCCAAAGGCTTTGGTGTTAAGGATCAGAGTTCTTTCGTGATCTGCGAGAACGTGGCATGCCCATTTGACTGCTCGATTCCGAATTTCAGCGTCGAGCGCGCGCATAAAATCATCAAGGTCATTATTTGAGAGATCAGAGGTGTCTTCGTCCATGGCAAATCCTTTCTTGTGCAAAAGAAACAGGACAGTGGAAGGTCATATAGCGCGTAGGTAGGTGACACCAACCTAGCTAATCTCAATGTTGGCAGGCCTGTTGCCAGAGGCCGATTTTCTTGGTCACGATTTGGGCCGTTTCGGCTGAGATAATCACCGCTCGGTGAAACTTGAGTTGGCGATGTTGTGCATTTTGGATGGCCTTATGCCGCCAGTTAATGCAGCCTTGGACAGTGTTGGGAGCGTGGTGAATCCGCAACTGCCGCATGAGATTGCATTAGCCAACAATTCTAGCATCAACGTCACCTTGAACGTTGATACCAGTTGCAAGCTCGTAAGCGGAGTTAGCAGTGTAGATTCTGATATCCATGAGCAGGCCGATCACGAGAACCTTGTATTCAAGGTCGAGTAATTGTTGCCTAACCTGCAAGTACGATGACTCCAAGTCTGATCGCCCTTTGCTCACTTCGTCCAACATGAAATCCGAGTACTGCGTCAGCGCATCTTTTACACCATTCGCGTCTTGAAGCCACGCACCAAGATGTTGATCAAGGTTCTCGATGCTGAATTTCCCATTTATCATTGGAAACATCTCCTGTACTATGCGGACGAACTAGGCGCGTAGGGAGCGCCCACAGGATTTGGCACGACAATCGATTGAGTGCACCGGAAGACGTCGGGCACAACTGCGCTACTTGTCATGAACATCATAGTTCAATTTGCTATGTGTCCAGATTCTGTGGCTCACTACGCTACACAAGAGGCTTTATCCCCTGAAATGATTCGCTTGCTAGAATCTTGTCATATTATTGCTCTTCGTCGTACTTTTGATCAAGCCGAAGTGCCTTTCTCACAATCTCACCCTTTAACTTATCTCGGGATGTTGGATCATCAATTGTGTTGGCGATTTCAACAGCAGTCTGGAGTTCGCGTGCTTCAGTAAGTCTTGTTTGGATGGCATCAACTCGCTCATTTGCAGCTCTTCCTTGAACAAAGAAGAGAGCCGCAGCAGCATTTGGGATTACGCTTGAAATCGCAGTTATTACACCGGCTGTGACTTGTCCGAAAATAACTGCTACTGCCCCTATACCAATAAGAATGAATCCTATGCTAGCAGCAATCAGGCTAAAACGAAACCATCCTTGGGACTGCTCTCTGGTTTGCCTGTAACTGAGTTCAAGCTGGTCGAGAACAAAAGCAGTGGAGCCAACAACCCGTTCAAAAGCCGTATCATAAGAGATAAACACTTCACCTTGCACGTCTCCGACAACTGCCACTCCTCCTACTCCTGCAGTTAATGCGCCGGGCCCTTGAGCAATCGCACCTGAACCGGAAACGACGGCCTCGTATGCAGATTCATGTACATCAGGGGCATAGATGTTTCCGGCAGCATCCCTGGTAACGGGATCGTGTATGCTTCTTCCTATTCCAGTTCCTAAGCTAGATGCCTTTTCTTCCATTTCTCACCTCTGGTATTGGACTAATCTGCAAGACGCATCTTCTTGATGAGCCGCCCAACCTTTGCGATAACCGGGCCGCCACGGTTGATCTTCCATTTGAAAACGCGCTGCCGGCGACTTCGCGTTCATCGCTTTGTTATGCTGCGCTTTTAGGGCACGAGTTCATTTTCATCCGGCAATGACTTGCGCTCGGCGGAGCGTCGCAAAAGCTGGCATAGGAGTTCCGCGGATTCACTGACAGCAGTTGAAGTGTCGCCCTTGATTTTTGAACCATGGACCGCAGCAGAGCGTGAATCATAAAGTTTCTTTACGGCATCGAAAACGGTTCGTCGTTGATCGTTGTTTTCGGAATCCAAGGCCGCGCTCTTTGAGGGAGACAAAGCGCTGGCGACAGATGACCAGGTGGTCGAGCACATCGATGCCTAAGAGCTTGCCTGCCTCCACGATCTCGCGCGTCACCTGCACAT
>JAAEKA010000381.1 GCA_014155705.1 Anaerolineae bacterium clx_CAG2 | reverse complement strand
CACCAGGTACAGGGGGTCGAGATAGAACATGGCACTGCCTCCAGAAATCAGGCGCAAGCATATTGGTAGATTGGTAGAGTGGTCAATGGGTCAGCCACTCACGTCAACATTACGCAGCCGGGTTGCGGTTGGTTGCACCGGATCGTAATGATAGCTACTATGATGGCCGGCTCCAAATTGAACGGCGCGCTTTACAATGGCCAGACTAACGGCGCCACGATCAAGCTGACGGCCATAACCAGGAAGAGCAGCGGCAGGCCGACCTTGGCGTAGTCGCCCCAGGAATAGCCGCCGGCCTCGAAGACCAGGGTGTTGGTGGGCGAGGCGATGGGGGTCAGAAAGGCTGAGGCCGCGCCGGCCGCTACCATCATCATCATCGGTTCCGGCTGGACGCCCAGCGCCAGCGCGGCTGTCAGAACGATGGGCGCCACCAGGACGGTGGTAGCCGTGTTGCTCATTACCTGGCTCAGGCTGGCTGTCAGCAGGAAGACGCCAGCCATCAAAGCCAGCGGACCGACAGCGCCCAACGTGTTGACCAGCGTGCTGGCGATCAGCTCGGCGCCGCCGGTGACCTGCATCGCTGTGCTCAAGGGCAGCGTAGCGGCAATCAGCACCACCGTCTGCCAGTTGATGGAGCGGTAGCCGCTCTCCAGGCTCAGGCAGCCGGTCAGAATCATCGCCACGGCCGCCAGCAACACGGCCATCACCGTGGGCGCCACGTCGAAGACCATCAATCCGATCATGCCCAGCAAAATCGCCACCGCGATGTAGGATCGCGGCGTGAGCTGCACCACCTGCTTGGACAGGGCATCGGGCTCGCCGACGACTACGAAATTGCGGGTCTCGCGACGCAGGCGCTCGATAGCCGACCACTTGCCGCGCACCAGCAGCGCGTCGCCAAAGCGCAGTTGCGTATTTTTGCGCGGCAGGACCTTGTCGCCGCGGCGCACGGTGATCACCTGGATGTCGAACTTTTCGGCCAGTTGGCTGACGGCCAGCGTGCGGCCAGCGTAGTCGGAGCGCTGCGGCAGAATCACCTCAGCCACGCCGATCTCCTGGGACAACAGCAGATCGGGCAGGCGATCCTTTTCGGGATCGATGGCCTGCAAACCCATATGGTAGGCGACTGCCAGCCGCTCGATGGCCTGGGGATTGCCCTTGACCAGCAGCGCATCCTGGGCCAGGATCATGGAGTCAGCGCCGGGCATCAATTCGTCGCTGTTCTGCAGGCGTTCGATCTGCTGCCGGGCCAGGTCGCGCCGCCGCATCACCCGTGCTTCATCCGCCTCCAGGGCCGAAGGACGATCGATCACCAGCACCGTCACGCCGTAATCCCGGCCAAAGGCCGCCTCGGCCAAGGTTTTGCCGATCAGGGGCGAATTCTTGCGCGCGCGCAGCCAGAAGAGCTTGCTGGGCAGATGATAGGACTCGGCCATCGCCTCGACCGCGCCCTCCAGGTCCAGCGGCTTGACGCCAGTTTGCCGGCCTGGCAGCAGACGCCGGCCAACCAACACCATGAACAGCACCGTGACGACGACCACCGGGACGCCGATCAGCGCGAACTCGAAGAAGCCAAAGCTGCCCTCGCCGGCCGCCGCCAAAGTATCCGACACGACGATGTTGGGCGCGGTGCCGATCAGGGTCAGCAGACCGCCCACATTGGCTGAGAAGGCCAGCGGGATCAGGAAACGCGAGGGCAGGCTGCCAATGCGCCAGGACGCGGCCACGATAGCCGGCAGCAGCATAGCCACCGTGCCGGTGTTGCTCATAAAGCCGGAGAGGAGAGCCGTGCCGATCATCAGGACAATCAGCAGGCGCAGCTCGCTGTTGCCAGCCTGCTGCATCAGGAACTGTCCCAACCGCGCCGTGATGCCGGTGCGCGCCAGCCCCTCGCCGACGATGAACAAGGCCGCCACCATGATGGTAGTCGAGTCGGAGAAGCCGGCCAGCGCCTGCTGGCTGGTCAGGATGCCGGTCACAAAGAGCGCCTGCAGCGACAGCACCGCCACCATGTCGGCCCGCAGTCTGCTGAAGACAAATAGCAGGATGGTAGCCGCCAGAATGGCGAAGGTCAGGAGCATGTCGGGGTTATCGGGCATAGAATGCAAACCACTCCAGGCTACCATGCCAGCCTGAGGCTCGGCGAAGGGTCCCGGTGTTGCCCGCGGGGGATGCTTCGGCGGCGCTCAGCATGACAGGCAATAGGTCTCAGCCCAATTCACGGCCGCCGGTGACCGGAAACAACTGGCCGGTGATGAAGGACGCCTCATCCGAGGCCAGATAGGCCACCAGGCCGGCCACGTCCTCAGGCGCGCCCAGCCGGCCGGCCGGGATGCGGGCAATGCCGGCCGCCACCACCTCGTCGTAGGGCCGCTGGGTGATCATCGCCTCCAACTGGTAGCCCCACTGCTTCATGCCGGTGTCGATGTCGCCCGGCAGCACGGCGTTGACCGTGACGCCGAACTGGGCGAGCTCCTGGGCCAGCGATTGGGTCAACGCCGCCACGGCTGCCTTGCTGGCCGCGTAGGCCGCCATATAGGGTCGGGGCCGGATGGCAGCCAGCGACGACATGTTGACAATCCGTCCGCCGCGCTGGCACTGGATCATCGCCGGCAGCACGGCCTTGGTGACCAGAAAGACGCCCGTCGCGTTGACCTCCAGCGTGCGCCGCCAGGCATCGTCGGCCATCTGCGCCACGGGCGACGGGCCAAAGATCGCGCCGGCGTTGTTGACCAGGATGTCGATGCGGCCGAACTCGGCCATCACTTGGGCCAGCATGGCCTGGATCGAGGCCGGGTCGGTCACGTCCACCTGCACCGGCAGCGCGCGCACGTTTCGCTGTGGCCGGTCTCCCTCTTGCTGTGGCCGGTCTCCCTCTTGCTGTGGCCGGTCTCCGACCGAGCCACGCTCGATTTCAGCGGCGATGGCCTGCAGCTCGTCCCACTGGC
>JAAEKA010000380.1 GCA_014155705.1 Anaerolineae bacterium clx_CAG2 | reverse complement strand
AGCGCTTCTGTCTTTGTCTCTGCCGTGAGAGCTAGGTGACCCACCTCCGGATCGAACGGAGCACCTACTGATTAAGAGTAAGTCGGCTCTCAACTCGCGCCTGGTGGGTATTATGCTGGTTGTGAATACATTGACTCCGCCAACTGCCACTCCTCCTACTCCTGCAGTTAATGCGCCGGGCCCTTGAGCAATCCAGAGATAAACATAGGTCTTCGTGGTCGTAGTGGCTTGGACTAGGTACTTCGTCAACTGTCGGCTCCATTCAACTTGTCCAACATCGGCCCACTTGTTTCCAGGTTTGGACATAGTGCGGGGGCCAGCCATAACGACGGGGGACATGGTCGTCAGCGTCGGAATGCCGGCAATCTCGATCATACGCCCGGACTCCTGTTCCACCTGGCCGACGAGGTCGCATGTCGCGTTTCAAAGGTTCACTGGTCAAGCCCGTCCGTGTATGGCTGGGTGATGGCGGCTGGCAGACGCCGCGTCAGACCCATCGGGCTCTGGATTTCTTTGACTAGCCACGAAACACCAACCGCAGTGGCGGCTAGAAGGGGATCCACATATCAGAGAATTCATCTCGAAGTCGTTTGAGCGCTTCAACCTGGCTAGTCTGATTTCGGCTCTCATAGTGCCTAGCCCAATCTTCGAACCTTTTCTCAATGGCGGACAAGATGTACTCGTTAGGTGCATGTCCCGCCGCCTCCATGAGAGCCTTCCTTGTAATGAGGGTCTTGGATGGTGCAGCTTGTGAATCCAGAATCGCACGAATAAACGGATCTAGCCAGGCCACAACGTCCCTCGGCTCCAGGTAGTCGATCAACTCTAATGCATGTTCCGCTGTGCGGTCAGTATGTATCAAGGGAAGCTTTGCGACATAATAGTCCTTGACCATAGACTGTTCGATACCGGTTAGGTATCGTAGATAGGACGCACTGAATAGATAGCCACGATGAAACTCGACCATACTACCATCTCCGCTTTTCAGCATTGAGGGGAACCGGCCGGCAACACGAGTCTTGATAGGTTCAGTTGCACTCTCGAAAGCCCGCTCAAAGCCCTGACTGAACCGACTTAACGTCTCGATATCATCCGAAAACACGTCCTCATCAAGTTGCAGGTAGATTTCCGCACATCGGCTGGGGAGAACATCGGTCAGCAACCGTTCCAACTCTGATGAATGCATCTCTCGGAGCAGGTATGGAACTAACACCAAAGAGCTTTGATCCCGCTCTAGCTTAGACAGGAACTGCTCGGCCGTCAACCCAAATGATGCCGTCCTGGCTTCCGCAATTTCTGTGATTATCAGATCGAGTAGAGCAACCACGATTTTCGCACTGCTCTCGGATGGGGCGGGTTCACTAAGCCTTACCTGGCGTCCAGGATGGATGAGGTTTCTGTAAGAGCGGATCACTGAACACAGATCTGCTGTTCTTTCTGTAAGGATGTTGTTCGACCTACATACGGTCACAGCGCGGCCAAGGTCGAGTTCCAGGGGCGTTTTGTTTCCTGGCACCAACTCTGGCTTATCCAGGAGGTAGTCAATCAACAAGGTCTCGACGATGCTGCCTCCTAGCACATGCACGCTCTTCCAGGCGCCTTGCTCAAAACAGACCTGCAACTCGCAATAGTCCTGCTCAAGTAAGGTGCGAAACTCTGATCGGGTAATAAAGGCAAAGTGAGACATGATAGTTCCTCTGCAGAGTGGCTGTTATCGGTCTAATCAATGGTTATGATGTCAGAGCTCAGGCTCATATTCCTAGCCCCGGCTGCATCCCCTCGTCCTGCTTAACCGTCTGCGCTTGCTTGAACGTCCCATGCGCCGGCGGCATCTGCACCTGTGCGCCGTGCATGAGCTGCTCGATGATCAGGATTTGCAGCCGTGGGTACTTCTAGCCTCACCTGACCACTCGTGGAAGCTGCCCGAGATGACCTTGGGTTGCTCGCATAACCATATCCCATCATCCACTGCTGCTACGTCGGTAACGAAACACGTTATGTCTATTGCTTCGTCTTGGTCGACTTGTGGTCTTGACAAAGAGGCCAACCTTACAACTCGGGGATGCAGTTCAAGGGATATTTCATTTGCGAGAGCGCTTCGCATTTGGCCGCGCATCATCATACAAGAACACCACATAACGCCTCAAAGCCTACCGCTCCGCCAATAACTCCAAAAATCCTTTCCCACAATATTCTCGAGACTATCCAGAATTGAGCTGTATTGCTGTACGATCAGTGTGACACCACTTTCAGCCCTCATTTCAAGCTCTGGAAAGGGTTTTGCGGGGACTAACCAGTCTATTGACCCCATCTTTTTGAGTAGCGCAGATACGACAATCGGTGCATAGGACTGTTGTGCAGGTTGGCCGAATTTCGCTTCCAAGGCATAACGCCACAGTATCTCCTTTTCGAGATCAGTAGCAATAGCCCCAAACGGGTCAAGGTACGGTTCCTTAGATGTTTTGGCATGAAGTTTCCGAGCTGCTAGAAAGAATTCATGCGCTTCTTCAAATCGCCTCATTCGTGCTAAGATGTTAGCTTTCATCGAGAAGTACTCGACCTGTGTTGCATCATCAATTGTCATCTTCAACGCGGCGTCTATGTCATGGAGGGCTAGATTGTAATCATGAAGATAGAACCTCGTTTCAGCTCTCATCTCAAACACTTTTGCATGAGAATATCCGCATCGTAGGACTTCATCCATAGCCATTAGCACTTCTGAGGGGTCGAAAAACGTGACCCCACTATTGTCATTCATTGCCCAATAATACCGGCGACAGATGACCAGGTGGTCGAGCACATCGATGCCTAAGAGCTTGCCTGCCTCCACGATCTCGCGCGTCACCTGCACATCTTCCGGGCTTGGCGTGGGGTCGTTCGAGGGGTGGTTGTG
>JAAEKA010000038.1 GCA_014155705.1 Anaerolineae bacterium clx_CAG2 | reverse complement strand
CGCTCCCCTAGCTCAGTGAGCTGGTTCCTGGTTTCGTCCATAGTGATGTCCTTTTACTGAAACAACGAGTCTACAAACACGCGCGCGTCGAACGGCGCCATGTCTTCCATGCTTTCGCCGGTGCCGACGAAGCGCACGGGTAAGCCCAACTCTTTAGCAATAGCAAAGACCATGCCGCCTTTGGCGGTGCCGTCCAGCTTGGTTAGGATAACGCCGCTGATCGCGACAGCCTCTTTGAAGTGGCGGGCCTGGCTGAGCGCGTTCTGGCCGGTGGTGGCGTCCAGCACCAGAAAGGTCTCGTGCGGCGCCTTGTGTACCTGGCGAGCGGCCACATTGCGCACCTTTTCCAGTTCCTTCATCAGGTTGAACTTGGTGTGCAGCCGGCCGGCCGTGTCAATGATCAGCAGATCGGCGTTGCGGGTTTCCTGGCAGGCGCGGATCGCTCAGCTAGAAGAAAAAGTGGCCGATTCCAGTATCTGGAATGATCCAGCTTCGGCCCAGGCGATGATGCGCCAGTTGAACGACCTTAAAAGCCGGGTCGAGTTGTGGGATGGTCTGGCGCAGCGGGTAAAAGAAGCATTGGAATTGCTGGATCTGGCCGAGGCGGAGGACGATAGCGACACAGCCGACGCCGTCGCTGCCGATGCCGACACGATCACTGGCGAGATCGACCGCATGGAGTTCCAGCTTGCCCTTAGCGGTCCCCATGACCAGGGCGGAGCGATTCTGTCGATCCACGCAGGCGCCGGCGGCACTGAAGCGCCGCACTGGGCCGACAGGTTGCTGCGCATGTACCTGCGCTGGGCCGAGCCGCGCGGCTACAAGACGGAACTGACTGACCGCACCGCTGGCGAAGAGGCTGGCATCAAGAGCGCCACTATCGAGATCGAAGGCGAATGGGCCTACGGCTATCTGGGATCGGAGCGGGGAGTGCATCGACTGGTGCGTATCAGTCCCTTCGACGCGTCGTCCCGCCGCCACACATCCTTCGCCCTGGTAGAGGTTCTGCCGTTGCTGGATGACGACATCGACATCGAGATCAAGCCTGACGATATCCAGATGGACGTCTTCCGGGCCGGCAGCGCAGGCGGCCAGCACATGCAGAAAAACTCAACTGCGGTCCGCCTGACTCACGTACCCAGCGGACTGGTGGTGATCTGCCAGAACGAGCGCAGCCAGATGCAGAATCGCCTGTCGGCCATGCGTGTGCTGCGCGGTAAGCTGTATGACATTGAGCTGCAGAGGCGGGAAGAACAGACCGCGCGTCTCAAAGGCAAGCACGTCGAAATGGGCTGGGGCAACCAGATTCGCTCCTACGTGTTGCAACCCTACCAGATGGTCAAGGACCTGCGCACCGAGTACGAGGTGGGCAACCCCCACAGCGTGCTGGATGGCAACCTGGACGGATTTATGGAAGCATGGCTGAAAGAACGTGTCGGTGAAGAGCGTGAATTGCTAAACTGAGCGCAAGCAAAAAAAACCGGAAGTCTGTTGTACCTCGCATGATCAGCGAGGTACAACAGACTTCCGGTTTTCGGTGGCTGCCCATTCTAAACTGGTATCCTCCAGAACCCGGGAGTTTGTTCTAGCTGGATCAAGCACGAAGCGCGCACGAAAACCCCCGGTTTCTACGTGCGCTCGGTTTAACACAGCGGGCTCCCGGAAGGATGCTTCCAGGAGCCCGCTGCCGCATCATCCGCCCAGGCGGACTATCGGGAGAAAGATCTTGGGGGGCTGCACCTGAAAGTGATAGCCAATGTCGGCCGGGCCGCTGTCGAGCTGGCCCTCGATATCGGTGGTTAGTTGGCTGAGGCCCAACGCCTGAGCTGTCTCCAGGCAGGCATCCACCAGCGGGCTGACGGATTCCGCATCACGGTTGCCTTGGGACAAGTAGTAAGCGCCCAGAGGCCCTCTGACCAACTGGGGATCACCCACCAGATCACTGCCTCCTGGCGTCACACCCTGGTAATTCGCCAGCCGGTTATCATGCAGGCTGTTGCGCATGCTCTGGCTGGGTTGACCATTTTCGCCGCGGATGCCGATTTCGTTGCCGATGATCATGTTGTAGGACAGGCTGGGGTAAGCGCCTGGAGCCAATCTGATGCCGTCGCCATTTGCTTCGTTGCGGCCATTGCCAGCGACGGTGTTATGGCGCAGCGTCGCCTGTGAATTACCGAGGTACAAGCCAGCGCCGCCATCACCGGCATGGTTGCGACTGACCAGGTTGTTTTCCAGCAGAGGGGACGCGCTGAGGATCACCACGCCGCCGCCCAAGATACCAGCCCGGTTATCAACGATCTGATTGCCGGCTACCCGGGTGTCGCTCTCAACCAGGTAGATGCCGCCGCCGTGTTCATCGGCAACATTGCGACTGATGTAGTTGTTCGTAATCTGGCCGTGGCTTCCATTCATCACCACAATACCAGCCGCTACTTTGGCCGTGTTGCCTGCGATAGTGTTCTTGTTTACCACAGGCGCCGAGTAATCGTTGATCACGATCGCGCCGCCGCTGATCCCAGCCCGGTTGCGCACGAACGTGTTAAAGCGAACAGTCGGATTGGCGTAAATATTGACCACCACAGCGCCGTACTTGTTGGCAATGTTGCCAATAAAGTCATTGTTCTCCAACAGAGGATTGGCGTTTTTCTCGATCTGAATGGCTGCGCCGTCATCGGCCTGATTGCCTTCAAAGTAGTTGTGGCTCAACGTGGGGGAAGTGTGGTCAAAGATCTTCACGCCGCCGGCCACCTCGACCGCCCGGTTGAAGCTGATCACATTGCCGCTCATCGTACCCGTTGCCTGGCGCTGGTAGACGACACCGCCGCCGTCGACGCCTGCCGTATTATACTCAACACGATTGCCGTCCATGTCGCCATGAGCGCCGTCCTGAAAAACCACTGCGCCGCCAAAACTAGTGGCTGCGTTGCGACTAAATGTGTTGTCCGTCAGGCGGACCCGCCCGCCGGTGGCGTAAACCCCAGGTCCATCGATGGACTGGTTGTTGACAAAGGTGTTGTCTTCCAGCACGGCGTCAGGCGCATAATGCAGGAGGACTGCTGCGCCCACCGATGCCCGATTGCCATCGAACGTGCTGTTGCGCACCACCAACGAGTTCTGATCACTAAAGATCGCGCCGCCGCTGTGCTGCACCGTTCTGTTGTCGATGAAGCTGCACTTGTCCACCGCGAATTGTGAATTGCCGTGCAGGCGGATAGCGCCGCCGAACTGTTGGCCGCGATTGCCCTGGATGGTGCAGTTGGTCAGGGTGACAGTGGCGGCGCTGATGCTGAGTGCGCCGCCATAGGCCCCGCTGTTGTTGGCCAGAGTTGTACCAATGATAGTGACCGTGGAACTATCGATCATCATACCGCCGCCCAGGCTCTCGGCGCTGTTGCTCTCGATGCGGCCGCCGCTGATCTCTGCCACTGAGTCATAAATCACGATGCCAGCGCCATTGGTCGCGCTGGTGCCCTTCACCACGCTGTCCTGCATAGTGAGATGAGACGTTGAGGCCACGTAGATCGCGCCGGAGGTGTTAGTCCCTGTTGCGCTGTTGTTTTCAAGCCTGCTGTTGCGCACAGTGACTCGGCCCTGGCTCGTCAGGGCAAACCCAGATCCCATGCGGGCAGAATTGTTGCGAACGGTGAGGCCATCCAACAGTGGATCGGCGCTCTGCGATATGGCCAAGCCGCCCCCGGAGTTCGCTGCGTTGTTGCCGTAGATGACCAGATTGCGCAACGTGGGCGAAGCGCCGCGCAGTTGTACCCCTGCACCTGTCGGGCCGCCGCCGCCAGTGATGCCCATCCCCTCGATCACAGTGGAACGAGTGATGTTGCAATCAGATGCCGTGACGACCGGCTGGCTGCCGTTGCCCTTAAGGATAGTGGAGCTCGCGCCTGCGCCGACCAGGCTGACCCCGGGGCGCAACGTGATGCTCTCGGTGAAGGTCCCGGCCCCAATGCGCAATGTCGTACCGCTGGACGACGCATTGATGGCTTGCTGGATATTGTTGTAGCGACAGCCGCTGGGGCATATGTCAATCGCCTCCTCTTGTCCTAGCGCCGACTGGGGCAGCAGCGCCAGGAGGAAAACGAAGGCAACCAGAAGAGATACTAACCATATCTGGCAGTGCGGATGATGGTGTCGTTGAAGGTTCATTGTTGTCCTCACAGGCGATAAACTTTACTCCAAAAAAAGCTGCCGTTGTTGCCTCCAGTATAGATGAGATGAATAGGGGGGGTCAATGAGAAATAAGTACTACCCCACACCAAGAAATACAGCAAATACGTGCGGTAACTGGGCCGGGCGAGGGATGGCAGCAATGGAGAAGCATTGATAGCCGGCAAAATGAAGGGCATGTGTACAAAAATAGCGCGAAAATTGGCGGAAGTCAACTACGATCTGACGCCGACTGGGCCACAACTAGCCGCTGTGACCTACGGCAAGGGTACGGGCGACGGTTCGGGGAGTTCAGGGAGTTCAGGGAGGGGAAGTGATTGCGTGATCTGATTGGATGCCTCAAGGGGGCTACCTGCATCGCTGGGAGCAGGCAAGGCGGGCGCAGTAGGTGGCCAGGGTGCAAAGGGTTCACCGCGTTCGAGCTGGCCTTGCAGATGCTCACGGATGCGGCCGAGCAGGTCGAGCAGGCCAGGCGTCGCCTCGCCAGGCCAGTTATTGGGGTCGCTGAGCTGCAAGAACGCCGCCCAGCCTTCGTCACGCCGGCCGCTGGCATCATAAGCCAACAACACCGTTAGCGCTTTGCCAATGGAATCCTGGCTGGCCAGTGGCTGGCCATAAGTTGCCTGCACAGACTCCGCAGCGCGTTGGATCTGGCCGTCGAAATAGGCGGGACTCCAGCGGGATGTGTCTGCAAAGCTCTGGCCATCCCAGACCAAAGGCCGATAGAAGCGGGGTGAGTACTCACGGTACAGCCCGAAAGCGAATTCGAAACTGCCGTCCAATGCTTCTATCTCGGCCTTGCCATCGCCGTCAAAGTCCGACAGCCACTTAGGAATTATCGGATTCTGCAACAGATTGAGGAAGGGCACGGCGCCTGTCAACTCGCCCACGTACCAGCTAGAATCTTCTTCTGGGCTCGCTGGATCCTCGACCCGCGCCAACTGCAAGACATAGACTCGATTGCAGGCGAAGCAGAAGCCGCCGTTAGCCGCCCAGACAGGCAACTCCAGCAGGCCATCGGCCGTGATGTCCCTCCACCCCAGCGGCGTTTCCCAGGACAGGCCGTAGCCAGCAAACTGAATGGTTTCGTCGCTGCCCTCGTCCTCGAAGAGCAGCTCCGGGGGATGGCCACTGCGCAGGTGATAGATGAGCAGGCGCGGCAGTTTTACCCCCAGGACGACATCATCCTGCTGCGGTGGAGCGAGGATAACGGCCTGCACGCGATCTCCCGCGCGGCCGGCGCCTTGCCGTTCGGCGATGGTATAGCCATCGCTGTCAAAACGTGCGATCAGGCTGTCGTTGAAGCCCAGGGCGCGCGCAATCGGCCCGGGCGTGGCCGTCGGGGTCGCGGTAGGAGTTGCCGTTGGGGTGGGTGAAGGCGTGCTGGTTGCCGTAGCGGTCGGCGTTGCGGAAGGAGTCGCCGTGGGTGTCGCACTGGGCCGGGGCCCAATTGTGACCGCCAGCGGAGGCGTCGGCCGGGTCGGTGTATTGGTCGGCAGGGCCGCCAACGCGTCCCGATCAGGCGACGGCAGGGACATGGACGCGCAACCAGCCAAAACCAGCAGCGCCAGACTGAGAATAAGCCAGGGGAGGGCAGGATTCAAAGCGCCCCTCAGCCAGCCGCGGGCGCCACAGGGCGACTTGAACATGCCGGCAATTGTAGCACTCGGCCCCAGTGCTGTCAAAACATCGTCGCCACGCAGCGGGCTGCGTGGCGACGATGTTTGTTTGCGACAGATCAGGCTGCGAGCTCTACGTCGAAGTCGTCCATGTCTTCGTCATCCAGTTCGGGTTCCTCGATGACGATCTTAGAGGCTTTGGCCGCGGCTGCGCTGGCTTTGCCAGCGCCCTTGGCCATCGGCACAACCTTGCTAGTCTCACTCTCAGGCGCTTGAACACGGGCCAGACCGGCCTTCTCTCGCAACAGGCCGTCGATCTCCCAGAACATCTGAGGCGAGTCCTGCAAGAAGGTTTTGGCGTTCTCCCGGCCCTGGCCCAGACGGGTATCGCCATAGCTGTAGAAAGCGCCGCGCTTCTGAATGATCTCATGCTCCACCGCCAGGTCCAGCAGGTCGCCGCTGCGGCTGATGCCTTCGTTGTACATGATGTCGAACTCAGCCTGACGGAAGGGGGGCGCCACCTTGTTTTTCTTGACGCTGACCCGGGTGCGGGAGCCAATCACATGACCCTGATGCTTGATGCTCTCAATGCGGCGCACGTCCAGGCGGACTGACGCATAGAACTTGAGCGCCATACCGCCCGTGGTGGTCTCCGGGTTGCCGAACATGACGCCGATCTTCTGGCGCAGTTGGTTGGTGAAGATCATGCACGTGTTAGACTGAGCGATGGCGCCGGAAAGCTTGCGCAGAGCCTGCGACATCAGGCGCGCCTGCAAGCCCATGTGGCTATCGCCCATCTCCCCTTCGATCTCAGCGCGCGGCACCAGGGCCGCCACCGAGTCCACCACAACCACGTCCATCGCGCCCGAGCGAACCAGGGCCTCGGCGATCTCCAGGGCTTGCTCACCGGTATCCGGCTGCGAGACATAGAGGTCGTCGATCTTGACGCCAATACGCTGGGCGTAGTCGGGGTCGAGGGCGTGCTCGACGTCGACAAAAGCACAGGTGCCGCCCAGGCGCTGAGCCTCGGCAATGACGTGCAGGCAGATCGTGGTCTTGCCGGAGCTTTCCGGGCCGTAGATCTCAGTGACACGGCCGCGCGGGATGCCGCCGACGCCCAGGGCCAGGTCGAGAGAAAGCGCGCCCGTGGGAATGGCCTCGACCCGCATGTCGGCGGCTTCGCCCAGCTTCATGATCGCGCCTTCGCCATAGCGCTTCTTGAGGTTGGCCATGGTGGTTTCCAGGGCCTTATCTTTGCCGTCGCCTTTCATTTCTGTGTCTCCTTCCAAGCGTTCCGTGCCCGTCTCCTCGGGCGTACGGCTGATAGGTCGTCGCGACTTGAGGCCCGACGAATGTAGCAGATTTTAGCACGGATGTTCGTTGCTGTCAAATCCATCGCCCCCCTCACGTTTGCAGCGCCAGCGACGGGTTGGTGTATAATCCGCCCCATGACTGAACAGAACCTCACCCACTCCGATCTTGAACTGAATTCGATGGACGCCCCCCCAGCGGCCGAGCCGCCCATGCTCCTGGCTGCAAGCAACGAGGCTGAGCCGGTAGCGCAGGAGGGCGACACGGTGATGCTGGTGGCCGAGGACCAGAAGCGCACGCTGATCAAGCTGCAGCGCGGCCAGCAATGGCACAGCAATCGTGGCTTTATCCGCCACGACGAACTGATCGGCCAGCCGCTGGGCCGCATGATGGTTACCCGGCTGGGCCACGCCTACCTGGTGCTGGAGCCCTCAACCCATGACCTCATCCGCTACCTCAAGCGCACCACCCAGATCATCTTCCCCAAAGACGCCGCCCATATTGTCCAGCGCCTCAACCTCTACCCCGGCCGGCGTGTGGTCGAGGCCGGCACTGGCAGCGGCGGCCTGACCCTGGCTCTGGCCCGCGCGATCATGCCCCACGGCCGCGTCGTCAGCTATGAGGAACGAGCGGCCATGAGTGAGCTTGCTGGCAAGAACCTGGCGCGCTTCCGTTTGCTTGATTATGTCGATCTGAAAGTACGGGATGCAGCAGAGGGCTTCGACGAGCGCAATGTAGATGCAGTCTTCCTGGACATGCGCGAGCCGTGGCGCTGTCTGGCTCAAGCGCGCGAGGCGCTCAAAGGAGGCGGCTTCTTCGGCGCACTATTGCCCACTACGAACCAGGTCAGCGAATTGCTGCGGGCGCTGGAAGCCCACGACTTCGCCGATCTGGAAGTAGAGGAGTTATTGCTGCGCCCCTACAAACCCAACGCTGACCGCTTGCGGCCGGCCGACCGCATGGTGGCTCACACGGGCTATCTGATTTTCGGCCGCAAGGTCGTACTGCCAGACGGAGAGCAGTGGCGCATCGTCGATGCCAAACGCTACAAGCCGCGCGCTGCGCCGTCCGTGCCCGGTGAACCTGCTGTTGCACAGCACGATGACGATGACGTCATCAGCGACCTGGACGAACCAACGCAGATCGAGTCCCCGCAAGACGAATAGGCCTGGCGCAGCCGTCCTGATCGAACTACCCGCCGTCATCACCGTCCGCGCAGCAGCCGCCAGATCAACAGACCCGCCAGTACCGCCAGCGTCAGCGAGCCAAAGCCGCTATAAAGCAGCAGCGCTGGTTGGCGCTGGCTGGCCCGGCTGAGTTCCACATAGATTGGCTGCGGCGTGGCGGTTGGCCGCGCCGCCAGAGTTGGGGAGGCAGTCGGCGTCAGCGTCGGGCTGGGCGTCGCGGTGGGCGAAGCGGTGTGGGTAGGCGTGGCCGTCGGAGTCGGCGTGTCGGTAGGCGTGGGCGACGGCGTGGCCGTCGGCAGGTCGGTAGCGGTGGCTGTAGGTGTGGCGGTTGGCGCAGCCGTGGCGCGCAGCGCTGTGGCGGTCGGCGCGGAGGTGGCAGTCGGCGGCGCAGCGGTCGGCGCAGGCGGCGCAGCATTGGGATCCAGCCGCAAGCCTACTTGATCGACAAAGATCAGATTATCACCTGTGGAGCGCGGGTGCTCGACCCACACGAAGACAGTAATGGTAGGCGCTTGGGCCACTGCGGCCACATCGAGGTTGGGATTGGTCGGTGTATAGGGGCCTGGCCGGTTCAGAATCCGGCCGGGTCCATAATGCAGCGGCCCCCAGATCACGTTGGGCGATGAGGGGTCGACGCCGCCGGTGGGATCGATGCCGAGCTTGCGGCCAAAAGTATCCGGGTCATTCGGACCACCCCATCCCCATGACGCAACATAGGTCGCACCAGGCTGCACGTCTCCCACCTGGGTCAGGATGCCGGCGGTGAAGGTGCCGCCGCTGGACCACATACGCAGCGATGGCGGGCCGAAATAAGTGTCGCTGTCCTGCATAAAAGTCAAGGAACCAGAAACGACAAAGGGCGACCACCCAGATGGCACTTGCTGCGGAGGCGAGCCGGTAAAGCTATCGAAGCGGCAGTTCCAGATCAGATTGCCAGGGCCGCAGGGGTCCTCCTGAGCACGGACTGCATGAGGCTGCGTGCCCATGAAGAGCAGCACGACCAGCCCAACGGCCAGACAACGCACGGCTTTTCCCAACCGTGAGGCGGTTATCGCAAATAAATCTTGGGAAAACTTGGGATTTTTCAACAGTTATTCCAAATCGGCGGGCCAGTTATCCCAAGGAAATATCCCAAATCCACTTGGGAAAAGAGCCGTCCCTGGCAAATAACCGACCTGATCGCGCGACAACGCTGCCATCACGCGTGCTGCTCGGCCCCGTATTGACGGCACTGCTCGACGAAGTCGGCGAACAAGCGACGGCTGGGCGAGTCATGCAGATGGGTGGCCAGTTCCTCTGGATGCCACTGCACGCCCAGCGCAAAGGGATGGCCGGTCACCTCAATGGCCTCCACCACGCCGTCAGGCGCCCAGGCGATAGGCTGGCAGCCCGCGCCCAGCGACTTGAGCGCCTGATGGTGCATGCTGTTGACCATAGTGGTCGGGCCGTAGATGCGCGCCAGCCGGCTTTCCGGCTCGAAATGCACCTCATGGCTGATACGCACCCGCTCGAACTGGGGCGGGAAGTAGTCGTGCTTCTCCGAACCATCGCGCAGCGCACGGATGTCCTGGTAAAGCGAACCGCCGTTGATTACATTCAGCACCTGGCAGCCGCGACAGATAGCCATCACCGGCTTATTGTCCTCCAGCGCCCAACGGCCCAGCAACATCTCTGTGCGGTCCCGCTCCGGGTCGGTCGCCCCTAACATCTCATGGTGGTCCTCGCCGTACTGCGCCGGGTCCATGTCTTCACCGCCGGGCAGAAAAACGCCATCCACGGTCTCATAGATCACCCGCAGAGTCGCCTCGTCGAGTTGCAACGGGATGATGATCGGCGCGGCCCCGACATCGGTGATCGCGCGCAGGTAAGTGGTATTTTGAATGAAAATCGGCAAGCCATAGTAGCGCTGCGATTTATCGCGCGCGCAGGGGATACCGATCTTCGCTATCCGGCCGGCGCCGTTATGTCCGTTGGTTGCCATAAGCAGGTAAACCTCATCTGTTCGTCACATCAGCATACAATCCAAGGCTGGATTATACCCGCCGACGGGCAGCGCGGCAAACGTACAGCCGCGCCGTTTTGACAATCGTCCCAGCCTCAGCTATAAGTCTCACACCACTCCCCCTCGGGCCGGTCTCCTGGCCGTGCCCGCCTGAGAGTACTCCCGCTCGGGCCGGTCTCCTGGCCGTGCCCGCCTGAGACGTACTCCCGCTCGGGCCGGTCTCCTGGCCGTGCCCGCCTGAGACGTACTCCCGCTCGGGCCGGTCTCCTGACCGTGCCCGCCCAAGATCATCCGGTGGCTCGGTCAGACGACCGGCTACCGCAGTGGCCGAATGATGTCCAATCGACGCTTGGCGCACTGGGCCGGCCTCGCGCTGGTCCTGGCTGCATCGCTCCTCTATCTGGCCACCCTCGACAACGGCCTGCGGCCCGGCGAGCTGGCCGGCGGCGACCTGATCACCCACCAGTACGCGCAGGTGCAGGGACGCCCTGGCAACGCGCCCGGCTATCCCCTCTACACCATGGGCGGCTGGCTGTGGTTTCACGGCCTGCGCAGCCTGCTGAGCGATGCTGCTCACCCCACAGCCCTCCTCTCGGCCTATTCCACGCTGTGGGCGCTGCTGGCGCTGTGGCTGCTCTATTACCTGATCCTCCACCTCACCGGCAATTGGATCATCGCGTTCCTGCTGGGCGCGTTCTATGCGGTCACCTACTTCTTCTGGTACTACGCCGTCAGCAGCGAACAGTACACGTCGGCCGTCGCCCAAACTCTGGCCATCGTCGTGTTGGCCCTGCGCTGGGACTCAGCCCAAGAGCGCGCCGACCAGGCAGACGATATCAAGCCTGCAGGCGACGGCATGTTGCTGGCGATGGCGCTGCTGGCAGGGCTGTCGCTGGCTCACATGGTGACGGTGGCCGTGATCGCGCCGCCGCTGCTCTGGTTCATCCTCAGCCGGCGGCCGGGTCTGCTGCGCCGCGGCAGGCTGGTAGCTGCCAGCCTGGGGCTGGCCCTACTGCCGCTGTTCAGCTACGCATTCATCTACGTGCGCGGCGCACAGAATCCACAATGGCGCGGCGCAGGTCAATGGTCCGACGCGACAGCCTGGTTCCTGGACTTCGTCAGCACGTCACAAGGCCGCGGCGAGCTGACCTGGTCGTTGCAGCCGCTGTGGACTGACAACTTTCCCCGCATGGTCTGGCAGGAGCTGACCTGGATCGTGCTGGTGGGCGGGCTGGTGGGGCTGGGGCTGCTCGGCCGGCGTCGCGGCATCTTCCTGGGATCTACGCTGCTGCTCTACGCGCTGCTGGCCTTCGTTGACCGCCAGGGCAATTGGTATCAGGTCATCATGCCCGCCTATCCACTGCTCATTGCCAGCTTTGCGGTGGCCGTGCAGGCGTTATGGCAGCGAACGGTGGATTTGAACCGACCGGCCGTTCAGCGCATGGCGCTGCTGTCTCTGCTGGTGGTCGGGCTGCTCGCGCTGATTGCGGTGCGCTTCGAGCGTAGCTGGCCAGAAACTAACCTCCGCAACCGTCTGGACGACAGCGCGCTGCTGCCTGGCCAGGCCATCCTGGCCGACGCCCCTGAGCCGGACGCTGCGGTGTTCGGTGTGCTGGACGAAGCGCTCAGCCTGCGCTATCTGACCGACATCTGGGGACAGCGCCCCGATGTGGCGGCCGTCAGCAGTCAGGAAGCGCGCTCCTTGCTGGCCAGCGGTGATCGCTCCCTGTACGTCACCAACAGCGCTACCCCGCTGGTCTGGCTGGAGATCGACCCTGCGGCCCATCTTTCTTCGGCTGGCCAGACCCTGATCCGGGTGTCCGGCCAACCGGCTGCGACGCTCCCGCACGATGCCACGCCGCTTAACCTGGCGGCCGGCGATGGTCTGTCGCTGTTAGGAATCGATGCGCCGCAGCCGGAGTCTGGCCAGCCCTGGCCGGTGCGCCTCTACTGGCGCGCCGATAGCATGATCGCCTACGACTGGAGCGTGTCGCTGCGGCCCACGCTGGGCGGCCAGCCGCTGGCGCTGCCGGCCGGCGGCATCGTCCAGCAAGACCTGGCGCATCCCGTGCATGGCGTCTACCCGACCAGCCGTTGGCAACCTGGCGAGGTCGTGGCAGACGATTACTTCTTCAACTTGCCGCCCGGTCCAGCCCCTGACGGCATACAGGTAGTCGTCTACCGCAGCCTGCCGGAGGGCGGTTTCGAGAATTTGGCAGTGCTGGACGTGTCATTGCCCTGATCCATCCTATCCGCTGTGGCCGGTCTCCACACGCCTCTTGCTGTGGCCGGTCTCCTCATTCCTCTTGCTGTGGCCGGTCTCCTCATTCCTCTTGCTGTGGCCGGTCTCCTCACTCCTCTTGCTGTGGCCGGTCTCCTCACTCCTTCATGCTGTGGCCGGTCTCTTCACTCCTTCATGCTGTGGCCGGTCTCCTGACCGTGCCACGCAGGGCAAGCATAGAATCAAAAACCCCGCCCAGAACAAGCGGGGTCATTGATCATGCAATGCCGGCGACTATTAGACGACAGCCGACGGTTCCGCCTCGCCCTCGCGCTCGATAAGCACGGTGACCTGGGGAATGACATCGCTCAACAGATGCACAGGCACCTGGTGGCTGCCCAGATCGCGCAGGGGGTGATCCAGATCGATCTGGCGCTTGCTGATCTCCACACCCAGCTTCTGCTCGAGGGCCTCAGAGATATCGGATGCCGTAATCGAGCCGAAGAGCCGGCCAGTGTCAGCCGCCCGGGCGTGGAAGGTGAGGCTCAGTGCGTTGATGCGTGCAGCCAACGATGTGGCCGTGGCAAGCTCCCGCTCGTGCTTGCGCTCGGCTGCGGACTTGATTTGCTCCGCCTGCTTGGTGGCGCCCTTGTTGGCAGGCATAGCCAGCCCCTGCGGGATCAGGAAATTGCGAGCGTAGCCACTGGCAACCTTCTTGATGTCGCCGGCTTGACCGACGCCCTTAACGTCTTGTTTCAGCAATACTTCCATGGGTTTTGCTCTACTCCTAAAAAAACATCAGCCGCCGGCGAACAGGCGGCGCTTGTGGCACGGGTCAGATCATACACCAAAAGCGCTGAAACGGCAAGTTCCATCCGCCATTTTGAAAGCCGCGCGGCCTATGCTATACTGCCTGACTGGCTCAAGGACAACCGGGCGGACCGCACACTGTGGAACTTGCCCGCGCTGGCTGCCGTCTTGGGCTCAACACGTACATTTACGCCTCACCACCCGGCGGGGCCCCACCGTAGACATCCACCATGAGTCACGCTATCCACAGCGTCAGCCGGCTACGGTTGGCGGCCCTGATGATCCTGTTGCTTGCCACCAGCCTGGGCTGCTCGCTGGGCCAGATGTTGGTGGGTGAGCCGACCCCTACCCCCAGACCGACGCTGCCGCCGCCGCTGCCTACCTGGACGCCCTCTCCCGTGGGGGCGTTGTCGCCGGCCGAGATCGCCACGCTTACAGTGCAGGCCGGCGTGGACTTTCCCACGCTCACGCCCACCGCCACACCCTACTACACTCCTACCCCTACGCCCACCTGGACGCCGTTGCCGACGCCAGTGGACACGCCGACGCCTGTTGCGCCGCCCTACGTGCTGGTCGTTGCCCCTGTTGTCAACGTGCGCAGCGGCCCAAGCGTGGCCTATCCCATCGTTGGCCAGGTGCGCCAGGACGAACGCTACGACATCACCGGCCGCAACGAAGCCTTCACTTGGTGGCAAATTTGCTGCGTAAACGGCCAACAGGTCTGGATCACCACCCAGCTCACTGCGCCGGGCGGCCCTGCCGATACCGTGCCGATCATCTTCCCGCCCGACCTGCCGCCCACCCCCTTCCCCACGGCCACGCCTGTGGACACACCCGTGCCGCCGCCCACGCCTGGCCCCTTCCGCCCCGTGCAACTGGCTGAAGGACCAGAACTATGGCAGACCAATAATCCATGGCTGACCATCTGGCTCAAGACTTTTGTCGGCCAGCCGCCCCTGACTGCGCCGATCGCCAACCTGCGCCTCAAGGTGCTGCGCAACGGCGCCGATGTGAGCCAGCCAGGCCTGACCAGTGGCTTCTTCCAGTTCTCTGCCCCAACCGCCTTGGGCGAGCCACTGGGCAATCGCCGCCAGTACAATCTCAAGTATGAATACTTCCCTGAAGCAGGCGACGCCCAATGGACCATTATCGTCACCGACGCCAACGGCGCAGAGCTCTCGATGCCTGTGACTTTCGAGACCCGCGGCGGCCAGGAAATCTACGTCAGCTTCTTCGATACCCGCTGACGGCGACTTCCGCAGTCTGCCTGCTGATAAATTACGCTGTTAGTCCTTCTTGTGCTATACTTCTCTCCCTGCCAGATGGGCAGTCCATGTTGCTCTACCCCCTGGTGCGAGGAGGTCGTGCCGTTTGCGGAACCCTAAGCTCCCTGTACTCGTGGCGCTTGCCGTGCTGATGTTGCTGCCTGGCTGTGCGCTAGTCAACTCGCTGGTCGAGTACCCCACCCCGACACCCCGGCCCCAGCTTGCGCTGCGGCCCACATTTACACCGACCACCGCGCCCACAGCTACATCGCCGGCCGCGGCTGAAGCCAGCGCGCCGTCAGAGCTTGTGGCCCAGCCTGAGACGCCTACGCCCGAACAGGCTGACGTTGTGCAGGCGCTGCAGCAGGTCGAGCTGCCGACTGCTACCCCGGAGCCGCCGCCGCCCACGCCCACGCCTGAGCCGCCCACGCCTACGCCTGAGCCGCCCACGCCTACGCCTGAGCCGCCCACAGCCACCCCCGAACCTAAGCCAGAAGTCGTGGTCAGCAACCCGCGCGTTAACGTGCGTAGCGGCCCTGGAGCCAACTTCAACGTGCTGGGCCAGGTGTTGCAAGGGCAGCGGCTGGAGATCGTCGGCCGTGACCAGGACGCCCAGTGGTGGCAAATCTGCTGCTTTGAGGGCCAAACCGGCTGGCTGGCAGACGAGGTCGTGCGCGCTGAAGGGCCGCTGGAAACCGTCGCTCTGGCTGCTGACCTGCCGACGCCCACCCCTGAGTCGACTCCGACGGCAGAGGCTGCTGCCGTTGCTTCAACGCCGGCCGGCGGCGATTTTCTCTTCGGACTCACCGAGGAGACTACTTACCCCTTCAATCAGGACTACCTGCGCGTCGGCGTAAAGGTCAACGATGACGATGACACCCCGCTGGCCGGCTTCTACCTGCGGGTGGTCAATGAGATCACGGGCCTGCAATGGCTCTCCCCGGCCACCAGCGGAGGTCCCTGGCAGGGCACTGCGCCCAGCGTGGACTTTGCCGACTACCGCCAGGCCAATCTGATCTACGACACGCGCGGCAAGAGCGCGCTGGCTGGCAACAGCTTCGCGCTCTGGCTGGTAGACGGCGCAGGTCGCCAGGTCTCACCGATAGTGCGGTATACACAGGATGACGACCAGTTCCGTTGGTTATACGTCGTCTGGACGCAGCAGTAGGAGCAGCGACGCCCTGCTGGTCGCGTTACTGACGCTGCTGGCCCTGCTCTTGCGAGCAGCCCGCCTGGATTTCCAGCCGCTGTGGTGGGATGAAGGCTACAGCGTCTGGTTTGCGCACCAGCCGTTGGGCGACATGCTGCGATTGACTGCTCTGGACATCCATCCCCCCCTCTACTACGCGCTGCTGGGTGGTTGGTCGCAAATCTTTGGGCTGGGGCCGGTGGCTTTACGCTGGCTGTCGGTGGCGGCTGGCGTGGCCGCAGTGCCGTTGATCTACCTGGTCGGCTATGGTCTCAGCGGCCGGCGCGTGGGACTGGCCGCAGCCTTCCTGCTGGCCATCAACCCCCTGCATATCTATTATTCCCAGGAAGTGCGTATGTACGCCCTGGTCGCGCTGTGGTCGCTGCTGGCCATCGGCGCGGCCGGCCGCTGGCTGGGCCTGGGACGGCTCATACGCGGCGACACACGGCCCGCCGGTTGGGGCTGGCTGGCCGGCTACGCAGCCGCCATCACTCTGGCGCTGTACACGCAGTACTACGCCGCATTCCTGCTGGCCGGTCTGGCCGCCGCCGGTGGCGTGGTGCTGTGGCGCCGTCAGGCCGCGCCGGAGCGCATCCTTGTCTGGCTGGCTGCGCAGGGCGGGGTCGTGCTACTTTTCCTGCCGTGGATCCTGTACGCTGCGCCCAAACTTGTGCCATATGTCTCGCAAAAGATCGTCGCCGACTCGGATCAGCCGCTAGGTCTGCTGATCTACCTGGCCCGCCACCTGGCCGCCTACAGCGCCGGCCATCTGGAAGGGCCGCTGGCGGGCTGGTGGCCGCTGGGCCTGCTGGGGGTGATCCTGCTGGCGATTGGTTTGATTCGTCTGACGCAGCGCCGCCCACTGGATCCGAGTCATGGCCTGGTTCTGAGCTTTCTGGGTATCACCCTGAGCGTTGTGCTGGGGCTGGGCTGGTTGGTCAATCTGGGCTATCCCTTCTTCCCGGAGCGCGGCGAACGGCTGCTGCTGTTGGGCTTGCCCACCTTCATCTTACTGTTGGCAGCTACCTGGGCGCCGCCCGATCCGGTGCTCAGTCCCGGCCAGCGCATCATCGTGCTGCCGCCACGCAGCCCGCTGCCGCGGCTCTTCGTAGCTGGGCTGGCTTTGTTGGCTGCCATCTCCCTGGCCACCTTCTACACCGCGCCGCGCTATGCTGATGAGGACTACAGGCCGCTGATCGGCCAGGTGACACAGTGGGGCCGCGCCGAGGACACGGTTTTCGCAGTCTATCCCTGGCAGGTGGGCTATTTCTGGAGCTATGGCCTGCCCGACGGACCGCAACCTGAGCTGTCGCCCGGCGGCGATTGGGGGCCAGAGATCGCGACGGCCCTGGACGACGCGCTCAGCAGCGGCCGGGTCTGGTTCCCTATGCATCAGTCGCTCGGTGGGCTGCTGGAAAACGCCGTCGAACAGCACCTGGCCCAAAGCAACTACCAGCTCGCCAACCGCTGGTACAGTCCGAGCACCCGATTGACCGGCTGGGCCGCGCCTCAGCCTGCCCCAACTGGCAGCGCGCCTGTCACGACCTCGGCCGCCTTCGACGGCGATGTTCAGGTGGATGTCACCCACATCCCGCAGGCGCTGTCCGCGTCCAACGACGTGCTACCGGTCACGCTGGAATTCGCCGGGGTCACGGGGCAGCATCTGGCCAGTCTGCGCTTGGCCAGCGCCGACGGCCGCATCTGGGCGCAACGGGACGTCGTTGTTGAGCAAGATGGCGCGCTGCGGGTGGGGCTGCTGGCGCCGGCCGGTATGCCGGCCGGCCGCTATGCCCTGCGTCTCAGCCTGGCTCATCCAGACGATGGGCGCCCCATCGATCTGCTGGAGCCGGCCGACCAAGGCAGCGAGTTGGCGCTGGGCGAGATCGACGTGCAGGCGCCCATGCCAGCGCCGCCCCTTAGCGCGCTGCCAATGGAGCACAGCCAAGAGGCCACTCTGGGCGACGCAGCACGACTGCTGGGTTACAGCGCTACGCCAGGTCCCTTGTTGCCCGGCAACGATCTGACGATCAATCTGTTCTGGCAGGCGCTGCCCGGCGCTGCCAACACCGACCTGTCAGCCTTCGTACAACTGCTGGATCGGCAGGGGCAGGTTGCGACCGCCTGGGAAGGACCGCCGGTGCCCTGGCGACCAACCGGGGACTGGCAGCCAGATGAGCTGTTGCGCAGTCAACACACGCTGCGCTTGCCGGCGACGCTGGCCGCCGGCGACTACAGTCTGGTCTCCGGGTTGTTCGACCCGGCCACAGGCGAACGGCTGCCGGCCACCTGGCGCAGCGGTCCCTTCGGCATCCTCAGGGGCAGCGTCCAGCAGGCCGAGCTGGGCCAGGTCCGCATTGACACACACAAGCTGACCACTGCTGCGCCTGAGCCGCGCGTGACCACTGACGCCAACCTGGAGCGGTTGGGCAAGCTGGTAGGCTATGATCTGGCCACCAGCCGCGTGGCGCCAGGCGAGACGATGGACCTCATACTTTATTGGCAGCCGAATGAAACCACGGGCGAGCGATTGACCGTATTCGTACATCTGGTCGACGAACAAGGGGTGATCATCGGTCAGTCAGACCAGGAGCCGGCCAGCGGCAGCCGTCCCACATCGAGCTGGCTGCCCGATGAGTTCATCGCTGACCGGCACAGCGTGCGCGTGCAAAACAACGCGCTGCTGGGCCCGGCCACACTGCTGGTTGGCCTCTACGACCGGGCGACCGGACAACGGGTGCCCTGGGTCAACGGCGAGGGGCAAGTCATCGGCGACGCCCTGCGCCTGCCGACGGCGGCGCGAATCACGACCGTGCGCTGAAACCTGGGAAGCAGCAAGCTCGTACAGTGGTATAGAAGTTTGACGGGCGCAATGGCTGCGCGCAGAAGGACCCGTGTACTTCCTGTGAACAACGGTTAGCGATTAGTTTGGCAGCCCAGACAAAGAGGAACTACTACCCATGAACGAAGAGACCACCAACCATCCAGTTGACGAAGCTGCCCAGGCGGCTGAAAACGCGGCCAAGGCGGCTGCTCAGGGCGGCGAAAGCGCCGCCAACCAAATCATGAACGAGCTGGGCCAGCTTGGCCACAAGGTCGCCGCCGCCGTGCAGACAGTCTGGGAAAGCGATGAGCGCCACAAGGCCGAGGAAGAAATCCGCAAGGCGTTGAAGATGGCCGGCGACAGCATCGATCGCGTGGCCGAGGATGTGCGCAAAAGCGATGTGACCAAAGATGTCCAAAGCCAGGCCACACGTGCGGCTGATGTAGTGCAGAAAAGCGAGTTGACCCAGCAGTTCAAGCAAGGCTTGCTGTCCGGTCTGCGCCGTATCAACGAGGAACTGAACGAATTCCTTGACAAGAGCAAGGCCGAACAGGCCGTCAAGTCGGCTGGCGAGGCCGCAGCCGATGCCGGCAAAGCCGCAGCAGAGGCTGGCGAAGCCGCCGCTGAAGCAGCGTCGGCAGTCGTCGACGAAGCCGTGGACAAGGTCAAAGACGTCTAGCAGATTGCGGCGGAAGTGCGTCCATAGGCGCCGCTCTAGCCGGTTCCGTGAACCGGCTAGAGCAAAATGTACTGAAACAACTCCCGCCCGGCAATACTAAACTGGTATCCTCTGGAAACTAGGAGCTTGTAATAGCTGGATCAAGCACGAAGCGCTCGCGAAAACTCCCGCTTTCTACATGGACTCGGCTTAGCAGCCCGGCGCCGGGGTTACGGCTTCGACGATCCCGCCTCAGACGTAGTGACGGCAGCCAGAATTGCGCCGTAGTCATAGTCTTCGATCCAGGCGCTCAGGACCTGAGCCAACGCCGGTTGCTCGTCCCTTATGTTAATTATTAACTGCTGAAGCTGCGCGGCGTCGGCCGTCAGGGCTGCCCGTGTCACTTGACTGAGCCAACCGGCAGGCAGATTGGCCAGATCAAGCGATACAGCCGTTTCCTGACGCGCCGTAAGCGCAGCGCTATCGGGCGCGATGTCGGTACAGACCATGCGCACACCGAGGTGTTTAACCAGACAAGCCACGATCTCATCCTCCCGGTAGGGCTTGGGTACGAAGTCGTCGCAGCCCTCAGCCAGCACCGCTGCCTGCTCATCCCCCAGGACACCGGCCGACACTGCGATCACTGCCGTCTGTTGCCCCTGTGCAGTGGCCTTGATGCGCTTCGCAGCTTCACTGCCATCCAACACTGGCATGCGCAGGTCCATCCAGACCATCTGCGGCTGCCATTCTTCCCAGACCTGGATCGCCTGTAAGCCGTTCTCTACCGCGCGCACGGTAAAACCCAGTTGAGTGAGCATATCTGCCAGCAGCTTGCGATTTTCGGCGCGGTCGTCGGCTACCAGCAGGCGATAAGCCGGCTGGCCGGGCTCCAGGCCAATAATGCGTCGTGTCGCCAGTGGATGCATCGTATTCAAATCGACGGCCTCAGCCGGGCGCAGCGGCAAAAGGACCTCAAAACGGCTGCCTTCACCCGGCACACCTGCGCTGGAGACAGTCAATTCACCGCCCATGAGATGGACGAACTGACGACTGATCGGCAGTCCAAGCCCCGTCCCTTCCGGGGTCGTGCGACTGCTGGTCGACTGGACGAACGGCTCAAAGATCACCGTCAACTCGTCGGGAGCGATACCTGGGCCTGTGTCCTGGACAGTGAACCGCACCAGACCGACTTCGCCCGCAGCGGGCGTTCCCTCCGGGCTGACAGATAGTTCGACGCTGCCCGTCGCTGTAAACTTGACCGCATTGCCCAGCAGATTGATCAGTACCTGGCGCAGCTTGCTCTCGTCCGCGTGGACAAAACGGGGCACGTCCGGCGTGCGAGTGACGTTCAGCGTGAGTCCCTTAGCTGCAGCGCTCAGGCGGAACAGATCACCCAGATCATCCAGCAGATGATGCAGGTCGAAGGTGTGCTCTTGCAGTGTGGTGCGGCCGGCCTCGATCTTGGCCATGTCCAGCACATCGTTGATCAAGCCCAGGAGATGCTCACCGCTGCGGTTGATGATTGCCAGGTTTTCGGCTTGCCCTGGGGAGAGTTGAGAGTCGCGCGCCATGAGTCTTGAGAAGCCAAGAATGGCGTTGAGCGGTGTGCGCAGCTCATGGCTCATGTTGGCGAGAAATTCGCTTTTGGCGCTGCTGGCAGCTTCAGCAGCCCGGCGCGCCTTCTGGAGTTCTGTGATGTCGTGGTAGATCGCCAGCGCACCTGTGGTTTTATCGTCGACAACTACGGGAACAGCGCGCAGTTCCACGTCCACCTGCACGCCATCCTTGCGGGTGCGCCGGGTAATAGCGCGGATCGGCCCACGTTCCAACGTGTGGCGCGTGAAGCTGCGCGCTTCCTGCGCCTGATTGTCTCCCCCGGCCACCAGCCGATCGGCTGTCCGGCCAATCGCCTCCGACGGTGTGTAACCAAAAAGCGCCTCCGCGGCGGGATTCCATGAGCGGATACGGCCCTCCAGATCAATAATCGTCGTGGCCGCCGGGCTGTTGTGCAACAGAGATTCGAAGTATTGTTTCTCGCGTTGCGCCTGGGCATAAAGACGTGCGTTGCTGATGGCAATTGCGGCTAATGAGCCAAACTGGCTCAGCAGGTCGACCTGATCCGGCGTGAAAGTGCGCTGAACGCCTGCCGGATGCCCTAGACCCAGCACCCCCAACACCTCGGCGCCCAGCCGCAGCGGCACGCCAACCACTGAATGCAGCGTGCTGGGGGCAAACTTGTCGATGCGTCCGCTCCAGGCGTCGTAGTCATCGATTACCAGCGGTTGGCCGGTCTGCCAGACCGTACCGGCGACGCCTTCCCCAGGCCGCACAGAATGCCTGAGCGACTCCTGGAGGGCGCCGACGCCGATCTGTGGCTTGAGACGGTCGGAGTCTGGATCCACCAGGTCGAGATAACCGGAGGATGTCCCCACCAACTGACCGGCGCGCAGAACAACATTCTCCAGGAGTCTCGCCAGATCCAGTTGAGCAATCAGATCCAGCGAAGTCTGCTGAAGGGCGTGGAGGTAGTCATTCTGTTGCACCAACGCAGCTTCGGTCTGCTGCCATGCGGTGATGTCGTGCATGGTAAGCAGTCGTCCGACGCCCTCTCCCCTGCGTCCGTGTAGCGGGACGACAGTCAGCCGCAAGTAGCGTTCCTCCGCGCCATGCAATGCGATTTCGGCCGATGCCTGACCACGACTCCAATAGTGCTCCTCCCAGGTCGCCCAGTCCGGCAGTAACTGCTCGATAGGGCGGCCCAACGGGCGGGGACCTCTGAGGCCCACAAGCTGCTGTGCGGCAGGATTGATGTCTACTACCCGCTGGGCGCGGTTCAGGACGATCATGCCTTCAGACATCGTTTCGATCAGCATCTGACGCGCCACTGGCGCCAGATCGAGCAACTGGAAGCCCAGAATTGCCCAACCTAAAAGCGCGCCAGAGAAGACCAGCACCAGCGGCGTCAACTCCAGACCCGGCAGAGGGCTACGACCGGTGAGATAGATGATGTTGACCAGCCAGGGCGCCAGCGCTGCGACCAGAATCAGGATGATCTGGCGCCGATAGATGCCTGACAGTCGCAGCGCAGAACGCACAAAAAGCCAAGTCGCAATCGCCATGAGCAGGTAGGCGTAGCCCACAACACCGAGCCAGAAGCCTGTGCCATGCCCGTAGACGACAAGATTGTTGCCATCCGGGCCAGGCGTCACGTTCGACCAGATCAAGCCGTGCCATTCGTTGGTGAAGGCAAGTCCAAGAGTCAGCAATGGAACGACAAAAAGCAGTGCAATCGTGCGGCGCGTCAACCAGCGCTCAAGTTGGTTGTAATGCAGGGCAAAGAGCAGATAGAAGACCGGCGCGCTCAGAACGCCGAAATATGCCATCTTCGACCAGAACACTTTGCCGGGAATTCCGACGGTGGCGTACTCCAGCGCCGTGCCCGCGGCCCAGATGCAGACCGCGATCATAAGGGCGACAAGGGCGCTGCCTCCTGACATGCGCCGGCGACGCCAGGCAAAGTAGGCGACGATCAGTGCAACGCCGGCAGTAGCTGCGCAGATGATGGCGTAAGGCGTCAGCACGAATGTCATGGATTTACCTCAACCAATGCCCAGTATTGATGGTTGACGACTGTACTCCCAAACACTCAACCGTCAGGGCAACGATCTCAGCTTCACGAAAGGGCTTCTGCACGAAATCATCGCAGCCGGCAGCCAATACCGTCGCGCTCCTCGTCGCAAGCGCTGGCCGACGCATAAATGATCGCGATACGTTTGTTGGGACGGGGTCAGGAGCCTACAGGCGTGGTAGGCAGAAAGACCTGACTGCCCTGCATGGCCCGAAACGCGACAGCCACCTGTTCCGGTGTGCCCTGCACGCGCTCTACCTGGCAGCCAGCCAGCACCAGAGCGTTCTCGGTCTCCTGACTGATGTCCTGCACCTCGCCGACGATGACCACATGGCGGGCGTGACCGGCTTCGTCGGCGCTGTAGCCGAGGGTGGGTTGCTGCGCCGCCAGATAACCGCGCGCCAGGGCCAGATAGACCGCAGTGCGGGACGATGCAGGCGGACCGAAGAGGATATAGCGTTCCATCAGCTTGTCGTCAGGTGGGGGTGGCGGCGGCTGGACTGCGCTGTTGACCGCGCGCTGATACACAACCTCAAAGGAGTGGTGAAAGAGGGTGTTGCCCAGGCCGGGCGGTTCGTCAGGGTGGCCAGTGTGCAGGTTCTCTACCCGATCGCTGGGCAGCCCCAGCATCTCCAGAGCGCAGACCTGCCATTTCCACATGGGAAAGTTAGCGCCTGGCTCGCCTACCGGCTTGTCCACCGTGATCGTCTGCTCGCCGCCAGACCAGCTAACACGCGCCTGCGCGCCGAAGCTGCGTTGGCCCGCCTCGTCCAACGCATCCAGGAAGATGTGGTGCCGGCCCTGGTTTTCGTCGGGCGTCAGGTGATGAACGCGCATCACCCGCCAGTAGGTCGTGCCCTCAGGAACGTCGGCGGGAACCACGAGGACGCCATAGGCCCCGGCATCGTTGATTGGATCGTTGGTCATGCTGTGCGTCTCCGATGGAACGGCCTCGCTGGCGGTTTGGATCGGCTGCGACGCGTCGGTGGACGCGCCGGCGGTTGTTTTGCTATCTCCGGCGGATGGGGTTTCGTCCGGCAGGTTGGGGATCGCCGCATCGACCACCGACGGCGCTGGCTCGGCTGGCTCGGCTGGCGCGCCGCTCAACCACAACAACAGGCGCTTGAAGAGGTTCGCTTGCTGACTCATAGCGACAGCACCTCCGCCAGGGCAAAGGGATCGCCGGGCAGACGCTCTACCTGGCAGCCCGCTGCCCGCAGCGCTTGTTCATCATCGGCGCTGGCCACGTCGTCGCCGCCCACGATGGTCACCATCGCAGCCTGCATCGCCTCATCCAGACTGGCGCCGGCCGTCAGTCCGCGCTCCCGCAAGTGCGGCAACAGCAGGCCGAGCAGAGTAGCGCCCTGAAACGAACGACCAAACAGCCAATAGTTGGCCAGCGGCTTCTCCTGCGGAGGAGGCGGCGGAGGAGGCGGAGGCGGTGGCGGTGGCGGAGGCGGAGGCGGCGGGGGTGTTCCGACCACGTAGTTGAAGGCCGTGCTGGCGCCATCAGTCAGGGTGAAGGCATGCACCACGCCCTCCCCCTCCAGCGCCAGGGTATACGACCCTGCTGGCAGATCGTTGAAAGTGTAGGCGCCGCTGGCCGGCAGCACCAGGGCCCAGCTCCTCTGGCCCGGCTGATTGACTTGCTCCGGGTCGCCCTGCCACAGGGTCAGCCCCAGGCCAGCGCCGTTGGTGACCACCCCGGTCAGGCTGGCTGTGCCGGCGGCCGCGCCGCTGGAGCGCCGCTGGAAGTTGACCTCGTAGCTGATCGGATCGCCTTCACGACCGGGAACGTTGACCGTCGGCAGCGGGGCGGTTTCGTCGCTGGGCCAGTCCCCCTGTACCACGCGCAGCACGAAGGCGCCCGGGCTGTGCAGGAACTCGAAGTTGCCGGCGGGTTTGAACGCATCGCGCGGCGTGGTGATGCGCGGGAACTGCGTGCCGGCTGCTGCCCCGGTCCAGGCCATCTCGACAAGAATGCCGTTCAGCCCTTCGCCCGTCTCGCTCAACACCCGGCCAAAGAACTTGCGGTCGTTGCCGGTCTCTTGCTCGGAAAGCAGCCGCTGGGTGGTTACCACGTAGCGATAACCGGCCGGCGCCGGCACGGTGAGGTTGACCGTGCGGGTGTTCCAACCGTCCAATGGGATGCCCGCAACTGCGGCGCTGCCATCGCCCGTGATGACCCAATAGGAACCGGCAGACAGGTCAGTCACCCGGTAGCGGCCGGCGCTGTCGGTCTGTACCGTGGCGGCCTGCTGCTCGCCCGCGCCCACGGTCACGGTTGCACCCGCCTGCGGCCGGCCGGTGGTGTCGCTGACCAGCCCCTCGATACTGCTCTGTTGTCCTGCGTCCAAGGTTACCTCCAGGTTAACCACCGCATCGTCGTTCTCCAGCACGATGCCTGTTTGCAGTACCCGGTCGCCGCTGCGCAACTCATAGTCGCCAGCGCTGAGACGCCCGAAGCGGAATGCGCCAGCGGCGTCGCTGCTCGTGGTCAGTTCACGGCCAAGGCCTGCCAACTTGAGGGCCAGGCCGGCGATGGGCTGGCCCTCAGCGCGGCGGGCGATGCCGTCAATCACCCCGCGGCCCGGCTGCAGCTCGGGTCGCACGACCGAGGGCTCGTCCTTCAGCGCCTGTACGATGGGTAGCTCGTCCTCCAGGCCAAATTGGAGATTCCAGACCGGTGTGTACCAGGACATCTGCTCCCAGGTGGGGTTGAAGTCGCCCAGGGGCCGTGAAGCCAGCAGCCACGTACACATAGCAAAGTACCAGGGCGGCGCCTCACTCTGCATGTGGCGCACAATGCCCAATTGCATTTCCTTCTGGGTGGTGGGGTTCACCTTGGCGTAGCGATTGTCGTCGCCCCAGCCCACGACAGGGCCGCCTTCGGTGCTGATCACCGGCACATAAAAGCCTAACGCATCGAACATCATCTTGCCGGCAGCCTGATAGCCGTTGAAGCAGTTGGCATCCTCGAACACGGTCTGGCCGGGATTCTTGTTGCTGGCCCGCACCTGGTTGACCATCTCCATCGATCGGCCATCCCAGCCCCAGCGATTGAACTTGGCGTAGTCCTCTGCGCTGATGGGGATGCCCTGGGCCTGGATCTGGTCATAGGTCAGATGGCTGTACTGCCAGGCTGCGTAGCGGTCGTACTCCTCCTGCGTCAGAGGGCGCCCCGTCTGGTTGACGTCGTCGTAAGGATAGTCCAGCGGGTGGTTGAGGGTGTAGTTGTGAATGGCAACCCAGCAGCCGCGCAAAAAGAGATCGCTGCGGCCTTTCTGCACCACCAGGCTGATAGGATTATCGCGCGAGCCAGGCCCCATGGCCGGCAGGGCCAGCAAGCCACCTCTTGGCAGCACGCCGTCGGCGTCGCGGATGAAGTTATTGACCACGATATCCAGCCAATTGGGGGGCTTGTGGTTGTTTTTCCATTCGGCTGGCAAATCGGGTTCGTTGTTGCTTTCGAAGTAGGGCACCCCCTCGTCCACATAGCGGCTGACCGTGTCCAACTCGCGGCTGGTGAGATAGCTGGGGTTGAGCTGGGTCATATAAATACGCACCACAGGCATGATGTCGGCATCTACCAGCTTGCGGCAGAAGACCAGCCCCGAACCACCGCCATCGTCCAACAGTTTGACCCACTTGATCTTCAAGGCGACCAATTGGTCGATCCAGTAGTCCAGATTGGGATGGATCACGTCATGATAGAGCCGGGCCGACCAGTGGATGCCGCGGCCGTTGTCGTCTTTGGGGCGAGGAAAGTCTTCGATGCGCATAGGACGTGTCTCCAGAGGGTGGGGGGCGGAATACCACAGCGAATGGTGACCAGCGAGTCATCAATGATGAACAACGTTATCCGCTGGAGTTTAGCACAGGATGGAGTCCCGGTCAAGCAAGCCAGGCGAAACGCCGAAAATAGTGACGATTTTATGATCTAGGCCATAGACGAAATAGCGGTTTTGAGGCACAATGGGTTAAATTCGACACACGCCCATGATTCACGCCAAGGAGCACCTATGGTATCACCTTTGCGACACACCTTGATCGCCTTGTCCAAAAGTCCCAAGATGCAGGAGATCATCGTCGGCGTGCCGGTCAGCCGGCGCATGGCGCGGCGCTTCGTGGCCGGCGAGACGCTGGCCGACGCCATCGACGCCATCCGCGCGACCAACGCGGCCGGCATGCTCGCTACGTTGGACTTCCTGGGCGAACACGTCAACAGCCAGGCCGAGGCCAGCGCCAACGCCGACGAGTACGTGCGCGCCCTGCAGGCCATCCAGGAGGCCAGCGTCGACTCCAATATCTCCATCAAACTGACCGCGATGGGGCTGGCGGTTGATGACCGGTTCTGCTACGAGAATATACGGCGCATCGTGCAGGCCGCGGATCAACGTGAGAACTTCGTGCGCATCGACATGGAGGACTCGCCTGTCACCGACCGCACCCTCGCCATCTATCGCCGCCTGCGCGCCGAATTCAGCAACGTGGGCGTGGTCATCCAGGCCTACCTCTACCGCAGCGAGGAGGACGTGCGCAGCCTGATGGAGCAGGGCATGGCTCACCTGCGGCTGTGCAAGGGCGCCTACGATGAGCCGCCGGCCGTGGCCTTTCAGGCCAAGGCCGAGGTAGACCAAAGCATGACGCGACTGATCCGGTTGATGCTGGAGGGGCAGGCCCGCTACCCCGGCGCGTACCCGGCCATCGCCAGCCATGATCACATGATCATCAACTGGGCCAAAGCCTATGCCCACGGCCATCAGATCGCCGCCGACCGCTTCGAATTCCAGATGTTATACGGGATCCGCCGCGACTTGCAGCAGCAACTGGCCAACCAGGGCTACCGCATGCGAGTCTACATTCCCTATGGCACCCGCTGGTACCCCTACTACATGCGCCGTCTGGCAGAACGACCCGCCAACCTGTTGTTCTTCGCCCGCGCATTGCTAGGCGGCTAGCCTTTGCCCCTGCGCCACCCGCTTGGGCCGGTCTCCTGACCGAGCCCTGATCACCCGCTTGGGCCGGTCTCCTGACCGAGCCCCGTCTGATTCTGCTTCAAGGATCCCACAATGACCGACCGCAAACAGCGCATCCATGCCCAACTGGCCGAGTCGCGCGCCTACCTTGTTTCTGTCGCGCACCAGATCAGCCCGGAGCACACCCTGGCCTCCACCGAGAACCCCGCCTGGAACGTCCACGACCTGCTAGCCCACCTGGTCGGCGCCGAGCACGGCCTGCAAGCGACCGTGCAGCGCTTCCTGGCCGGCGAGCCGCTCCCTGACGGCTTCTCGCTGGACTATTGGAACCAGCGCCAGGTGGAAAAGCAGAGGGAGCGCAGCGTCGCCGAGCTGCTGGCCGGCCTGGAGGCCAGCCGCGCCGGCACCCTAACCTTGCTGGACAGCCTCAGCGAGGAGCAACTGGCCGTGCGCGGTATGCACCCGGCCGGCTTCGAGACCTCCGTCGGCGGCATCTTCCGCGTCATGGCCATGCACGAGTTGGGTCACGGGCAGGAGATTGCCCTGGCGCTGGGCCTGCCCGTGGAAAAAAGGGTGGAGTGGAACGTATAATCGCCGCCGTGTAGCGTCATCCCCTGGTTCTCACGGCAACACGTAGATCGCCTCGGCCAACAAGTTCACCCCCACGGCTGTGCCAGGGGGGTAAACGACGACATGGCGCGGGTCGCTCTCGACCGCGATCAGAGACTGGCCGGCCACCTCCACCACGTACTCGACCTGGCTGCCCAGGTAGGTCGAGCGATGCACGACCCCCGCGAATTGGGAACTATCCCGGAGGGACTGGCCGGTTTCCTGCGTCAAGCGGATGGCGTCGGGGCGCACCACCAGCGTCGCTGCTTCGCCGGCCTGGCGGGGGGCGTCTGGCTGCACCACGTGCAACGTCCCTCCCAGCGCGTCCAGATCCAGTTGCCCACCTGCCGCCGCAGCCACGATGGCCGGCACGAAGTTGGTGCGGCCGATGAAGTTGGCTACGAAGGCGGTCTTGGGCTTGCGGTAGACATCCTGGGGCGAGTCGATCTGCTCGACCCGACCCTGGTTCATCACCACGACGCGGTCGGACAGGCTCATGGCCTCGATCTGGTCATGGGTGACGTAGACGCTGGTAATGCCCAGCCGCTGCTGGATCTCGCGAATCTCGGTGCGCATCTGCTCGCGCAGCTTGGCGTCCAGGTTGCTCAACGGCTCGTCCATCAGCAGCACCTTGGGCTCCATCACCAAGGCGCGGGCCAGGGCGACGCGCTGCTGTTGGCCGCCGGAGAGCTGGTTGGGAGCGCGGTTCTCCAGCCCGCCCAGCTCGGTCAGCTCCAGCACCTTGCCCACCTGGCGCTTGATCTGGTCGCCCGACAGCTTGCGAATCTTCAGTCCGTAGGCGATGTTCTCATAGACGCTCAGGTGGGGGAAGATAGCGTAGCTTTGGAAGACCATGGCCATGTCGCGGCGGTTGGGCGGCAGCTCGTTGATCTCCTGGCCGTCCAGCACGATACGGCCCTGACTGGGGAACTCGAAGCCTGCGATCAGGCGCAGCGTGGTCGTCTTGCCGCAGCCCGACGGCCCCAGCAGCGTCACGAACTCGCCCTTCTCGATAGAGACGTTGACGTCGTGAACCGCCGTCACCTCGCCGCTGCCGCCGCGGGCTTGGAAGATCTTGTAGAGGTTTTCGAGGCGTAGATACATAGTTACCCTGCCCCTATCGTCAGATCCACGTTATCCTGCGAGGCGAAGGCACGGCCGACGAGCCAGTACATCAGGCCGATGGCGGCCAGGACGATGAAGATCAGGATCATGGAATAGGCCGCCGCAGTGCTCATGCTGGCCTGCTCCACCTCGCTCAGGATCCAGACGGTCAGGATCGGCCATTTGGGCGTGGTCAGGAAGATGATGGCCGACAGGCTGGTCATGTGGCGGGCGAAGGCGAAGATCAGCCCGGCGATCAGCGCCGGCGCGATCAGCGGCAGCGTCACGCGACGAAAAGTGAGCTGCGCGTCGCCGCCCAGACTGGTGGACGCCTCCTCGATGGAGGGATCGATCTGTTGCAGGGAGGCGACGCCGGCGCGCACGCTGGCCGGCAGGCTGCGCACCGCGTAGGCAGCGATCACGATGTAGGGCGTTCCGACCAACGCCAGCGGCGCCTCGGCGAAGACCAGCCCGGCGCTGAGGGCAATGAACGCCGCCAGCAGGATGGGCCGCGCCCGGCCGGTCAGCCGGCCCATGACAAAGGTGCCGATCACCAGGGCGGTCAGGCCCAGAACCGACGGTGGAACCTGGGTGAAGACCTTGATCCAGTCGCCCAGCCCGACGACGATGCGACTGAGCTGCAGATTGTCGATGCCGCGGCCCCAGATGGCCAGCGGCGTGGTCAGCGAGGGCGTCAGCGTGTCGACGAGCAGATAGAGGCCGATGGCGGCGGTGGCCAGGCTGATGGCCTTGCGGTAGCGGCTGGCCGTGGCGAAAAACAGCGCGCCGGCCAGCACGAAGAAGCCTGCAGCCATGATCCAGCGCCACAGGATCGCGCCGGCCCAGGCGTTGAGGTAGACGGCGATGCTGTAGCCGATGGCTGTGCTAACCGCCACCAGCAGGATGTTGGCCCAGCCGCGCCGGCGGGGCCGGGCTGCGCCCGACGTCTCCACGACCTTGCCCTGTTGGCCGACCATATAGAAGACGAAGAAAAAGTAGATGATTGCCACCAGCCAGATCGGCGCCTTAATAAAGGCCAGGATGAAGCCGATACCCAGGATGGTACCGGGCACCGCGCCGCCCAGGTTGGAGGTGAAATCCAGCGTCTCCTTGCCGGAGAAGTTCTTG
This sequence comes from Anaerolineae bacterium clx_CAG2, assembly GCA_014155705.1. GTDB lineage: Bacteria > Chloroflexota > Anaerolineae > JAAEKA01 > JAAEKA01 > JAAEKA01. The sequence continues at coordinate 17,998 of JAAEKA010000038.1, read as the reverse complement.
CGCACCACCAGAAAGGCGATGATCATGCCGGCCAACACGGCGATGGGCGTGGCTACGGCCGAGAGAAAGGTGGTGTCCGCGATCGCGTCCAGGCCGCGCGTGAAGGCCGCGCGGTAGTGCTCCAGCGTCAGGGTGTAGTTGATGCCCCATAGCTGGGTCACCGATCCCACAGCGATGGACAGGTAGAGCAACATGATCAGCGCCAGGGTCAGGGCGGTAATGATCACCACCGTCCAGCGGATGTAGGGCTCTTTGACCCTGATCTGGCCGCCGGTGGGCTTGCCGGTGACAGCCACGTAGGAACGCCGGCTGACCCAGTAACGCTGCAGGATGAAGACGGTCAGGGTGGGGATCAGCAGCACCACCGACAGGGCCGCGCCCTTCTGCTGGTCGTACTGGCCGTTGATGGCCAGGTAGATCTCGGCCGACAGCACCGTGCGGTTGCCGGTGATCAGCAGCGGGTTGCCCAGGTCGGCCAGCGACTCGACGAAGAGCAGCAGGAAGGAGCCGGCGATGCCCGGCACCAGCAGCGGCAGCGTCACCGTGCGGAAGATGTGCCATTTGCTGGCCCCCAGGCTCAGCGCCGCCTCTTCCATCGAAGGCTCCAGCCGCTCCAACATGCCGCGGATGATCAGATAGGCCACGGGGAAGAAGGTAATGATCTGCACGAAGACCAGGCCATCCAGCCCGTAGATGTCGTTGCTGCCGACGCCCGGTGTGATGCCCAGCAGGGTACGAGTGATCAGACCGGAGCGGCCAAAGAGCAGGATGGCAGCGATGGCGATGGCGAAGGGAGGCGAGATGGTCGGCACCAATGTCAGCGCATGGGTCAGCCGCGGGAAGGGCATGTTGCAGCGTACCAGCGCGTAGGCGAAGATGAAGCCCAGAATCGTGCCGCCGGTGGCCGTGGCCACGCCCATGATCATGGTGTCCCGCACGACGCGCCGATAATACGGCCCGAAATAGGAGTCGAAGTAGCGTCCGAAATGCACCAGGTTGAGCTCACCGGTTTCCAGCGAGACAAAACCCTGCACCACCACGCGCAGCAAGGGATAGAGGATGAAGGTCACGGCGAAAGCGCCGATGGCCAGCAGGCCGATAGCCAGGATGGGATCCTGCCCGATCAGGCGAAACTCCTGGATGCGGCGGCGCAGGGCTGTCAGCAAGCCGGGGCTGGAGCCGGTGTAGGGTGGGGTGGTCATGAGCGGGGGTGGAGACCCTTCGGGTTTGCGGCAAACCCGAAGGGTCTGGAGCGATAAGCCTTATTCCTTCAGCGAATCGGCGCCGGCAACCTCGTTGGTGAACTTGTCGACAAAAGTCGTCTTGTTCTCGCCACACCACTGGAAGTCATAGTCGATCAGGCTGACCTGCAGCAGCTCCGGCTTGGAAGCCGCCGCGCCCTTGACAGTGGGGGCCTGGAAGGCGTTGTACTTGGGGCCGAGCTCCTGGGTGGCCGGTTCCAGCGCCCAGTCGAACCACTTTTTCGCGTTGTCCAGGTTTTTGGCGCCCTTGATGATGCCCATACCGCCGATCTCGTAGCCGGTGCCTTCCTCAGGGAAGGTCAGGGTCAGGGGCGAGCCCTTCTCGATCTCAGCCACAATGTCGTGCGAGAAGACGATGCCCACGGCGGCCTCGCCTTGGCCAACGAACTTGGCCGGGGCCGCGCCGCTCTTGGTGTACTGCAAGACGTTGCCAGCGAACTGGCGCATCCACTCCCAGCCAGCGTCCTCGCCCAGCATCTGCAGGCGGGTGCACATGGTGGTGTAGGAGGTGCCCGAGCTGGACGGATGGGCGATCAGGATCTGGCCCTGCATCTCCGGTTTGAGCAGGTCATCCCACGAGGTGGGCGGCGTGACGCCGGAGTTGTTGTTGGTGGCAAAGCCAAGCGAGCCCACATAGACGCCAACCCAGTGCTTATCAGGGTCGGCCATCAGCTCCGGTTCGATGATGTTGGCGAAGTTGGGAGAGTCGTACTGCTCTAGCAGACCCTCGGCTTTCGCGGCGATGAAGCTGTCCACCGGGCCGCCCCACCAGATGTCGAACTGGGGATTGTCCTTCTCGTTGCGCAGGCGGGTCAGTGACTCTCCGCTGGACATGCGCACGAAGTTGACGGTGATGCCAGGGTTGGCGGCCTCGAACTCGGTCTTCATGCCCTCGCACCACTCCACCTGGGGGGTGCAGAGCACGTTGAGCTCGTTGCTGGCGGCCGGCTGCGGCGCAGCGGCGGGCGGCTGGCAGGCGATGACCATCAGCGCGGCCAGCAAAACCACAATTGAAAGCAATAGGCGACGGGATGTCATGGGTGCTCCTCCTTGAGCGTAACAGGGAACAGGATGAAGGTGGAAGTCGGGGGCTGGAACACATCGCGCCGAGCGATGCGGCCAGCAAATTGCGCCCTACTGGCATAGAAGGGCGCCAGGTGAGAGTGCAGGCGCTGCCACGAGTACGCCGCGGGGCCGCTATAGCGGGTCGCAGGCGTCTTAACATTGGGTTAACATGATCTTAACAACACGATCACAATCAACCGACGGCGCGATTATACAAGCAACAAAACGATCACGCAAGAAATCCCCCGCGCCGTACCAGCACCACAGCGCCGCTGCCAAGAAAAACCACCCAATCCCCCAATCACCCAATCACCACCACTCGCCCCGCTGTCCCATCCACCCGCACCCGCTGCCCGTCGTGCAGCCGGCGGGTCGCCTCGTGCACCCCCACCACAGCCGGAATGCCGTACTCTCTGGCCACCACCGAGCCGTGGGTCATCAGCCCGCCCACCTCCATCACCAGCCCGCCGGCCGCCAGAAAGAGCGGCGTCCACGACGGGTCGGTGCCAGGGCAGACCAGGATCTCGCCCGGCGCCAGGTGGGCGTCGCGTGGATCGAACACCACATGGACGATCCCCTCGACCACGCCGGGCGACACCGGGCTGCCGCTCAGCGCGCCGTCGCCGCTCTCCGCGCCCAGTCCCTCGTAGAAAGCCATGCCATCGCTCAGCAGAACCCGCGGCGCCTGCCGGCGTAGCAGCTCCCGCCCGTAAACCTGGCGCCGTTCCGCCGCCAGCGCCCGCCACGCTGCCGCCTGGAGTCCAGGCTTCAGCCGGTCTTGGTCCACGGCCCCGCCCGCAGACTCGACTCCATCCGGTACAGCGGTCGCCACCGCCTCCAACTCCTCGAAGTGCAGGAAGAAGATGTCGTCCGGCCGGGCCAGCACGCCGGCAGCGGTCAGCTCTGCGCCGCTTTGCAGCAACATGCGGCGCACCACGCCCAGCACCCGGATGATGGTGAATTTGGGCGTCTCACGCAGGCCGGCCAGGGCGCGCATGCGGCTGGCCAGCAGCCGCGCCAGCCGCGCCTGCGCCGGGTTGGGCATGGCCGCGGCCAGCCGCTCGATCGCGCCTTCAGCCGCAACTGCGCCGCGGCGAAACACCGCGTCCGGCGCCTGTTCCGGGTCGTCGATGCGCACGTAGCTCTGCACCACCTGGATCACATGCACCGGCTCCTCGCGCCAGCGCGGCCGGCCCAGGTCGATCTCGGCCAGCCCGCGCATGCCGTAGCGGTCCATGAAGGCCAGCAGCGCAATCTGGGCAGGCAGGGGCAGGCTGCGCGTCTGGTAGGCCGCCGTCAGGCTGGCCGCGTCCTCGTTGGCGAAACGCGCCGCCGACTCGGGGTCGGCCTGGATTATCTGCGCCACCGTCCACAGCACCAGATCCATCTCCGTGGTGACGTTGCCGGGCAGGCCGCGCGCGATCTCCAGCGCCAACTGGTCGCTGCCCGTAACACGCTGGGCCAACCGGCGCAGTTGGTAGAAGCTGCCGATGCCGGCCACGATGGGCGGGAAGAGCCGCAGTGAGATGCGCGCGGCGAACTCACGGTAGATGGCGTCGCACAGGGCCAACCGCTCGGCCAGGGTGTGGGCGGCGCGGCTGCGGGCGTCGATCTCGGCGACGAAGCTGTCGATCAGCCGCTCCATGTCGCCTCGCTGCGCTTGCGGGTGGCGCATAGCGGCAGCCGCACGCCTGGCTACGACCGAGGCAAAACGGGCCAGGCTGGATGCCGACGCCGGGCTCAAGCCGCTGCGCGCCACGTCAAGCCGCGGGTCGTCCAGCACGCCAGCGATGGCCTGGCCTGCGCTTGGCTCGATGGCGCTGAAGATGGCGCGCAGCAGCTTGCGGCCTTGCGTATGGCGCAGCGCGGGGGTAACGTTGATGTACAGCCGCTGGCCGGCCGTGGCCAGCTCGCGCTGGGTCTGCGGCGTGTAGTGGCGCTCAAACAGCGTAGCCAGCGTCACGTAGGCGCGGATCAGCGCGTCCTGCCCCAGCGGCGTGAAGGGGTCCAGCATGCCCTGCACATGGTTGAGCGAGAACAGCACCTGGAGCGGCTCGGCCGGCATCTCCATGGGCAGTGGAAAGAGCGACGTGATGGCCCTCGACTGGAGCAGGGTGAGCCGCCCGCCGGCCCAGGCCCATTCGATGTCCTGCGGCTGACCGGCGTAAAGATCCTGCTCGACCCGCTTGCCCAGCCGGGCCAGCTCCAGAATCGGCCCGTCGGGCAGCGCCTGCCGGGCTGCAGCCTCCTGCTGCACGGTGGTCACGCCGCCGCCGGTCGCGCCGTGGATGGCCAGCGCCTTGGCGCCCAGCCGCTTCTGGATGATGCGCCCAGCGGCCATGTCCACCACAATCTGGTCCGGTTCCACCTGGCCGCTGACCAGCGCCTCGCCCAACCCCAGGGTGGCGTCGATCACCACCTCGCTGCGTTTACCGCTCAACGGGTTGGCGGTGAAGAGCACGCCCGAAGCCTCGCTCTCGACCATGGCCTGCACCACCACGGCCAGCGCCACGTCGCCGTGCGGGATGCCGTTGCGCTGCCGATAGGTGATGGCGCGCGCGGTCCAGAGGCTGCTCCAACATGTCACCACGGCCTGCAACAGCGCCTCATCGCCTATGACGTTGAGCAAGGTGTCCTGCTGGCCGGCGAAGCTGAGATCAGGGAGGTCTTCCGCTGTGGCTGATGAGCGCACGGCGACGGCCGGTAACTCGCAATGCGTCACACCTGCACCTGTGCTGCGCTCCGGTGCATGCGCAAGTGTGCGTAACCCGGAACCGGAGCCGAGGTCGTGGTAGGCGGAGAGTATCTGGCCGGCCAAGTCGACGGGGATCGGAGCAGCCGCGAATTGGGCGCGGATCGCATGGGCGGCGGCTTCCATTGACCATTGATCATTGGTCGTTGACAATTGACCATTGATCACTGCGTCCAGGTAGTTGGCGGCGACAAAAGACTGGTAGGCCGCAGTGGCAACGATGAAGCCGGGCGGCACGGGCAGACCGGCGCGCGCCAGCTTGGCCAGGTTCAGCGCCTTGCCGCCGGCCATGGCCAGGGTGGCGTCAGGTGAGTTGAGGGGGAGGATGGTGGGCATCATAGTCGCATGTCATGATACCGTATGCGTTGGCAAACTGCAAGTGCAACCGAATTGCCCCGTCTCCTCATACACCGCCTTACCTGCCAACGCAGTCTTTTCGCCGCGCGTTTCTTTTCACAAGAACACAATTGTGCTATAATTGAGTCCATTGTACCCTCACTGTCTACCTGATTCTTCTCTGTGTTGTATGCTACGGGACTCTAATGGAGCACACAAGAGGCTATGGCAAGAAAGTCCGCAAGAGACGCTTCGGTTCAGCACACCACTGCTATCAGCGAGGATGACCGCTTGGCCAGCGCCAGCCTGCCGGACACAGCACACGATACTTCAGGGGAGAACGAACAGAACTTCAGGGCCCTGGTCGAAAACGCCAACGATGGCATTCTGATTGCCGCCGGGTCGGGCCAGCACGTTTTCGCCAACCAGCGCGCAGCCGAGATCATGAGCTATACGGTCGAGGAATTGCTGCACACCAGCTTTCACGACCTGGCCCACCCCGACGATCTGCCCGTGATCGCCGATCGCTTTCGACGGCGGCTGGCCGGTGACGCGATAACTCCCCAGTTTGAAACGACCATTGTCACCAAACAAGGCCAACACAAGCCAATCGAGCTGACCAGCGCCAGAACCACCTGGCAGGGCCAGCCGGCCGATCTGGTGATCGTGCGCGACATCAGCCAGCGCAAAGAGATGCAAGCGGCGCTGCAGCGCGATGCGCGCCTTAACGCCGCGGTCTCGGAATTGCTGGCTTCGCTCTTATCCACCGGTTCCATCGAGGAGACGTCTGCTTTGGTGCTGGACAAGGCCAAGGAGCTGACCGACAGCACACTGGGCTTCGCGGGCTATATCGATCCCATTGCCGGCTACCTGGTGGCGCCGACTATGACCCGCGAGATTTGGGACGCCTGCAATGTGGCGGATAAGGACAATGTCTTCACCCAGTTCCGCGGACTCTGGGGGTGGGTGTTGCAGCATGGCCAGCCGCTTCTCACCAACACACCCGCTCAGGATGGCAGATCCCAAGGCACACCGGCCGGCCATCTGTCCATCCAACGCTTTCTTTCAGCGCCGGCCCTGTTGGCAGATCGGGTGGTAGGCCAGATAGCATTGGCTAACCCATCCGGCGACTACGATGAACACGACCTGACCGTGGTGGAACGGCTGGCCGCGCTCTTTGCACTGGCCATTCAGCACCACCAGACGCAGGACGTCATCCGTCGCAACGCAGTCCGGCAGGAGAGTCTGGCTGCCATTTCCCTGGCCATGGCCGGGGCTGGCGTCGATCTGAATGCGGCCCTGGCCGTGGCTGTTGAACAGACCGCGCTCATCCTGGGCGACGTCTGTGTGCTGCGCTTGCTCTCGGAAGATGGCGCCTGGCTGCGGCCTGTTGCGCTTCATCATCCCAATCCCGAAGCCAGGGCTTTCATAGAGAGCCTGTTGGCAGCGGCCTCACACCGGGCGGAAGAAGGGATCAATGGTCAGGTGATGAGCAGCGGCCAGTCGGTGCTGCTGCCTGTTGTCCCACAAGAACAGATCCGCGCCCAGACCAAGCCAGAGTATTGGCCCTATTTAGAGCGTTTCGGTATCCACAGTCTGATCCTGGCTCCCATTCGCGCCGGCGGCCAGGTGATCGGCACGCTTGGCGTGTCGCGCGATCAGCCAGGACGCCCCTACGGCCGCGAGGACCAGGAGTTCTTGCAGGATCTGGCTGACCGCGTGGCTTTGGCCTTGACCAACGCCCAACTGTTCCAGGAGAACATACGCCAGCGTGAGGAGCTGGAGCAGCGAGTCGCAGAACGCACGCAGGCCGTGGAGTACAGTCGCGCTCGCTTCAGAAGTATCTTCCAGCAGTCTCCTGTAGCCATCGAATTATTCGACGTTGGGGGACGGCTGGTTGATGCCAACCACGCCTGCCTGGAATTGTTCGGCATCGACAGTGTGGAGGCGATCCGCGGCTTTCAGCTTTTCGAGGATCCCAACATACCAGCCATGGCGAAGCAGCAGTTGCAGGCCGGCCAGTCAGTACGCTTCGAAACCGAGTTTGACTTCGACCTGGTTCGGCAGCTTGGCCTCTACGCAACGCACAAGCAGGGCCGCCGCGCCATCGAATGCGTCATCAGCCCCTGGCTGCCGGAGAATGACGATCAGCGCGGCTTCCTGGTTCACGTGCAGGACATCACAGAACGTCTGCAGACCATGAACGCGCTGCGTAGCTCACAGCAAATGCTCCAGTTGATCCTGGACACGGCGCCGCAGCGTATCTTCTGGAAGGACACAACCTCCAATTATCTGGGCTGCAACCGGGCCTTTGCCCGGGACGCCGGATTGGCCGATCCGAGCGAGATTATCGGCAAAAACGACTTCGATCTGATCTGGCGCGACAATGCGCCTCTCTATCGGGCCGATGATGCCCTGGTGATGAGCAGTGGCCAGCCCAAGATCGGCTATGAGGAGCCGCAGGCGAGGCCCAAGGGCGGAGTTCGCTGGTTGAGCAGCAACAAAGTTCCTCTGCGCAATGCGCAGGGCGCAGTGATCGGTATCCTGGGCATCTACGAGGATATCAGCGAACGCAGGCAGGCCGCCAAGGCCATCGAACGGCGCAATCGGGAGCTGTCGATCCTCTACGCCATCCACCGCACAGCCAGCCAATCCCGCGATCTGGATGAGATACTGTACACGGCATTGGCCGCCTTGCGGGAAATCCTGCTATTCGAAAAGGCCGGGGTATTGCTCTTGCAGCCAGACGGCGACACGCTGGCCATACGCGTTCAGTCGGGCCTCTCCGAGGACGACGCCAAACGGCTGGACCAAATACAGGTCGGACAGGGCATAGCCGGTCGGGCGGCGCTCGAGCGCCGGCCGGTCGTTATGGGTATCGACGATTACCCTGATCCCGAACGGTTGGTCGGTCTGCGTCAGGAGGACATCCACTCCATCGCCGGCGTCCCCTTGCTTGCCAGCGGCGAGCTGGTGGGTGTCCTTAATCTGGCGACTTCGGGCATCAATCCCTTCGAGGATGATGACCTGGCGTTGTTAACCGTTATCGGCCAACAATTGGGCCAGGTAGTAAGCAATGCCCAGCTTTACGAACAATTGCAGCAGGAACTGGCCGAGAGACAACGCATCGAGTCTGCCCTGCGACGCAGCGAGGCCAATCTGGCAACGGTAATCGAGAACAGCGACCAACGTATCTGGTCCGTCGACCGCTCCTATCGCTTGCTGGTCTTCAACGCTGATTTTGCCCGCGGCATGCAACAGCTCCTGGGACGGCCCGTTCAGATCGGCGAGTCTGCGCTTGACGCCAGCCTGTCCCCGCAAGTCGCAGAGTACTGGCGCAGCCGCTATGACCGGGCGCTGGCCGGCGAGGCGTTCCGCTTCGAAGACAAATCGACTATCTACCCCGATGATGCTTTCATCGAATGCTCCTTATGTCCCATCCGCGATGTGGATGGAGAGGTGACTGGTGCAGCTTGCTCATTCCGCTACATCACCGAACGCAAGCTGGCCGAGATCGCACTGCGCGACAGCGAGGAGCGTTTCCGCACCATCTTCGAACAGGCCGCCGCAGGTATGGCAACCGTGAGCCCGACGGGGCGTCTCTTGCGGGTCAACCAGCGCCTTTGCCAACTCTTGGGCTACAGCGAAAGCGAACTGCTCGCCCGCGGTTTTCAGGATGTCACCCATCCGGCCGACCTGGATCTCGATCTGGGGTTGTTCCAGCTTATGTTATCCGGCGCCATTCCCAGCTACTCCATGGAGAAGCGTTACCTGCGTCCGGATGGATCGTTGATCTGGGCCAATCTGACCGTTTCGGCCCTGCGCGATTCCTCCGGCCAAATCCAGTACTTCATCTCTGTCGTGCAGGATATCTCTGAACGCAAAACGATGGAGGAGGAACTGCGCCAGGCCCGCGCCGTAGCCGAAGAACGCAGACAAGTTGCCGAGGACGCCAGTCGCGTCAAGAGCGCCTTCCTGGCCAATATGAGCCATGAACTGCGCACACCTCTCAACGCTATCCTGGGCTTCTCCATGCTCACGGCGCGCAACCCAGCGATGGATCAGGAGACGCGCCAGAACATGGACGCGATCGTGCGCAACGGCGAGCACCTGCTGACGCTGATCAACGACATCCTGGAACTGTCCAGGATCGAGGCGGGTCGCGCCGGCCCGCGTATCGTCGCATTCGATCTGCACGATCTGCTGGCCGATGTGATGAATATGCTTCATCTGCGGGCGGCAGACAAGGGACTGGCCTTGAATCTGGAGATCGCGGCGGCCGTGCCCCGCCAGGTGCTGGGCGATCAGGGCAAGCTGCGCCAGGTGTTGATCAACCTGTTGAGCAACGCCGTGAAATTCACCAGCCAGGGCAGCGTTCAGCTTCGCGCTGACATCACAGATGCAGACATGGCGTTGGGTCTGGTCAAAACGACCTTCGCCGTGGAGGATAGCGGCCAGGGCATCGCCCCTTCGGAACTCAGCGCCCTCTTCGACGCCTTTGTCCAGACGGAGTCCGGCCGGCGCCTGGGCGAGGGCACCGGGCTGGGCCTGGCAATCAGCCATGAGTATGTCGACTTGATGGGCGGCGAGTTGCAGGTGCGCAGCCAGGTGAACCAGGGCAGCGTGTTCTGGTTCTCGATCCCCTTGCAGATCGCGGTCGATTTCGAGCAGCCGGACCACTCGGCTTCGCTTGAGCAGCGCTCAGCGGCGGACTCAGCCTTGCCTGTTCTGCACCTGGTCGGACTGCCGGCAGGTTGGTTGAAACAAGTGCGGCTGGCGGCTGTTGCGGCCGATTCCAGACGCCTGGGCCGCCTGATCGATCAATTGGCCGTCTCACGGCCAGATCTGGCTGGAGTGTTAAAGCAGCAGATGGGCGATTTCGCCTATGAGGTGATCCTGGCTGCGGTGGATCGGGCGCTGGCTGCGGACTGAGTACAGACCAGGCGTCCTGGGCCGCTGTACGCAAGATGAGGAAAAGCATGTCTCCATGGGATGATGCAAGCGGTGACATCCTGGTTGTGGATGACGTCGTCGACAACCTGAAGCTGTTGAGCAAGGTTTTGAGTCGTCATGGCTACGAGGTGCGCGCTGTTACCAGCGGCGAACGGGCCTTGGATGCTGTCTTTGCTATGCCGCCAGACCTGGTGTTGCTGGATGTGCGCATGCCCGGCATGGACGGCTACGAAGTCTGCCGGCGGCTCAAGGCTGATCCGCTCACCCAGAATATTCCAATCCTTTTCATCAGCGCGCTCAATCAGATGCAGGATATCATGATTGGCTTTGAGGTGGGTGGAGTCGACTACATCACCAAGCCCTTTCAGGATGACGAAGTGCTGGCCCGTGTGCAGGCGCATCTGACGCTACATCGGCTGCGCCAGGCCCTGCAGCAGGAGATCGCGACGCAGGACCGGCTGATCGCCGAGTTGGACGCATTCGCCCACACCGTAGCTCATGATCTCAAGAGTCCGCTCCAGAACATCGCCAATTATGCCACGCTGCTCACCTGGTCGCCAGCCGTGCAAGGCGATAAGGAGGCTGTCTCCTATGCCGAAGAAATCAACCACTACATCCGGCGTATGGCTGACACTATCAATGGCCTTTTGTTGCTGGCCAGCGCCCGGCGGGATCAGGTTGACCTGGTTTCCATCGAGATGAGCACCGTGTTGGGTGAAGTCGAGGCACGGCTGGCCTTGCAGATCCAAGAGAAGGAAGCTATCGTCCACACGGGCCATATCTGGCCTGTGGTCTTCGGCCAGCCTCAGTGGCTGGTAGAGGTATGGGTCAACCTGTTGAGCAATGCCCTCAAATATGGCGGTCGCCCGCAGGCCGATCCACCGCAGCCGCCAGTGATCGAGGTGTGGGGAGAAGCGCTGAACGAAGGCTGGGCGCGCTTTTGGGTGCAGGACAATGGGCCAGGGATCGCCCTGGAGGATCAGGCGCACCTTTTCGCCCCCTTCAGTTCCAAAGACCGCTCGCGTGGATCCCATGGGCTGGGCCTGTCCATTGTCCAGCGCATCATTGATCGCCTGGGCGGCCAGGTTGGCGTGCAGAGCACCCCCGGCCAGGGCAGCGCCTTCTGGTTCACCCTGCCCACGAGGCCGCCTGCTGAGCAGTGAGCCGGATCGAGCGTGCTGCGCCAATCCGGCAGCAAAGACCTCTGTTTTGCCGAATCGTCCCCGCTGCGCTACAATGCCTGCGATGACGGCCCCATCGACCGACCCCGGGCGCCAGGTTTGTTCGCCCATTCTCCCGTTACCTAGCCCTGGCGTTGGGGGTTTTGCTTTGTTTGAAGCGATGCCTGCACATATCCTGATCACCAACGACGACGGCGTCCACTCCCCCGGCCTGCTGGCGCTGAAACAAGCGCTGGACTCGGTCGGCCAAGTAACGGTCTTCGCGCCTGACCGCAACTGGAGCGCAGCCGGCCACAGCAAGACCATGCACAAGCCGCTGCGCATCAACCAGGTCACGCTGGCCGACGGCTCGCCGGCCTACACAACCAACGGCGCGCCCTCGGACTGCGTCGGCTTGGCGTTGCTGGGCGCGATCCCGCATCTGCCCGACCTGGTGGTTTCGGGCATCAACCAAGGCGGCAACCTGGGCCACGATATCACCTACAGCGGCACGGTGGCCGGCGCGATGGAGGCAGTGGTGGGCGGAGTGCCGGCCATCGCAGTTTCACTGGATGCGCGCGAGTGGTCCGATTTCCGTGCCGTCACCCAGGTGGTGACCCGCCTGGCCCGCCTGATCCTGGCCAACGGTCTGCCGCCCAACCTGCTGTTCAACGTCAACGCGCCGCCCATCCCCAGCGACGACGTATTGGGTGTGGTGATCACCCGCCTGGGCCAACGGGTCTACCGCGACGTATTGGTCGAGCGCATCGACCCCAAGGGCCAGCCCTATTACTGGATCGGCGGCGAGCCGCCGAGCGGCATCGTCGAAGACGGCACCGACATCGGGGCCGTCGCCAACGGCTATATCTCCATCACTCCCCTCAGCATGGACATGACCGCCTATGGTTTCATGGACCAACTGCACGCGTGGATGGCAGGGTAGCAGGTTGCAAGTGGCAGATTGTCTCCGCAATTGAGAGTTAACCGTTAACCATTCACCATTAACCATTCTTCAGGTACCACCATGCAAACCAACTATGCCTTCTTCCAGGGCCAGATCGTCCCTATTGAGCAAGCCAAGGTCAGCGTGATGACCCACGCACTGCACTATGGCACGGCCTGCTTCGGCGGCATCCGCGCCTATTGGAACGAGCCGGCCGAACAACTCTACGTCTTCCGGCTCGAGGACCACATCAAGCGTTTCCTCAGCTCGGCCAGCCTGCTGTTGATGCAGGTGCCCTACAGCGCACAACAACTGCGCGACGTGGTTGTGGAGCTGTTGCGCTGTGAGGGGCAGCGCAACGACATGTACGTGCGGCCGCTGGCTTACAAGGCGGATCACAAGATCGGCGTCCTGCTGCACGGCATGACCGACGAGGTCACGATCTTCGCCACCCCCTTTGGCCGTTACGTGGCCAACGAGGAAGGCGCTTCGGTGCGCATCTCCTCCTGGCGGCGCGTCGACGACAACGCCATCCCGGCCCGCGGCAAAATCGCTGGCGCCTATGTCAACTCCAGCCTGGTCAAATCCGAGGCGCTGATGGATGGCTACGACGAGGCCATTGTGCTGGACGAGCACGGCCACGCCTCGGAAGGCAGCGCTGCCAACATTTTTATGGTGCGCGACGGCAAACTGGTCACGCCGCCGGTGTCCTCCAACATCCTGGAGGGCATCACCCGCCGCACGGTCATGGAGCTGGCCGCGGCCGAGCTGGGCATCGCGACCGAGGAGCGCGAAATCGACCGCACAGAGCTTTACGTCTGCGACGAGCTTTTCTTCTGCGGCACGGGCGTGCAGGTCGCGTCCATCACCGCAGTCGATCACAGGCCAGTAGGCGCGGGCGTCATGGGACCGACCACGTCCGCCATCCGCGACCTCTACTTCGACGTGGTACGCGGCAATGTGGCGAAGTATCGGTCGTGGAATACGCCGGTGTTCGTTTAGGGCAGCATCAGCCGCCTATCATAATGCGTAACACGTAACACGTAACCGGAATGGCGACGGCGTGTGCCACATCGAGTTGCGTTTCTGGGTTACGAGTTACAAGTTATCCCTCACGCATGATCTTCACACCCACATCATCCACCGACGGCCGGCGTGCGCTGCTGGCCGGGCTTCTGCTGATCGTCCTCGACCTTGCCGTGGCGATCCTGATGGCCGCGCGGCCGGTGGGTGCATCGACTTTCTTGCTGCTGCTGGTGGTGATGGCGCTGTGGCTGCCTCTTGGCTACGTCCTGTGGCGGGCCTGGCTCTGCCTCAGCCTCGCCTACTGGATCGATCGCAACGCCCTTACCCTGGCCTGGGGGCCGATCCGCCAGGTGATTCCGATCGGCGACGTGCAGCAGATACAGCGCGGCCAGGCAGTGGCAGCGATGCTGCCAGACGCGCCGTTGGCTTCAGGTCCCAACGGACAGGTGGACCAGTTAGCCTTGGCCATTGCCCGGCGCTGGCCAAGGCTAGCGCCTGTCGTATTGTACGGCCCTGATCTGGGGGTTCGTCGTCGCTTGCAAGACGTCACTGTCTACAGCGTGGCCACGCAGCCGCTGCCCGACCAGTTGCTGCTGCACGCCGGTGGGCGCGCCTACGGCATCTCTCCGGCCAACGCCGATGGTTTCCTGGCCGCGCTGCAGCAGCAGAATCAGCTTGGCCCCACCCACCTGGTAGCCCACCAGCGCCACTGGCCGCGCTGGATGCGCTTTCCGCTCTGGCAGGACAGATTCCTGCTGATCCTGTTGCTCGCCGGCTTCATAGGCACGCTGCTGCTGCTGGGCATCGCCATGAGCCGCTTCACTTCGCTGCCTTTCGCCTTGCCGCAGTGGGACAATCTGGACCGCCGCATGATCTTCCTTTTCCCAGTCTTCGGCCTGGCGGTCTGGTTGATCAACGGCGTGTGGGGCCTGCTGGTGTACGAACGCCAACGCGTGGCAGCCGGACTGCTGTGGAGCGGCGCGCTGGCGGCCCAAGCTGCGGCCTTGATTGCGCTTTTGTCGGTAACCAGGGTTTGAGCATGGAACTGTTATCCCGCCTTGCGATTGGACTGTTGCTCAGCGCCGCCATCGGCCTGCTGGCCTATCGGCGCAACTCACTGGCCCCCAGCGGCGTGGCCGGCGCAATCCTCGTCGGCACCCTGATCTTCGGCTTTGGCGGCTGGACCTGGGGTTTGGTGCTGATCTCGTTTTTCGTCAGTTCCAGCCTGCTAAGCCATTATCGCCAGGGTGACAAGGTCGCTCTGGCCGAAAAGTTCGCCAAAGGGGAGCGCCGCGATCTGGGTCAGGTCCTGGCCAACGGCGGCGCCGGCGCGCTGCTGGCGCTGGCCGTCTACTTCCTCCTCGATCTGCAAGGCCAGGCGCGGGCCGGCGCCCCCCTCTATATCTATCTGACCCTGGCCTTTTTCGGCGTCATGGCTTCCGTCAACGCCGACACTTGGGCCACCGAACTGGGCGTGCTGGCCAGAGAGACGCCGCGCTTGATCACCACCGGCCGGCCCGTAGCCCCCGGTACATCAGGTGGAATCACCCGCTACGGCACGCTGGCCGCGCTGACCGGCGCCGCATTTATTGGCGTGGCGGCCTTCGTGCTGATCCAGTTCGCCTCGCTGGCTACCAAAGGCCAACTGCTGCTGGCCGACCTGCCCATCGTCGTCATCGCGGCCGCGGCTGGTCTGGTAGGATCACTCTTCGACAGCCTGCTGGGCGCCACCTTACAGCGCATCTACTGGTGCGACCACTGTGAAAAAGAGACCGAGCGCCCGGTGCATAGCTGCGGCGCCCGTACCCGTCCCCTGCGCGGCTGGGGCTGGATGAACAACGACATGGTCAACTTCGTGTCATCTCTGGTCGGCGGGTTGCTTGCCGGCAGCCTGGGTTTGCTGATTTTCGTCTAGGGCCGTATTCAATGACATCAAGCCAAAAACCGTCAACCCCCTTGTTGCTCTCAATCATCATCCCTGCCTACAACGAAGAGCATCGCCTGCCGCGCTCCCTGCAGGCCATCGATCGCTTCCTCTCGACCCAGCCCTACGCGGCTGAGGTGGTAGTGGTCGAAAACGGCAGCACAGACCAGACCACGGCCGTGGCCGAGGCCTTCGCCAGTAATCATCCCTACGTACACGTTCTGCATAGCGCCAAAGGCAAGGGCGCGGCCGTGCGCGTCGGCATGCTGACGGCTGTTGGCAAATACCGCTTCATGTGCGACGCCGACCTGTCCATGCCCATCGAGGAAGTAACCAAGTTCCTGCCCCCAGCGCTCGACAACTATCACGTAGCCATGGCCTCGCGCGAGGCTCCCGGTGCGCGTCGTTTCAACGAGCCCTTCTATCGCCATTTCATGGGGCGCATCTTCAACCTGATCGTACGCCTGCTAGCGATTCCTCAGTTCCAGGACACACAGTGTGGGTTCAAGTGCTTCGAAGGCCAGACAGCCGACGACGTCTTCCGCCTTCAGTCCATGGACGGTTTAGGCTTCGACGTGGAGGCGGTCGCCATCGCCCTGGACCGCGGCTACACCGTGGTCGAGGTGCCCATCAACTGGTACTTCGACGCCGACAGCCGCGTGCGGCCCGTCCACGACACCATCCGCATGGTGCGCGAGGTGCTGCAAGTACGGCGCAACCTGCGGGCCGGCGTGTATCGCAACGGGCAACAGGCGGGGTAGACAGAGAAATAAGTGAACAGGCGGCTCATAGAAAAAGGCCGAGACAAAACGTCTCGGCCCTTCTCTATGAGCCGCCAGAGGCTCGAACTCTGAACCTAGGGATTAAAAGTCCCTTGCTCTACCATTGAGCTAGCGGCCCGCGGGGAGGAGTATAGCACAGGATGATTCAGTGAGCAAGCTGCGGCATGCTTTTGCAAGCTGACGACTGGCTGAGCGGGTTTGGCCCTTGGGCGCGACATGGCTATCATATGATCCATGCACTCCAGACATCTTCCCCGTTTTTTCGGCGTACTGCTGGCCCTGGCCCTGGCCTATGCGGCGCAGTATCTGCTCGATCAGCCTGACTTTTACAGCCCGCTGCTGGCCGTGCTGCCCATGTCGCTTTACGGACAGCCCACCCTGGCCATCGGCCTGCTACTGGCCGGCGCGCTGCTGTTTGCCCTGGCCGCGCCTACGGCGGCTTCAGACCTGACTGACCAGTCCAGGGCCCAGCCGCGCGCCGGCTTCCTCGACCATCCCACACATCTGGCCCGGCCGCTGTTCGTGCTGGCTCTGTTGAGTTACGGCGCCAGCGCGGGGCTATACCTGCTTAACGGCGAGACGGCGTTGGTGCGCGGATTGTGGCTGGGGGGCATTGTCCTGCTGGCCGCGTCCCAGACGCCGTGGATCCGTTGGCGGGCTGCGCCGGCGCGTTGGCGGCAGGATTGGCGCAGCTATGGCCTGCCTGCGTTGCTCTTGCTGGTTGCGGCCTTCCTGCGCCTGTATAAGCTGGCCGAGCTGCCCCAGGATCTACACGGCGACATGGCCTCCCACGGCTTGCAGGCGCTGGAACTGCTCGCCGGCCGCGTCGATGGCGTCGTGGCGTTGGGTTGGGCCGACATCCCCATGCTGGGCTTCCTGCCGGCTGCGGTCATGATGCGGCTGTCAGGCGACACAGGTGTGTTCGGGTTGAGCCTGGCGTCCGCGTTGGGGGGCGTGCTCAGCGTCTGGGGGCTGTACGTCTGGCTGCACGAGTTACAGGGCCGCCGCGTCGCGCTCATCGGCGCAGCCCTGCTGGCTATCTCTTACACCCACATCCACTTCAGCCGCATCGCCGAGTATATGGACCCCGTGCCCTTCGCAATCTGGTCGCTGGCCTTGATGACGCTGGGGCTGCGCCGCCAGCAGAGTCTGCCCTTTGTGCTCAGCGGGCTGCTGCTGGCCGGCGCCAGCCTGATGTACTACTCCGGCCGCGTCATCCTGGTGGTCATGGCGCTGTTTCTGCTTTACCTGCTGCTGGTCGATCGTCCCCTGCTGTGGGCCAATCGCCGTGGGCTGCTCTGGCTGGGGATGGGCGCGGTGATGGGCATGGGACCGATGCTGCCCTTTTTTCTGCTGGAACCGGCCGGCTGGCTGCAGCGTTCGCGCGAGGTGTGGGTCTTCAACCCACCGGTGCTTGAACACTCCCGCTATAAATATGGCGTCGCAACAGTGGGCCAGATCATCGGGGAGCAGGCGCGGCGCAGCCTGCTGATGTTCAACCTCTCCATCGACAGCAGCACTCAGTTCGGCTTCCCCCGGCCGCTAGTCGACTCGGTCACCGGACCGCTGGTAATGCTGGGCGCAGCCTACGCGCTGGCCCACCCGCGCCGTTGGACCACAGGGCTGCTGGCCGTCGCCCTGCTGACAGTGATCCTGGTAGGCAGTATTCTGACCGACAATCCCCCCTTCTGGCCGCGGCTGGTCTTCGCGCTGGCCCCGGCCATGGGGTTAGCCGCTGTGGCTATCGATCGGACCTGGGACGCGATCACCAACGCCTTTGGCCAGGAGACGAGCC
>JAAEKA010000379.1 GCA_014155705.1 Anaerolineae bacterium clx_CAG2 | reverse complement strand
GAGGTTGATGAGGCTATTTCTTGCCTTGCTTAGCTCGCTGTTGCTGACGTTGGCAGCAGCTTGTACTGCTCCGCCGCCTACCGAAGAACAGTTGCGGGCCTATGCCCAGTATGCCGAACTGCGCGCCACTGACGCTGCCGCCAGCGAGATCATCGCCGCAGCCAAGGCCACCGAGGCGGCCGCAGTGCAGCAAATCGCTCAGGCGACCGCGGCGGCTCTTCCGCCGCCAGCCGTCATCACAGCCACAGCCACCTTGACGCCATCCTTGGTCGTCGCCATCACGACGCCACTGACTGTCACCGGGGAAATTGTCGCCGCGACGGATCCGCTGACGGCCACCGTTGAGATTACGGCCACAGCCCTACCAACGCCGACCGCTCTCATGACGGCCGCGGCGCCGTTAACGCCTACCCTGCGGTCCCCTGTCGCTGCCGCGATCACACCGACAACAACCGTTGTCGCCGCTGTCACGCCTACGGCAACGATTGCTGCTACCCCTACCCCACAGCCCCCGGCAAGCCCGCTGGATACTTCGCTATGGACGGCGTTGACATCTGGCGCAGCAAGCCAGATGATCACGGCGACGCTGGTCGCTCCGACGCCCACCCCCACCCCCACACCGGCCGGGCAGGCCATCGTCACATCCCAGCAAGCCAATCTGCGTGGCGGACCAGGCATGGCCTTTGATGTGGAAGTCACAGCGCGGCTGGGCGATGTGTTGGACGTCTACGGCAGCGATGCGGCCCAGAACTGGTGGCGCGTGTGCTGCATCGATGATCAGGCGGGCTGGGTCAGCCGTACCATCGTGCGCTTCCAGGGCGATGCTCAGGCCGTACCCGTGGCTGGACCGTTGCTGCCTGATGACCTGCAAGCCTCGTGGGCTATGCGTTGGGAATGCAACGGTAGGGGATGCCAGCAGGATGTCTGCACCGGGCAAAGCCAGGCTTCAGCGCTGCGGGTGACGAGTGATCGTTGGCTCGAGGTGCAGCGTGAGGCAACCTGGGACGATGGCTGCGGGGAGCCGGAGGAATGGTTGACCCAGGTGGATCGCTACACCGGTCGCGAACGCCAGAGCGCCGCCAACGCGCCGTTGTTCAACATCTGGGAGGGCGCCAACTCTGGGCCTGCCAACCGCAGCGTTGATTTGGCCGGCGCAACTCTGTCTCTATGGTGTACCGAAACCCGATCACAAGAAGTGGAGCAAGCTGACGGATGGACGGCGGCGTTCGAGGGACAAGCCTGCTATGACACCCGATCGGGCGTTCTGGCGTTGATGCAGTACGTCAAGCGCTGGCTGTTCACCGGCGCAGCCGACGGCCGAACCTTCGACCGCGAGTATTTCGGCGATTACGAGGTGATTCAACAGGTGCTGTTGGACACCAACGCGCCCTTGAGTGGAAGATGAGAGTGCAACGGCAGCATTTGGATGTCCCCATAACAAAAACAACCGGCCAGGAACGCCCTTCCTGGCCGGTTGTTTTTGCGAAGGCCATGAGATACTAGCCTTGATACGGCTCGCCGTCCACCCAGACCTGAACGTCATCGAAGTAGGCGTTGACGTTCTCGGCCAGCGGGCTGATCACCTGCAGGAAGATCATGATCCGCCCTTCAGGTCCGGCGATCACAGTGTGCTCCAGCGGCAGCCATTGGCCGTGCCACGGACCGTTGACCCACTCGGCGTCCATGTCATCGCATTTGACGCCCAGCGCGGCCCAATCGTAGGTCAGCACGTTGCCATCGTGCAGCCCGCCGTGATCGTAGAGCACATACATCGTGCGCACCTTGACCTCGGAGCCCGGCGGCACCTTGATCTCGCGTGAGACGCCAGCCTCGAATGGCACTGAGGCAGCGATCTTCATGGAGTAGCTGCCATCATAGGGTTTTTCATCCTTGACGACTTTCTCGGCTGTCAAGACCACGCTGTCCGCGCCGCGGTAGGCATAGGCGCCCCAAAGATGCGGGATCATGCGCCAGGTGGTGCCGTAGAAGTTGTCGAAGGTCTCAAAGAAGGGGCCGGGGTTAGCCGAGTTCAGCAACTGGTTGCCATAGGCCCACTCGTTGCGGGCAGCGACCCCGGTGACGGCCGGGCCGTGGCCCACAATCGTGGGATGATTGCGGCCGCGCGCCACTTCTTCGGCGTGGGCCATCTGTGCCGGCTCGGGCAGAGAGGGGATCATGTTGACCCAGGCCTGCAAGAGCGCGTTAGATGGCGATTGCGTGGGAATAGGCAACCCGGCCGGGCTGGCCGGTCCGTGAGGTGTTGCCGGGACGATGGGGGTGAAATAGGTCTGCCAGGCTGACCAGTCGGACATCGGGGCGCCGCCCGATGCGCCGGCCGCGCCCGTAGACACGGCCAGGAGCGCAACGATGGCCAACAGTGTGAGAAGAGGGTTCCGGCGTCGTTCCATGGGTATCCTCCCTGCTGAACGAGTGTGGCTGCACTGCCACAATGGCGAAACACGATTAGCTTCATTATACGACTGGGATGGGCGCAAGTCAAGCGTTTTTCGCGAAATCGGTAGTAGCCAGACTCAGGATCATAGCAATTGATGCACTCACTCTTTGACCACTACAGAATCTCATAACAAGCTCCAAGAACGCGCAGAGTCTTGGCCGCCCGGCGCGCGTTGTGTTGAGCGCTCATCATGCTCGTTTCCGCGCCCACTGACAGCGCACAAGCCATGCCACCTGTGCCTGTGCCAGCCAGACCGTGCGCAGACCCCAGGAACCTCGCCACCGTCCGGTGCAGCGTATAGTTCGGCCGGCCTCATGACTGCGGGTCGAACTGGAAGACGCGCAGCTCCTGGTCGCAGCGGCAGGCCCTCGCGATGCGCGCGGCCCACGCGACCGCCTCCGCGCGCGAGGGCAGTTCGAGCACGGT
>JAAEKA010000378.1 GCA_014155705.1 Anaerolineae bacterium clx_CAG2 | reverse complement strand
GGCCTGGCCGCGCTGACCGCGGCCGCCCTGCTGGCGCGGCTGGAGTTCAGCACCGGCACCGAGGTCGCGCTCAACCCGGCGACGCTGCTGGTTCCGGCCGTGGCGGCCATCTGGCTCCTGGACATGTTGCGCCGCGGCCGCATCCACCTGGTCCCCTCCCCGGCCAACCTGCCGCTGGCGCTCTTTCTGGCCGCCAGTCTGCTCTCCCTGCTGATCGGCCGCGCGACCTGGGACCCCTTTATACCTGTGAGCGGCAACTTTCTGCTGATGCAACTCGCCCAATGGGCCATCTTCGCCTTCTCGGCCCTGGCCTTCTGGCTGACGGCCAACCTGGCGACCAATCCGCGCACGCTGTGGCGGCTGACGGCCCTCTTCCTGCTGCTGGGCGGCGGCCTGGCCATCCTGCGCGCCCTGCCCGGCCTGGACGGGCTGGTGAGCCGTGCGGCCACCATCGCCCTCATCCGTGCGCCTTTCTGGGTGCTGCTGGCCGCGCTGGCCGGCGGGCAGTTGCTCTGGAACCGCCAGCTCTCGCCGGCCTGGCGTCTCTTCCTGGCCGCCGCGCTGCTGGCAGCCCTGGTCTACGCCTTTGTCCAGCAGCAGGAGGCGGCCTCCAACTGGGTGGGCATCGGCGCGGCGCTGGGCGTGTTGCTCTGGCTGCGCTTTCCCCGCCTGCGCTGGCCGTTGGCCGCGCTGATCCTCCTGGTGGCTCTCGCCGGCCTGCTCTTTCCCGCCGTCTATGACTTCGCCGGCGGCGACATTGAGTGGGCCGAGAGCGGCGGCTCGCGCCTGGCGCTGATCGAACGGGTGGTGAGCATAGGATGGGTCAATTAGAGAGAAACCGGGTTTTTGCTGTGCAAACGGCCATCATGGCCCCAAGCATTGCGTTTGAAGCTCAAAAATCATGGCCCAACGAGAAAAACCCGGTTTCTGGCCGGCCGCTGGAGTACAGACTCCGCTACACCGAGGGTACAATCACACTGTAGGCGAAGTCGCAGTTGATTGCGTGCTCTGCTCGTCTAGCCCCTTTCGGTAGCCGCGGTAGATGTAGCCGCTGATGATCCAACGATATAAGAGTCCGAGCGGTTTTGACCCCGGCGCGCGGCGTTCCAGAGTGGGCACTGCGTGCTCCATACTCCACATGGCGGGCAACGATGAGACGGTCTGCCGGGCCAGCTTGCGTAGGATCAGCATTGGTGGGTCCTGACGCCAGGCAATGGGGCCTTTGTCGCGGAACATGGGGATTTGACCCTGCAAGCCAGGATGTGTACGAAAGAGGCGTGGCGCTGCTTTGCTGGCGCGATACCAACGCTCGCACGCGGTGTGCAGGTCCGCCACGGCGTAATCCCAGTGCCAGGCAACGGCCGCGGCGCTGCGCCAGAAGCGGAAGCCGGCCCGACTGGCGCGGTAGCCGAAGTCGACGTCATCCCAATTGGGCCAGCCGCCGGTGGGATCGCGGAACCCGCCAAGATTGACGAAGTCCTGTCGATCGACTGCGAGTAGCCCCGTCATGCATGCCTGAAACGAAACCTGCTCTCCAGCAGCAGGTGCTGGTACCTGCCGGTATTCGGAACGGGCGAAGCGCGAGACGTGCAGGATCTGGGGCGGCAGACGCAGCGTGCCAAGCACGATGGTCTGCTGACGCGCTGCCAACTCACTGGCCAACGTCTCGATCACGTTTGCGGCCGGTTCGATATCGTCGTCGATGAAGATGAGATACTGGCCCTGGCTGCGTTCAGCGCCGTGATTGCGGGCGGCCGTTGCGCCGCAGTTGTCCTGGCGCAGGTAGTGCAGCCGAAACGGGTAGCTTCGGCTCACAATCTCTTCCGTTCCGTCGTCGCCGCCATCGTCCACTGCAGTCACTTCAAAGCGGTAGGCCGGGTAGGTCGCGCGGCTGAGGCTGTCTAGGGTTCGCAGCAACGACTCCTTGCGGTTGTAGGTGGGGATGATGACGCTGACGTCCACGCGGTCCCCTTCTTGCTCACTCATCGTCGTCGATCGCAGCTTGAAGGGCCGCTAAAAGGGTGGCCAGATGCCGGCTGGCCGCATAGCGAGTGGAGACGCCCATCTGACCGGCCCGGCCCATCTGTTCGTGCAGGCCGGGATTGTCGAGCAGTTGGCCGATGCGCTCGGCCAGCGCTGACGTGTCCCTGGCTGAGACGAGATAGCCATCGACGCCGTCGTGCAACCAGTCGGAGATGCCGCCGACGTCGAACGCCACCACCGGCCGGCCGTGGGTCAACGCGTCGATGCCACTCTTGCCAAACGGCTCCGGGAAGATGGATGGCATGACCAGAAGAGCGCATCGGCGCAGGGCCTGACCCAAAGCCTCCTCATCTAACCAGCCCAGAAACGCAACGCGCCCGGCCAGCCCCAGCTCGCTCGCCAACGCCTCGTAACGGTCGAGCTGGCTGCCGTCGCCGGCCACCTCCAGCCGCACATGGCCGGGCAAGTGGGCCAGGGCACGCAGCAGATAGGGCACACCTTTCTCGATCTCCAGCCGGCCGGCATAAAGCACGTTGAAAGGTTCTGTTGGCGGCGTATAGGCCAGGCTGAGATCGTCGGGCAGGAAGTGGGGCGGCAGCACCGCGACCTTGCCGGCCGGAAAGCCGTTCTGCGCCAACAGATCGGCCATGTAGCGCGACCCGACCAGGAAGCGGGACGCATGCAGCAGCGCCGCTTGCAGCGCGGCCGTGGTGCGCATCAACCGGGCCAACGTGGACGGACGGCGCGCGTCGGAGCAGCGACGCAGGTAGTGCATGGGCGCGCTGTCCCAGCCAAAGGGGCGCCGGCAGACCGTGTCCCCGCGGCGGAAGTACTTGCCCAGGCCGGGACAGACGGCCGTGAAGCCGTGAACGTAAGCCACAG
>JAAEKA010000377.1 GCA_014155705.1 Anaerolineae bacterium clx_CAG2 | reverse complement strand
CGCTGGCCAACGTAGTCCATGAGATAGGCCGGCCCTTGGGCGCTGTGCGTTCGGCGGTCCATGTGCTGCGCGGCCCAGCCGGCGAAGACGCGGCCATCCGAGCGGAACTGCTGGGGGGCGTCGAGGCGCAGATCGAGGGCATGCAGCCGCTGCTGGACGATCTGGCCCAACTACACGGCCAGGTGTCCGGCGGCGTCATGCTGGATCGCCGGCCGGTCGCTGTCAGCGATTGGCTGCCACCGGTGCTGCTTCCCTGGCGGACAGCCGCGCTGGACAAAGGGCTGGACTGGCGGGCCGATATACCAACACGCTTGCCGGCGCTAAACATCGATCCAGATCGCCTGGCCCAGGTGATCGGCAATCTACTGAGCAACGCAATCAAGTATACACCGGCCGGCGGCCGCGTGGCCGTAACGGCAGGAGTGGACGATTTTGATCTGTGGCTGCGAGTTGCCGACAATGGACCGGGGATCGCCATCGATGAGCAACAGCGCGTGTTCGAGCCGTTCTATCGCAGCGAGCGCGACCGGCGCTTTCCTCAGGGCCTGGGGGTGGGATTAACCATCGCGCGCGATCTGGCGCTGGCGCACGGCGGCCGGCTGGAATTGGACAGCGAGCCCGGCGAGGGTAGCCGTTTCACTGTCTTTTTGCCCCTCTCGTAGCTGCTAAGACTTCGGAAGTCTTGGTCTGGCTCAGACCTCTTGTGATGGAAGGCTGTCCAACGCTTCCAGCACGGCCTCAGGCGGGGTGAACTTATCAATGAAGGCGTCGACGCCAGCCAGCATGGCCTCGATTTCCGCCTCTGGCCGGCTGCTCAGAGCGATAATGCACAGTTGAGGGTGAGACCGGCGGAGTTCCTGCACGAGTGCGCTGGCAGTCATACCTGGCAATTCCCAGTCCAGCAGGACCACATCGGGCACGCTTTGGGCAACAACATGCAGCAGCTCCGCAGAGTCCGACACCTGGCCGACCACCTGCAAGTCGACCTCTTGTTCTAACAGCAAAGCCAGGGCCGAACGCACCGCGACGAGATCATCCGCCACCAAAACGCGCATAAACTATCCTCCTGACAGGCGCTTCGTTCATATTCTGCCCCATCTTAGGATGAATACGCCCTGGGTGCATCTACCACCTGGGGAGTCCAGAGCCTGGCCAGATGGCCAGTGTCAATCAGGGCTCCAGATTACAATCACTTCAGTCCCCTCGCCCATCTCGCTATCCACCGTCAACGTCGCAGCGATCGCCTGTGCTCGCTCGCGCATGATGCGCAGCCCAAGGTTGTTGGGACTGGCCTGGTCTGGCTCGAAGCCGGCGCCATTGTCGCGCACTTCGAGAATCGCCCGCTCGGCCGCACAGCGCAGACTTAACCAGACCTGACTGGCCCCAGCATGCTTGGCGACGTTGTTGAGCGCCTCCTGGGCAATGCGATAGAGGGTCACCTTAACGTCGCCGGGCAAATCGCAACCGCCGCCCTCCACCACCAGATCGATGGGCACCCGCACCCGGCCGGTGAAGGCCTCCGACAACTGGCGCAGCAGCTCGCCCAGCGGGGCATCCTGCAGAGCCACGGGCCTCAGCTCCATCAGCAGGGTGCGCATCTCGGCCAGCGCGCCGCGCGAGAGCTGGCGCAGTTCCTCCAGCCTGCGCCGCGCCTCCTCAGGATTGCGATCCCAGATGCGCGGCAGCACATCGGCAATCAAGCTGGCTGAAAACAAGGTCTGGGTGACGGCATCGTGCAGATCGCGCGCCAGGCGCTGCCGTTCCTCCACTGCCGCAGCTTCCTTCTGCCGGCTGATCAGATGAGTGTTCTCGATGGCCACGCCCACCTGCAGGCCGATAGCGTTCAGCAGTTCGATGTCCTGCCGGGTGAGGGGACGGCTGGGCGCACTGGCGACGAACATTGCGCCCAGCGTGGCGCCGCTGGCCATCAGGGGGATGCTGGCAGCCGTGTGGAAGTCCAGATCGGTCGCGCCAAAGCGCTCTTGCAGCAACTCACGCGGCACTTCATCTATCACCAACGGCTGCCCCTCGGCCACGGCGCGACCCGAAAAGCCTTCGCCAACTTTGACCATCGCAATGCGGCCAAGCCATAGCGCGTCGATCCCCTTTTGCGCGACCAGACGCAATTCCTGGCTGGCCTCGTCCAAAAGATAGACTCCACCCGCATCGAAGCGCATCACCTCCAGCACTTCGGCCAGCGCATCATTGAGCACCTCTTGCAGATCCACCGAACGGTTGACTACCTCGGCCACGCTGTTGACGGCAGCCAGCGCCCGGCTGCGTTCAGCCACCTGCTGCTCCAACTGCGAGTAGGAAGCCTGCAACCGGGACGACATCTGGTTGAACTGATGCGCCATCACCTCGATTTCGTCCCCGGTGTCGGCCACAATGGTCTGGTCGAAGTTGCCGCGCGCTACCTCCTGCGAGGCAGCGATCAACTCGTTGATGGGGCGAATGATGCGGCGCACGCTGGCGGTGACCACGGCGGCCGGGATCAACACCCCCAAGACCAGCAGCAAGATCAGGAACTGGCCAAACTCACGGAACGCGCCGGCCAGCGCGCCCGGATCTTCGCGCGTCACCAGGCCCCACGGCGTGCCTGGCACCGGCGCAAAGCCGGCGACGATGTTGCTTCCATCGGGCGCACGCGCGGCAATCGCATCTGACCGGCCGGCCAAGACCTGCTGCACGGCTGGCTCCGCCGAAACGTCCTGTCCGATGCGAGAGAAATCGCCGTCGTAGATCACCCGCCCCGCCCCATCGACCAGATAGGCGCTGCGGGTGTCGGCCACTTGCAGCTTGACGATGCTGCCATACAACGCGCTGACGGCCGTAGGTCCCAATTTGAACATCCCCAGGAGCAC
>JAAEKA010000376.1 GCA_014155705.1 Anaerolineae bacterium clx_CAG2 | reverse complement strand
GCGACGCGCGCGGGAGAGGGCCGCGCCGTGGCGGCCGATGCGTTGCAACAACCGCGCCTCCTCCTGCTCCCGCTCGGCTGTACGCACTTCGGCGTTGTCCAGCGCGTCCAACTCAGCGTGCGCCCTTTCCCCAAAGGCCAGCACATCTTCGATGCTGTCGCCATACTTGCGCTTCAGATTGAAGATCAAATTGAGCCGCTCGTCCACCTCAGCCAGGCGCTCCGGGTTGAATTCCACGCCGGCGGCGTAAGCATCCAGGCTGCGCGTCAAGTCGCTGAGTTGATCGGTCAGTGCCTCGGCCGCATGGAGGATCGGCTCCGTGTCGGGGTCGATGGCTGCCAGGCGGGCCAGCTTGCCGGCCGCGTCGCTGAGCAGATCCAGCGCGCTGGCCTGCTGGTCGTCCCCTTCGGAGAGCAGGGCGCGGGCGGTTTCGGTCAGGCGGAGCAACTGTTCGGCGTTGGCCAGGCGGCGGCGATCGCTGTCCAGGGTCACGTCCTCGCCCGGCTCCAGGGCGGCGCTGTCGATCTCCTCCACCTGAAAGGTAAGTAGGTCCAGACGGCGGGCCAGCTCGCGTTGGTCACGCCGCAGGTTGGCCAGTTCCTTGCGCACGGCCAGCAGGCGACGCACCTCCACCGCCAGCTTGTCGCGCGGCGCCAGCAGACCGGCGTAGCGGTCCAACAGGTGAACGTGCTCGCGCTGGCGCATCAGGGACAGGTGGTCGGTCTGGCCGTGGATGTCCACCAGCAGATCGCCTACCTCCTTGAGCACGGAAAGCGCCACGGCCCGGCCATTGACGCGCGCCACGGTTCGCCCGCCACGTCGCAGCTCGCGCGAGAGCAACAGCAGGCCGGGCTCGTCCCCCTCCATCCCCTCTCGCTCCAGCACAGGGCTAAGCACGGCCGCGGCGGCGGGTATCACATTGAACACCCCTTCGACTTCACAGTGCGGCTCGCCGGCGCGGATCACCTCCTGGCCGGCCTTGCCGCCCAGCAGCATGTCCACCGCGTCGATGATGATTGACTTGCCCGCGCCCGTCTCGCCCGTCAGTACGTTGAAACCGGGGCTGAAGGCGAGGGCGACGTGATCGATGATGGCGAAGTTGGTGATGCGGAGTTCGGATAACATGAGAGATGTAGGGTGAAGCATAACACGTAACGAGTAACCCGTAACCCGGAGCCATCTATCGCCTATCCGGTTACGTGTTACGCATTACTCGTTATGGATCGTCAGCGCAGCGTAGCGTAGATCGTGCTCAGGGCCAGGAAAGCGAAGATGCCCAGCGCCAGCAGATTGGGGAAAAAGCCGAGCACCATGGCTCCGATCAGCACACCGATCAGGGTGCCCAGAAGAATCGCGATGATGGCTACCACGCCCATATAGCGGCCTCGCCGGCGGCCGATGGAGCGTCGAATGATGGTGGCGGCCGTTCCACCCACGGTGGGGCCTAGCACGAAAGCCAGGATCCAGCCGAAGAAGCCGAAGATACTGATCACATAGCCGATGATCGGCGCAGCGATGGCGGCCAGGACGAAGCTGACCAGCGCCAATACGAAGTAGTCCTTGGTCTCGGCGTTAAAAAAGGTGTCCTGCTGTTGCCGTATACAGTCTTTGCAGCGATAGCCCACGTCGGTCAACTCGACGCATTTGACGCACACCGGCTTGCCGCAGCGGTTACAGCGCAGCGTGGTCTCAGTCTCCGGGTGGTTGGCGCAGAACAGAACCTGCCCGGCAGCCACCGGGCTATGCTCATGATCGTCGTTGGCGCCGTTGCCGGCCGATGGAGATGCAGCCGTCGCGTAACGGGCCGGATCGGCTGCCACCAGGGCCGCGGCGTTGGATAGGGTCGTCTGGATCGCGCTGGCCTGCTCAGGCGCGGCCAGGCTGGCCAGACGCTGCAAGGCGATGCGCGCCTCGCCATTGTTAGGATTGATAGCCAGCGCCTGCTCATAGCAGGCACGTTTCTCCTCAGATGAACTGACGGCTGAGGCCAGGCCCAACCAGGCCGCGCTGTTGCCCGGCGAACGCTCCGTGGCCCGCCGGAATAGCCGTTCAGCCTCTGCCCGGTCGCCCAGGCTGGCAGCCGCTGCGGCCTCGGCCAACAGCTCAGTTAATGTCAAAGTTGCTTCTTCCAAGTTGCTTTGTCCTCTGTTTTCTCTAGTGAAAGGTGAAACCAGATCTTCGTCCCGGTTGCGCATTACGAGTTGCGTCTGTGCGCGCACCAATTTACCACTCTACCAATCTACCAGACCCTCAGTCTGACGTCCGTCATGCCCCTTACGCTACAGATTCCACTTCAGCCGCTGCATCAGGTTGCGGTAGAAGTAGGCCGGTGGGCGCACGCGCACAAAGTTGGCTGAGTCGTCGCTGGCCGCCACCTCCACCGTGTCACCGTTCTGCACCTCCACGTCGAACTGGCCGTCGACGCTAAGGATGATCTGGTGATCAGCCACCACCTCCAGCTTGACCACCGCGCCCTCAGACAGCACCAGCGCCCGGTCCAGACTCAGATGCGGGGCAATCGGCGCCACCAGGATATTGCGCAGCTCAGGCGGCAGGATGGGGCCGCCCGCGGCCAGGGCATAGCCGGTCGAGCCGGTAGCCGTAGCCACGATCACGCCGTCGGCCGCGTAGGTGGTCAGGAAGTCGCCGTCGACCCAGGTGGAGACGCGCACGATGCGGGCCAGCCGGCCCCGGCTGACGACGACTTCGTTCAGGGCCTGGAAATTCAGCTCGCGGCCACTCTCATCTACGATCACGCCGTTGCGCCGCAGCACCACATCCAGCATCAGGCGCCGCTCCAGCCAGTATTGGCCGGCCAGCACCGCGTGCAATGGCGCCTGCCAGTCCTCCGGCTCCACTT
>JAAEKA010000375.1 GCA_014155705.1 Anaerolineae bacterium clx_CAG2 | reverse complement strand
TCGCTGGATGGAAATCGTGCCGTTGGCCGCACAGTTGCGGGCCGGCCGGCGCAGCCAGCGTTACGCCCTGCTGGGCGACCCCGAAAGCGGCGACGACGGGGTGGTCCTGCGCCCTGGCGCACCCAGCGGCAGCGCTTACCGCAAGATCAGCGACGGCTGCAACGCACCCTGCGCCTTCTGTTCGATTCCCAGCTTCAAAGGCAAGCTGCGCAGCCGGCCTCTGGCGGCCCTCGTAGACGAAGCCGCGAGCCTGGTGCAGGGCGGCGCCAGGGAATTGGTCATCGTCGCCCAGGACAGCACCGACTACGGCCGCGACCGCAACGAGCCCGATTCGCTGCCCCAGTTGTTGAGCGCCATCTGTCGCCGCGTGCCCGAGTTGCGCTGGCTACGCTTGATGTACGCCTATCCCGGCCATGTCAGCGACCGGCTGATCGAGGTAATGGCCCGCGAGCCGCAGATCATACCCTATCTGGACATGCCCTTGCAGCACGGCCACCCCGATACGCTGCGCCGCATGCGCCGCCCCAGCAGCAGCGCCTGGGTCCACAAGACCGTAGACAAACTGCGCGCGGCTATGCCTGACATCGCCCTGCGCACCACCTTCATCGTCGGCTTTCCTGGCGAGACGGAGGCCGAGTTCCAGGGACTGCTGGACTTCATGCAGGCTGTGCAGTTCGACAAGCTGGGTGTGTTCCAATGGAGTCCGGAGTCGGGTACGCCGGCCTACGACCTGCCTGATCACGTCGCTGAAGAGATCAAGGAAGAGCGCTGGCATCGCGTCATGGCTGCACAGCAGTCAATCTCGCTGGCCCGTAATCAGGCCCAGGTGGGCCGGACGCTGGATGTGCTTGTGGAGGGTGTGGGTGAGATCGATGGCAAGGAGGGCGGCCTGGCCCTTCCGGGTGGACAGCCGGTGACGCTGGCCCGCTCCTACCGCGACGCCCCCGAGGTGGATGGGTTGGTGCTGCTGCCCGGCGTGCTGCTGCCGGTTGGCCAGATGGTCACGGTGACCATCAGCGGCGCCCTGGCCTATGATCTGGTGGGCGAGTTGGCCCCAGAAATACCAACGACCGGTCTGGTTTTCCAGCCGGCCGCTGAGTTGACGCTGATCTGATCGGTCGTGGCGCAATTGCTGTGGCCCGTCTGCTGACCGTGCCACCCGACGATACGGGTGATCTCGCCCAGACCGGGCACGGTCAGGAGACCGGCCCGAGCGATCTTGATTGGTTACCCGCCGATAAGTCGCGACCAGAAGCCACGCCGCTCTGTTTGAGGTTGCTGGGGTTGTTGTGACGTTGGCGGCGGCTCATAGGGATAGGGCATGGATGATCGCGCTGCCGGCGGTGGGGCGGCCTGCGGCTGGACCTGGCTGGCCATCATCCGGGCGACGGCATCCTCCAGCACGTGAACACGGGTCTCCATGCGCTCACGATAGTCAGCCTGGCGTCGCCGTAACTCAGCTAACTCACGCTCCATCTCTAACATACGCTCGCGCAGACTGCTGGCTTCGCCCTTGAGATTCAGGTTGTCCTGGATCATCACCCCCATCAGATCACGGCTGGCCTGCTGGCTGTTGAGGATAATCTGTTGGTTGTCGGCCATGCCCTGCACGGTATCGCGCAGGAAGCGAGCGGCCGGGCTGAGGCTCTCGACCGCCAGTAACTGGCCGGCGGATGGCTTCTCATCGGCGGTGGACAAGGGCGCGCTCTCCAGTAAGCCGGTCAACGGTTCCGTATCCCCAGTCAGCTCTGGCTCCTCCTGGTCGTCGATAGCCGCCACCGGGGCGGCGTCGCCGAAGCCCTGGGCCAACTCGACAGCCACCTGCTCATAGGTCCAGCCCTGCTCCAGAAGTTGCTTGATGCGCGCCAGAGCCTGGACATCGTTGGCTGAGTAACGCCGGTGGCTGCCGCTCTCCAGGCCGCCGTCGGCCAGATCGAGAAAGGCGCTGAAGCGGCTGGACCAGCGGCGCAGAGTCGCGCCGCTGATGCCCAGTTGGTCGGCCACTTCCGATGGGCGCAGCAGTTGCGGATCGGGCGCGGCCGCGCTATACTCAGCCATCGTTCACCACACGGAAATCGGCGTCGATCACATCCTCGCGCGCTGGCTTCGGCGCTGCGCCGCTGCTTTTGGCCTGGTTCGAAGCCCCGGCTCCTGCGCTGGCAGGCGCATCACCTCGGTATTCGGCTACCACTTCCGGCGGCGCCAGCGAGATAAAGAGCCGCATCAGCAACAGGACAATGGCTACCTCATCCAGTTGACCCAGGACCGGGATGAAATCCGGCAACAGGTCGATGGG
Source organism: Anaerolineae bacterium clx_CAG2 (assembly GCA_014155705.1). Taxonomy (GTDB): domain Bacteria; phylum Chloroflexota; class Anaerolineae; order JAAEKA01; family JAAEKA01; genus JAAEKA01. The sequence continues at coordinate 550 of JAAEKA010000375.1, read as the reverse complement.
CATGATGAAGTAGGCCAGCGCTGCCACCGGCGCCATCATCTTGAGCAAGAGTGACACACGCCGGTCGCCATAGAGGCGAAATGCGAGCTGAAAGTTCTGCCAGATGTCCTGAAAGACGTTGTTTGCTTGATCACCGTTTGCTTGTGCCATGGATCCTTTGATTACCTCATCGTTTCTGGTCTGCCGGGATCGCAAGTCCAAGGCCGGCAGAGCAATCATCTCGTGAGCGATTTGTTCGCATCCGCTCGTGAGCGATTTTGCCGGCAGCCAGCATTATACAGCGCCACGAGCGAACCTGCAAAACGCTCATCCTGTCACTATTCACCTGTGAACGCGGGGCGTTGCGCCCCGCACCTGAGCAAGACCGTCCAAACACCACCATGAACAGCCTGCAACGCAGCTTGCGCCACCACTCGCCTGCCATGCTGCGCGCCATCGCCGAGGCTAACGGGGTCGAGCTAACCAGCAACCAGACCGGCCAGATGGTCGAGCAACTGGCTGCCTGCTTGAGCGACGCCGGTCATCTGCGCGCCAGCGTAGCCGCCTGCAC
>JAAEKA010000374.1 GCA_014155705.1 Anaerolineae bacterium clx_CAG2 | reverse complement strand
CAACGCCTCCAGATGGCGGCGCTGCTGCTCCACCGAGTGGATGCGCCAGGCGACTGCGCCGGCTGCGCCTCCGATGAGCACGGCGGCGGCCAGCAGCCGGAACCACCAGGTGGCCCAAAACGGCGGCGTCACCACCACCCGAACGGCCGCTCCCGCTTCGTTCCATACGCCGTCGCTGTTGCTGGCCTTGACACGGAAAAGATAGTCGCCCGGCGGCACGCTGGTGTAGCCGGCGAATCTGCGGTTGCCAACGAAGTTCCAGTCCTTGTCCAACCCCTCCATCACATAGGCGTATTGGTTCTCCTGCGGCGCAGAGAAATCCAACGCGGCGAATTCGAAGGAGAAGAAGTCGTCGTCGTAGGGCAGGGTGATGGCCGCAGTGGCGCCGATAGCCTGCTGCAACGGGGAAGCGCCTCCGATGGGCGCGGGCTCGTTGAACAGGCGGAACTGGGTCAGCACAACCGGCGGCGGGTTAGGATTATCCAGCACCGCGGCCGGGTCAAAGACATTGAAGCCGTTGATGCCGCCAAAGAACAGCAGTCCGTCACGGGTGCGCAGGGCTGCGCCCTGGTTGAACTCGTTGCTCTGCAGGCCGTCAGCCGGATCATAGCTGTCGAAGAGCTCACGCTCCGGGTCGAAGCGGGTCAGGCCCTTGTTGCTGCTCACCCACAACTGGCCCGCCTCATCCTCGGCAATGGCATAGATCAGCTCGTTGGGCAGGCCGTCGCGCTCGCCATAATGGGTGAAAACGCACGCCTCGATGTCCAGCCGCGCGAGTC
>JAAEKA010000373.1 GCA_014155705.1 Anaerolineae bacterium clx_CAG2 | reverse complement strand
GAGGAGGAAGACGTCGACTGGTGGACCATGAACAGCGACCTGCGCAGCACGGCCCTGGCGCTGGACGCCATGGCCCGCATCGACCCGGCCAACGGCCTGGCGCCCAACGTCGTGCGCTGGCTGATGAGCATGCGCACGGATGGCCGCTGGGCCACCACCCAGGAGAACGTCTGGTCGCTCATCGCCCTGACCTACTGGATGGCGGCCACGGGAGAACTGGAGGGCGACTACAGCTACGCAGTGACCGTCAACCGCGACGAGCTGGCCTCCGGCAGCGTCAACCGTGACAACGTGGACCAGCCCGTCGACCTGCGCGTGGCCATCCAGGACCTGCTGTTGGACGAAGCCAACGGTCTCTTCATCAGCCGCTCCACCGAGGGCAGCCAGAGCGGCGATGGCCAGCTCTACTACACGGCCTACCTGGAGTACTTCCTGCCCGCGGCCAGCCTGCAAGCCCTGGACCGCGGCGTGGTGGTGGCGCAGCAATACCGCCTGGTGGACCCGCTCACCGGCAAGGCGTCCGGCCAGCCCATCAGCGAGGCCAAGATCGGCGACACGATCCAGGTCAGGCTGACCCTCGTCGCGCCGACCAACCTGTACTACCTGCTGGTCGAGAGCCCGCTGCCGGCCGGCGCGGAGGCCATCGATCCCAGCCTGCTCAACACCAGCCTGGTCTACGAGGGTCCGAGCATGGAGCCGGTGGATGGGGAATGGCCGTGGTTCTGGTGGCAGCCCACAGCCACCGATCTACGGGACGAGAAAGTAGCCCTCTTCGCCACCG
>JAAEKA010000372.1 GCA_014155705.1 Anaerolineae bacterium clx_CAG2 | reverse complement strand
GGCACGGGCGTATCGGTAGGGATTGGCGTGTCGGTGGGTATGGGCGTAACAGTCGGCGTTGCCGTGGCGCGTGCGGCCTCGGTGGCGGCCGCGTCGGCTGTCTGTGTGGCCATGGCGATGGCCGCGCTGGTGGGGGTGAAGGTCGGTACCAGCGTCTTGGTGGGCGTTGGGCTGGGCGTCGGCGCTTCGGCGCCGCAGGCGCTGAGGGCCAGCAGAGCCAACGCCAACAGGGCCAACGTGGCCAAGAGGCTGCGCTGGCGGGCCGTGGAGTGTCGAGTTGGTTGTAGCAAGATAACCATCCTTGGTTGCGCCTGGCATCAGAAACCGGGTTTTTCTTGTGTGCTACGATATCTCGTGTGTTCACACAATCTGCTTGACGCCATGATTGTTGGCTGCAAGACAATAACCCGGTTTCTCAGGCCTGTCTATGGGAAGTACAGTCGGCGATTATAGCACCGAACGAAGGATGGCTGAAATATGGGGCGGCAACAGTCTGCTAGACGCAGACCAGCGCGTTCATGGCCTGGTGGGTGCTGAGGAAGACGTGGTCGTGGCCCAGCTTGTCGATGAAGCCGATGGCCAGCAGGCGATCCATCACCGGTCCCTTGACCTCGGCCAGCCACAGGTCGGCGCCCGCGTCGCGCAGCTCTTGCAGCATTGCCTCCAACGTCTCCAGCGCGCTGGCGTCGATGAAGTTGACCGCGCCGCAGATCAACAGCAGATGCCTGACCTCGGGTCGCTCGGCCACCATGCCCAGCAGGCGGCTCTCCAGATAGGCCGTGTTGGCGAAGTAGAGGCTCTCATCGACGCGCACTGCGACCACGTGGGGGCAGGTCTGCACGTCGTGGCGCTGGACGTTGCGGAAGTGCTCGCTGTCGCCCACCCGGCCCACCACGGCCATGTGCGGCCGGCTGGTGCGCCACAGGTAGAGCGCAATGCTGGCCGCCACGCCCACCAGGATGCCCACATCGACGCCCAGCGTCAGCACGGCCGCAAAGGTGACCAGCAGCGAGGCTGCGTCGGCCTTGTTGTAGCGCCAGACGTGGCGCAGGGTGTGCAGGTCGATGAGGCCGATTACAGCGACGATGATGATGGCAGCCAACACGGTATTGGGCAGGTAGTAGAAGGTGGGGGTCAGCAGCAGCACCGTCAGCGCAATCAGGCCGGCCGTGATGATCGAGGCCAGCCCGCTGTTGGCCCCGGCCGAGAAGTTGACGCTGGAGCGGCTGAAGCCGCCGGTGACCGGGTAGCCGCTGCTGAAGGCGGCCGCCAGATTGGCCGCTCCCAGGGCAATCAGCTCCTGATCCGCGTCTACCTTCTGGCGGCGCTTGCTGGCCAACGCCTTGGCCACCGAGATGCTCTCCATGTAGCCCACCAGGCTGATGGTCAGCGCGGCCGGCAGCAGGGCCGTCAGCACGTCAGGGGCGAAGCTGGGCAGGCTCAGCGGCGGCAGGCCGGCCGGCACGTCGCCCACGATGCCGACGCCGGCCCGTTCGTTCAGGTCCAATAGGGCCACCAGCAGCGTGCCCAACGCCGCTACCACCAGCGGACCGCTCTTTGTCGCAATGGTGACCAGTGGGGCGGGCAAACCGAGTCGGCGCAGGTGCTTGCCCAAGCCGCCGCGGAAGTAGAAGAGCAGCGCAATGCTGAAGAGGCCGATGGCCAGCGTCACCGGCTGAGTCTCGCCCACGTGCTCAAAGGTCAGCGCCACCGACTGGAAAAAGCCGTCGCTGCTGGGCAGCCTGATGCCCAGCAGCGTCTTGACCTGGCTGAAGCCGATGACGATGGCTGCGGCGCTGGTAAAGCCGGACAGCACGGGGTGGCTGAGGAAGTTGACCAGGAAGCCCAGGCGCAGCAGGCCCATGCCCACCTGGATCACGCCGGAGAGCAGGGCCAGGGTCAGCGCCAGTTGCAGATACAGCGCGGCATCGCCGCCTGCCAGCGGTCCTACCGCGCTGGCTACCAGCAGTGAAACGATGGCCACCGGCCCCACGGCCAGCGCACGACTGGTGCCCAGCAGGCCATAGACGATCAGAGGCAGGATGCTGGCGTAGAGGCCCACCTGCGGCGGCAGGCCGGCCAGGATGGCATAGGCCATGCCCTGCGGCACCAGCATGATGGCCACGATCAGCCCGGCCATTACGTCTCCCGGCAGGTCGGCGCGTCGATAGTGGCGCAGCCAGATCAGGGATGGCGCGTAGCGGCTCAGGGCCTGAAGGGAACGACTGCCGCCATTTGTGGCTTGGATCGCAGGGGTCGTCATGTCGTAAAAGTCTTTCGCCGGTCTCCTGACCGAACCATAGCCCAGAACTGCTGTGGCCGGTCTCCTGACCGTGCCACTTTGTGTATCACGGCGGGCACGGAGGCTGCGCACAGACCGGCCCGAGCGGGTTGAATTCCTTAGCCGCGGCCGCCTTTGACCTTGACTGGCAGCTTGGCGGCCTGCCAGGCGTGCATGCCGCCGCTGAGGTTGGTCACGTCGGCGAAGCCCAACGCGGCCAGTTGCTTGCAGGCCGTGGCGCTGCGCCGGCCGGAGCGGCAGACGCAGACGATGGGCTGGTTCTTGGGCAGTTCGGTCGCTCGCTGCGCCAGCGTATCCAACGGGATCAGCCGCGCGCCGCCAATAACGCCCTGCGCGGTCTCGCCAGGCGTGCGCACGTCCAACACCAGCGGCTTAGCCTTGCCCTTCAACTGTTGGTGCAACTCAGGCGCAGTCATGCTGGGCAGCGCCGGCCCGGACTTAAACAAAGCGGTCAACTGGTCGAAGATGGATGCCATGAAGTACCTCGTGAGAGCGAAGGATCGTGCGTTCGTAGCGAACAGCCTGTTTGATGGCGCAATCGCCATAAAGGTAACGTGCTGCCAGCAGCAGACATTCAGCCCAGTTCCCCTGAGGCCCGGCGAAGGGTGTCGGCGCGACGGTACCCGGTCACCCTGAGGCTCGGCGAAGGGTCTCGGCGCGTGCGGCGCGAGGGACACCTGCATCTACGACAGTGCGGTGCAAGTGTGCTTCGGCGGCCTCAGCATGATGGCGAAAAGTGCCCACTAGCCCGATCTTGTGGTACAATCCACAAAACAACCCAATCACCCAATCATCCAATCTACCAATCTACCAATCTACCCTGCCCCCAACCCACCAATAAAGGAGCATCCCCATGCAATACCGACATCTTGGCACATCCGGCCTGCAAGTTTCCGCCCTTTCCTTCGGCGCCTGGGTCACCTTTGGCCAGCAGTATGGCGAGGACATGGCCTACGACTGCATGAAGGCCGCTTACGACGCGGGCGTCAACTTCTTCGACAACGCCGAGGCCTACGCCGATGGTCAGGCCGAGGTCGTGATGGGCAACGTCATCAAGCGCGCCGGCTGGAAACGCTCGGACCTGGTCGTCTCGACCAAGATTTTCTGGGGCGGCAGCGGCCCGAACGACACCGGCCTGAGTCGAAAACATCTGATCGAGGGCACCCATGCCGCTCTGGCCCGCCTGCAGATGGACTACGTCGATCTGCTCTTCTGCCACCGCCCCGACATCTACACGCCTATCGAGGAGACGGTGCGGGCCATGAGCTACCTGGTCGACAGCGGCAAGGTCTTCTATTGGGGCACCAGCGAGTGGAGCGCGGCCGACATCATGGAGGCCTACCAGATCGCCCGCCGTGAGCACCTGACGCCGCCGGTCATGGAGCAGCCCCAATACAACATGCTGCACCGCGAGCGCTTCGAGAAGGAATACGCCAAACTCTACAAGGAGATCGGTCTGGGCACCACCATCTGGAGCCCGCTGGCCAGCGGCATTCTGACCGGCAAGTACAACGATGGCATGCCTGAAGGGACGCGCGCCAGCATGCCAGGCTACGAGTGGCTGCGCAAGATGTTCGAGAGTCCCAAGGGCCAGGCCAACATCGAGAAGGCGCGGCGGTTGGCGCCCATCGCTGAAGAGCTAGGCTGCACCCAGTCGCAGCTTGCCCTGGCCTGGTGCCTGAAGAATCCCAACGTCAGCACTGTGATCACCGGCGCCAGCCGCGCCGAGCAGGTGGTCGAGAACATGGCCGCGCTGGACGTAGCGGACAAGCTGACCCCTGAGGTGATGGAGCGCATCGAGGGTATCCTGGACAACAAGCCTACCCCGCCCAGCGATTTCCGCTGAGTCCAGTGGGCTTAATTGGCTGTACAAGGAGGTTTCATCATGACGAAGCTGCGTAAACCACGCACAGGACAATGGCTTTCCCTCGTGGTCTTCCTGCTGCTGGCCAGTCTGCTATCAGCCTGCGTTGGCATTTCCCAGGAAGTCACTCCCCCGGCTCAGGAGCCGGGCGCAACACCGCTGGCAGGCATGCCGAACCCGGCCTCGGTCTACTGCGAGGAACAGGGCGGCCGGCTGGAGATTCGCACGGCTGCTGACGGCGGTGAGACCGGCGTCTGCCTTTTCTCTGACGGCAGCGAGTGTGACGAGTGGGCCTTCTACCGCGGCGAGTGCCAGCCGGCCGCCGTCATCGAACCGGAGGTCGCCAACCCGGCCGCAGCCTACTGTGTGCAGCAGGGCGGCCAGTCGAAGATCCTCCCCGACCAGGCCGGCAACCAGGTCGGCATGTGTGTGTTCCCCGACGGCAGCCAGTGCGACGAGTGGGCCTTCTACCGCGGCGAGTGCGCGCCCGGCGGCAGTCAGCCGGCGCCCGTGCCAGGAGTGCTGGCGCCCGAAGTTCCCACCGACGATCTGATCACCCTTGTCCAGACGCAGCTTGCCGAGGAGGCTTTCATGGATGGCGGCCTGGCGGTCTTGCCTCTGAGCGCGCCGGCCGATAGCCCGCCGCTGTGGGCCGTCTACAGCACCGGCATGCGCAACTACGCGCTCGACCCCGTGCCCTCGCACTTTGTAGCCATCTACACCCGCGGCGACAGCGGCTGGCAGCAGTTGGCCACGCTGGACCTGGATACGCCGCCGGCCGAGGACGTGCTGCTGGTGGAGCCGCTGCCCGACTACCGCGATCCTCCGGGCGTGCAGCAGGTGGCCAGCGAGCCCAGCCGGGTCGGGCTCCTTGTGACCGGCGGCGCGGGCGCGCACAGCGGCGCCTTCCAGGTGCTGAGTTTCGACGGCCAGGCGCTGGCGCTGGAACTGGCCAGCTCGTCAGCCAGCCCTGGCGCCGGTTTCATCGCCGACGCCAACCGGGACGGCCAGAACGACGTCGTGCTGAACGCCACCGATCCCTATATCTTCTGCTACGCCTGCGGCGTGCGCTATCCCTACTTCCAGGTTTACACCTGGCTGGACGACGCGCTGGCCCAGGTCGAGCTCTCGGCCTTGATGATGGGGCAGCGCGGCGCCCCGGCTGATGAGGCTAACAGCCAGGCCGTGACGTTGGCGCAGGCTGGGCTGTGGCGCGATGCGCTGGCCAAGATCGACGAAGCGGTGGCGCTGGCCGGCGACGACGACCTTCCCACGCCGGCCGGCTCGCTGCGCTGGAATCAGGCGTTGATCAAGCTCAACCACGACGCCCTGCTGGCCGCTGTCAAGGAGAGCACGTATCCCCTGCTCAACACGGTCTTTTACGGCGACTACGCGGGCGCGGTCGAGTTGATGCGGGCCTACAGCGTTGAGGAGATCTTCAGCGCGGACACGCCGTTGGTGATCGGCGCCGCGGCCGAAGGCTGGCAGGCTGAGCTGAGCGGCTATCTGCTGAGCAGCGCAGACGCGGCGCTGGCCGCTCAACCGGAGCTGATCCCAGCCTACTTTATCCGCGCCTGGGCGCACTATCTGGCTGACCCTGCCAGCCCGCTGGTGGGCATCGACCTGGCCAAGGCGGCCGAACTGGCGCCAGACGATGCACTCTTCACGGCGGCGGCCGCGGCCATGCCTGCCCCTCCACTGTCGCCAGCGTTGGATGAGACGCCTGCCATCCGTATCCGCTTTGCTGCCGGCGGGACCTCGGTCTCGGTGCCGGGCAATATCGGCCCTGGCGAGGTGCGCCGCTACGTGCTGGCAGCCAGCGAGGGCCAGACCATGACCGCCAGCGTCAGCTCGCCCAACAACGATGTGGCGTTGGCGATCTGGGGTGAGGATGGCACGGTGCTGATCAGCGACCACGCCGGCGCAACCGAATGGCAGGGCGCGCTGCCGGCCACCCAGGATTACTACATCGGTCTGTCGGGCGCGGCCGATCAGGCCCTGTTCCGGTTGAGCGTGTCGATAGCGCCGCTGACGCCGTGAGTGGTGGTCGGTAAACGGTCAATGGTGAACGGCCAAAGGCGTCGTCCGGCTGTGGAAGAGGCAACCGGACGACGCCAGGCTTGGCTTGGAGGTAAACACGCTCGTTGAACCCTCAAGACGTCGTCGCTGAGTTGGATGCCTATTTCGCCAACGCCGGCAGCGGCATGATCATCTCCAACGTGTTCTGGTCGCTGGCGGTGATCGTGCTGCTGCTGTTCGCCCGGCGGGCCATCGGCTCTTTGTTGGACAGGCGCCTGAGTGACGCGGCCGAGCGCTACCGCTGGCACAAAGTGCTGCGCACGGCCACGTGGATCGTGATCGGCGTCATCGTTGCGGCCATCTGGCTGGACGGCGTGTCAGGCCTGGCCACCATCGTGGCGGTGGTTGCCGCCGGTCTGGCCATCGCCCTGCGCGACCCGATCGTCGATCTGGGCGGCTGGCTGTACATTTCGACGCGCCATCCGCTGCGCGTGGGCGACCGCGTCTCCATCGCCGGCGAGCGCGGCGACGTGGTGGACATCGGCCTGTTCGTCTTCTCGCTGATGCAACTGGGCGATGGCGTCACAGGTCCGCGGCAGACCACCGGCCGGCTGGTGCTGGTGCCCAACAAGTTCGTCTTCACCAACCCTCTGATTAACGAGAGCCTGGTCTTCGACTACATCTGGCGTGAGATACCGGTGGTGGTGACCTTCGAGAGCGACTGGCAGCGGGCCAAGCAGATCCTGAACGACGCCGTCCAGCGCCATTCAGGGCACCTGGCTCCCCACGCCGAACTCCAGACGCGCGCGGCAGTGACGCAATACATGGTGGCGCAAGGCTCCTTCGAGCCGCGCGTCTACACGCGAGCCATCGACCACGGCGTCGAGCTAACCATGCGCTTTCTGAGCGAGATCCGCCGGCCGCGCGAGATGGAGGAGGCAATCTGGGAAGACGTGTTGCGCGCCTTCGAGACTGAACCCAGGATCGACCTGGCCTACCCCACCTCGCGCGTCTACCGCAATACCGAGGAAGGCAAGGCGGGGTTGGGAGGGCCGAGGAGCGGTAACCAGTAAACGGTAAACGGTAAACAGTGGCCGATCACCGATCACCGATCACCGATCCAGTCAGGAGACATCATGCAACCAACCATGAAAGCTGTACGGTTGACCGCTGTCGGGCGGCCACTGGAGATGCAGGAGATTGCACTGCCGGCTGTGGGGCCGTTGGATGTGCTGGTGCAGGTGCGCGCAGCCGGCATCTGTCATTCGGACGCGCACTACCGCGCCGGGGTATCGCCGGTGCAGCCGTTGCCCATGACCCTGGGCCACGAAGTCAGCGGTGTGGTGGCGCAGGTGGGCGAGGCGGTCGTTGGCTGGCGGCCGGGCGACCGGGTCTGCCTGCATTACCTGGCCACCTGCGGCCATTGCGTCTACTGTCACCAGGGCACGGAGCAGTTTTGCGCCAGCGGCCAGATGATCGGCAAGCAGCGCAATGGCGGCTACGCCGAGTTCATTGTCGCGCCGGCGCGCAGCGTCTTTCCCCTACCTGACGCCATCCCCTTCGCGCAGGGCGCGGTGATGATGTGCTCGTCGGCCACGGCCTTCCATGCCCTGCGCAAGGGGCGATTGGCGGCCGGCGAGACGGTCGCCGTCTTCGGCGCGGGCGGGCTGGGCATGTCGGCTATCCAGTTGGCGCGGTCCATGGGCGCGTTGCGCGTCTTCGCCGTAGACCTGGACGCGGGCCGGCTGGCGCTGGCGGAGCGGCTGGGCGCGGTGGCGGTTAGGGCGATCAGGACTGACAGTCCTGGAGTCGACTCGACAACGCCTTCTGCGCAGAGAGCAACTCCGTCGCTTGACCAGGACTGTCAGTCCTCCACCGCGGACGAGATTCGTCGCCTGAACGGCGGCCGCGGCGTGGATGTGGCGCTGGACTTCGTGGGCGTCTCTGCGACGCTGCGGCCGGCCATCGCCAGCCTGGCGCCCTTAGGCCGCGTCGTGACTGTGGGCCTGGGCGATCAGCCGGTGTCGATCTATCCCTACCAGGAGATCATCGGCCGCGAGGCCGAGATCATCGGCTGCTCCGACCATCTGGCCAGCGAGATTCCCCTGCTGACCGAGCTGGTGCGCCGCGGCAGCCTGGATCTGGCGCCGGTGGTGACGGACGTGATCCCGCTGGACGCGGACGCAATCAACACGGCGCTGGATCGGCTGGAGCAGTATGGGGCGGGTGGGGTGCGGACGGTGATCCGGGTTTGAGGGGGCGCCCTCGTGGCCCGACTCTTGGCATCCATCCGTTCTGTGGTACAATTCCTGCCTGAACTGGCTGAAAACGAAAGGACATAGACTATGACAAAAAGCAAAGTCGCCATTCTACGCACTTCTCCGCGCACCGTGCTGGCGGACTACCACCGGTTGATGAATCTGGCCGGCTACCAGGACGTGATCGCCAAGGACGCGGACACGGCCCTGAAGATCAACATCTCCTGGCATTACTTCTTCCCCGGCTCCTCTACGACACCGTGGCAGATGGAGGGCGTGATCCGCGCCATGCAGCAGGACGGCTACGACATGGATCTGCTGCACGCCTGCCACAACCGCACGGTGGTGATCGACGCTCACCTGGGCGAGCGGGAAAATAAGCAGCTCAACGTGGTCGAAGCCCATGGCCTGCGCAACGTTCACCTCTACGAGGGCGAGGAGTGGATCCACATCCGCGAAGCGGTGGGCGACCTGGCCGACAAGTTCCTGGTGCTGAACGAGGTCTACAAAGACGGCTTCTACATCCCCAAGCGCTTCATCGGCGAGAACATCATCCACCTGCCGACGATCAAGGCGCACATTTTCACCACCACCACCGGCGCGATGAAGAACGCTTTCGGCGGCCTGCTCAACGAGCGGCGCCACTGGACCCATCCGGTGATCCACGAAACCCTGGTGGACCTGCTGATGATCCAGCAGAAGATCCACCGCGGCGTCTTTGCGGTGATGGACGGCACCTTTGCCGGCGACGGCCCTGGCCCGCGCTGCATGTACCCCCACGTCAAGAACGTGTTGCTGGCCAGCAGCGATCAGGTGGCCATCGACGCCATGGCGGCCAGGCTGATGGGCCTCAATCCCCTGGACATCAAGTACATCCGTCTGGCCCACGAGTTAGGGCTGGGATGCGGCGATCCCGACGAAATCGAGATCGTGGGCGACCTGGACGCGGCGGCCGAGAACTGGCATTTCCAGGGGCCGTTCAAGGAAATGACCTTCGCCTCGCAGATGCAGCACAAGATCTATTGGGGACCGCTCAAGGCGCCCATCGAGTGGTCGCTCAAGACGGTGCTGGCGCCGTGGTCCTACCTGGCTTCGGTCGCCTACCACGACATGTACTGGTATCCCTTCAAGGGCGAGAAGATGATGGCCGACGCCTTGCAGAGCGAATGGGGCCGGCTCTTCGCCAATTGGGAGCAGGTGCAGCCCGATGAGTTGGGCTGGGCCGACGTGGGCCACGAAGGCGTGCGGCTGGAGCGTATGGGCATGGAGGTGATTCCTCAGTCGCTGGAGATCCTCAAGACTGCCTTCACCGAGGCGCCCGAGGTGGCGGCCCAGCGCCGCCACAGCGACGCCGCCCACAACAGCGGCTTCTCCGGCCGCAGCACGTTGGACAAGGCGCTCCTCGGCGCCGGCGTGGCAGCGGCCGTGGCGATTCCCACCGCCCTGGTCGCCCGCAGCTTGCGCAAGCATGACGGCAACGGCGACAAGGAATAGCCGCGAGCGTTTGTAGTGACGACTTCAGTCGTTCTGGTCCTCGGAAACGACTGATGTCGTCACTACGAACCACTTCCCTCCTCTTTTCCCTCCTTCCCATGCTTTCCCACTCCCCCTCGGCCTTCGCCGCCGCGCTCCTGGCCTGGATTGACGCCGGGTACCTGCGCGATCTGCCCTGGCGCGCCGAGCCGCGCGATCCCTACGCGGTCTGGGTCAGCGAGATCATGCTGCAACAGACGCAGGTGGCCACAGTGATCCCCTACTTGCAGCGCTGGCTGGAGCGTTTCCCCACGGTGGAGGCGCTGGCTGTGGCGAGTTTGGATGAGGTGCTCAAGGCATGGGAGGGGTTGGGCTATTACAGCCGGGCCAGGAATTTACATAAAGCAGCCAAAGTTATCATCGAAGCTGCTGGCCCAGCGGTTGGTGAAAAGCGCCTCCTCTGCCGTCTGGAATCGGGGAGACTGGCGGCGGTCAGAGCCGAGCGCCATCAGATAGTAACGTTCGTCGCGCGTCACGCGCGTCCGCGCCGTCTCGAACGAGATGGCCGCCCAGCCCAGGTCCTGCACGATCTGCACATCGCAATAGCCGGTTTCCTCGCACACCTCACGGCGAGCCGCGTCTTCAGGCGCCTCGCCAGGGTCGATATGCCCCTTGGGCAGGCGAATCTCGTGTACGCCGTTAACCGTCCGCTCGATCAGCAACACCTGGCCGCGCGAATCGACTACCACACCGCCGGCCGCCTGGTACGATCGTAGGGGTTTGTCCATGCTGCGCCTCTCTTTGCATGCAGATTTGTCAGGAGCGGAGTATACCACACGTGCGCATCTATCGAGCAGAGGGCCATCGCGCTCCGTTCACGCTCACGGAGCCTGGCCGAAGCCTCAACGCGACCCTGGCTCAACTCCGCTCCGAAATGGTCCAGGTTCCGACGTGCTGTTGCTGCGGGTCACAGGGTTGCATTAGTCAATCAGCCGTGGTAGAATTCGACCAGACGTTTGTCAGGCCAAGGGCGCCCTGAACGGACACCACATGGCTGCTTAAATCGCAGCCTGGGCGCAGTGCTCAGGCTGTTTTTAATTCGCAGGATCAAAGGAGATTTCTATGTCAACAGAGAAGTACGTCGAGCTGGAAAACACCTACATTGGCAACATCTACCACCCGCTGGATGTGGTCATCGAGCGGGCTGAGGGTGTTTGGATGTACGACGTAGAGGGCAAACGCTATTTGGATTGTCTCAGCGCGTACTCAGCAGTCAGCCAGGGCCATTGTCATCCCCGCCTGGTCAACGCGTTGGTGCAGCAGGCGCAGCATGTGACTTTGTCCTCGCGTGCCTTTCGCAGCGACCAGCTTGGCCCCTTCAGTCAGCAATTGTGCCAAATGCTGGGCTACGATATGATGTTGCCGCTGAACTCGGGCGCAGAGGCCGTCGAAGCAGCCGTCAAGCTGGCGCGCAAATGGGGCTATGAGGTCAAGGGTGTGCCCGACGACCAGGCGGAGATCATCGTCTGCTGCGGCAACTTCCACGGCCGCACCACCACGATCATCAGCTTCTCCAGCGAACCCAAATACCGCAAACATTTCGGCCCACTCACACCAGGCTTCAAATTCGTCACCTTCGGCGACATGGACGCGCTGGTGGATGCGGTGACGCCCAACACAGTGGCCTTCCTGGTGGAGCCGATCCAGGGAGAAAACGGCATCAACGTACCGCCGGACGGCTATCTCAAGTTCGCCGAGACGCTGTGCCGGCGCGAAAAGATGCTGCTGATCGCTGACGAAATCCAGGTAGGGCTGGGCCGCACGGGCAAGATGCTGGCCAGCCAACATGACAACGTGCGTCCTGATATTGTCGTGCTGGGCAAGGCGCTTTCCGGCGGCTTATATCCTGTATCAGCCATTCTGGCCGACCGGCCGGTCATGGGTCTGTTCAATCCGGGCGACCACGGCAGCACCTTCGGCGGCAACCCACTGGGTTCAGCCGTGGCCCGCGAGGCCCTGAATGTGTTGGTCGACGAAAAGCTGGTCGAGAACTCGGCCCTACAGGGCAAGCGCCTGATGGAGCGGCTGCGCCGCCTGGAAAGCCCCTACGTGAAAGAAGTACGCGGCCGCGGCTTGCTGGTGGGTCTGGAAGTGACGCACGAGGCCGGCGGCGCGCGCCGCTTCTGTGAGGCGCTGGCCGAACGCGGCGTGCTATGCAAGGAAACCCACGGCACGGTGATCCGCTTTGCTCCCCCGCTGGTGGTGACCAGTGAGCAAATCGATTGGCTGGCCGAACAGGTGGAGGCCGTCTTCACCCAGATCGAGGCGCAAGACCAGGCGCAACCGATGGGGATGGAACAAGCGATCGCCTAGACGGCTACCCGAAAGCATGAGGCTGAGACCTTCGAGGTTTTCTGAAACCTCGAAGGTCTTTTTGTTGCCTGATTGTTGACGTATTCACGATATAAATCCTATTGACATTTTTTCGATAATATCGAACGATGCAGCCAGTATTGTATCAATGTCTGATACGTCATCACGCTTGAACGGCGTCGCCCACAGGGCCGCAGACACATCTCAAAGGAGCGTACCAGATGAAACTACAAGTGTTTGGCAAGGTTTTCTTGGTTGCCCTGCTTGTCATGAGCCTTGGCTATTCAGGTTGGAGCGCCCGGATAGCTCATGCCTTCGCTGATGATCGCACTCTCAGCGACCTGCCCGAATTTGCGGCTGATTTGCCCGCCATGAATACCGGCGATGCGTCGTCGCTGGATAGTCTGCTGGCGAAAGCGGGTGAAGCGGGCAGCCTGCTGGTGCTAGCCGAACTCGCTCTGCCAGTTCCGTTCATTGCAGAAGCGCCGACCTCCAGCCCGCAAACTGTGCTGGAGCAGCGGGCCGCTATCGCCGCCGCCACAGAGAATGTCCTGGACGCGCTGGAGGGACTGGAGGCGCAGGCGGGCAACGCCTTCACCACGATCCCCTACCTGTCTCTGCGGGTGGACGCCAAGGCGTTGCAAACGTTGGCCAGCCTGCCGCAGGTAGCCAGCATCCAGGAGGATGTGCCGGCCGCGCCGACCCTGGCCAGCAGCACCCAGTTGATAGGTCTGCCGTTGGTCTGGGCCAGCGGCATCGACGGCAACGGGCAAACTGTGGTCATTCTGGATATGGGGATCGACACCGATCATCCCTTCTTTGCCGGCCGTCTGGTGGACGGCGCCTGCTTCTCCAACGGCGGCGGACAAGCCGAACAGACCACCCTCTGCCCCAATGGCGGCGCGGTCCAATACGGGGTGGCCGCGGCCGAGGCGGATAGCGCCAACCCAGCCTGCTGGAACGGCGAAACCGGGCTTTGTGGACACGGCACCCATGTGGCCGGCATTGCTGCCGGCGGCGACGGCACGCTCGACGGCGTGGCGCGCGGCGCGGACATCATCGCCATTCAGGTCTATACCCGCTTCAATAACACGACCGACTGCGGCCCCAGCGGCGCTTGTGTCCTGAGCTACCTTTCGGACCAGTTGCGCGCCCTGGAGTACGTCTATACAACCCTGCGGCCAGCCCGCTCGGTGGCCTCGGTCAACATGAGTTTGGGGAGTCAGCAGTACACCGAGGCCTGCGACACCGACAGCCGCAAAACAGCCATCGACAACCTGCGCAATGCGGGCATCGCGACGGTGGTTGCAGCCGGCAACGATGGATTCCGCAACGCCCTCACTGCGCCAGCCTGCATCTCTACAGCGGTCGCGGTGGGCGCCATCACCGACACGGACAACCCCCCGGCCGACAAAGTGCTCTACAACATGCATAACCTGGTTGACCTGTTGGCGCCGGGCCGCACGATCAGTTCTTCCTACGTCGGAGGCGGCTATGGCAACATGAACGGCACGTCGACAGCGGCTCCTCACGTCGCCGGCGCTTTCGCACTCTGCAAGAGCGTCAATCCAGCACTCAGCGTCAACCAGATCGAGACGATCCTGGAACAGACAGGTGTGGCAGTGCTCGATGGCCGATCCAGTGGTGTACACACCAAGCCGCGCTTGCAGTTGGACGCCGCGGTGGCTGCCTGCCAGCAAGTGGCCGTTTGGACCGGCGCCGCCGGCGCCGACTGGACCGATCCGGCCAACTGGAGCGGCGGTGTAGCGCCGTTGGCCGGCGCTTTCGCCAACATTCCATCCTTGCCCGCCGGCAAGCGCTTTCCTACCATCAGCGGCAGCGCCGAGCTGCGCAGTCTCTTGCTGGAGCCAAATGCGCGGATCAAAGTCACCGGCGCCACGGTGACGATACATGGCAGCCTGGAATTGATGGACGCAGCCAGGATTACATCGGGCGGCAGCACGGTCGTTCTGACCGGCAATCAGTTGGCAACCCTTACCCTGCCCGCGGGTCAGAAGCTCAACAACCTGCAAGTCGGCAGCGGCAGCGATACCTTCAGAGCTGAGCTGAACAGCAATCTGGCCGTGGATGGCGCGCTGCTCACTCAGCCAGGAGCGACGCTGGACCTGGCGACCTACAGCCTGACCGCCGAAGGAACAGTCACCAACCGCGGAACGCTCAGGCAGAGCAGGACCATCACGGCTGACGTCGTCGAGTTCCTGCGTCTTAAGAACGCCGCAGGGGATAGCACGCGCTACTGGGGTGTGGACATTGCGCCATCCGCCGCCATGGGCAACACAACGGTCGCCGTTTCAGGCGAGCAGGTGTGTGGAACAGGCAGCGCGGCTGTGCGGCGCTGCTACGACATCACCCCGACGACAGCCGTCTCATCCAACGTCACCTTCTACTATAACGCCAGCGAAGCCGCCGGCGTTAGCGCTCCTGCGCCCTATCACTGGAACGGTGTGACCTGGGAAGGACCGTTGCAGGGCACTTGCGGGTCCTGCGGCGAAGCCCTGTTCGTCACCGGCGAAGGAGTGAGCAATTATTCCCCATTCACGCTACGGGATAGCGATAGCCCTCCACCCTTGGCTGTCGCCTTGGCCAACTTTGCGGCGCAGGCCCAGCCCGGCCATGTGTTGCTGACCTGGGAAACCACCAGCGAGCTAACCAACCAGAGTTTCACGCTGCTGCGCAGCGCCGGACCTGACGCCGCGCCTGAACCATTGGCCTCCGTGCCCTCGCAGGGTCCTGGCAGCGCCCAGGGTTTCAGCTATGCCTGGCATGACGACAAGGTGGAAAATGGCGCCACTTACTGGTACTGGATCGAGGATGTAGACCTGGCAGGCGTCGCGACCCGCCATGGCCCGGTCGTAGTGCGCTACGCGCTGCGGGACCAGTGAGATATGGCGCCGAGTCGCACCAGGAACTGGCTTTTTTAAGAATAGACAGTTGACAGAATGCAACACTTCTGCGATAATTGCAGTGAGACTTGATCGCAATAAATGTGACGAAACTCATCGCGCGGGTGAATGATAGTGAGCGTGGGAATAGCGTGGGTGATCACCCCGTAACCGATTTGACCAGGATCACATCAAGATGGATGGAGAAGGTGCAAGCGCTGGCATCGATGCCCGACCGAGTGCCGATGAATCAAATTAGTCCCACTGAAAAACGACGTTTGTCACCTGTCTGAAATCGTACGGTTGCGTGGCGCGGCCGGCCATTCACGAGTTGCCAGCCGAGGCATCTCGTCCCCAACAACCCTGATACTGAGGCCTGAGCTGCTGTCATCGAAGCTTCCACCGTCCCCTGGGCGGCTCAGATCTTTGTATATGTCTGGCGTCGCAGTTGGCATCGTTCTCTGCGTCGTTTCTCCCCCCAATTGCGGCGCCAGCGTTTCTTGTGTCTCACCTCGCGCCGGGTCGGCCTTTCACCAGCGCGACGATGATCTTCTGGTCCGTCACCGCGAACGGATAGGAGATCAAATCATCCACGGTCACCCAACGCCAGTCTGCCACGCCGATGGGCTGCGGCTGGCCTGCCAGCAGTTGGCACTCAAAGGCATGGAGGGTGATGCGAAAGTGGGTGTAGGCGTGTTTCACCACCGCCACCGGCTCGCCGACCTCCACCTCCACGGCCAGTTCCTCTTGCATCTCGCGCTGCAGGCAGTCGGGCAAGGTCTCGCCTTCGTGACGCTTGCCGCCAGGAAACTCCCACAGCCCACCCAACATGCCCTCCGGCGGTCGCCGGGCGATCAGGAACTGCTCAGGCTGGCCGGGCCGGCGCAGCACGGCCGCTGTGACGTCGAAGTGCGGCAGCGGCTTGCGGGCTGTGCGCGCCGGTCGCTCCTCCTGCGTGCCGCGCTGCCTCGCCAGGCACGCAGCATACAGCGGACAGACCAGGCAGCGTGGCCGCTGGGGCAGGCATACGGTCGCCCCCAGATCCATCAGCGCCTCGTTCAGCGGGCCGGCCTGTTGCGGCTCGACTGCCTCCACCAGCCCCTCGGCCAAATGCCACAGGTGCGTCTCGGTGCTGGACTTGCCGATCTCCTCCGCCACATCGTAGACCCGCGCCAGCACGCGTTTGACGTTGCCATCCAACACAGCCGCGCGCCGGCCGAAGGCGATGCTCAGGACCGCGCCGGCCGTATAGCGGCCAATGCCGGGCAGAGCCAGCAGCGCCCCGCGCTCGGCCGGCAACCGGCCCCCATGCTGTTCGCCGATAACTTTGGCTGCTT
>JAAEKA010000371.1 GCA_014155705.1 Anaerolineae bacterium clx_CAG2 | reverse complement strand
CGCGCCGCTGGTCCGCTGCGACAACTCGCCGAAGAAATCGGCCGGCTGCATCGGCACGACGTGGGTCAGGGTCTGGTACGTGTCAGGCGCCACGCCGGCCGGCTGGACGCGCCAATGCGCCTGGGGCGCGTGGCTGCGCATGAACTGCTTGATGTATTTCGAGGTCACGGGCCCGCCGAAACTGACCACGAGGTCCGGTTGCACGGCGCGCAGCGTTTGCTTTTGGCTCGCGCCCAGGATCGCGGCGCCATGGTGCAGAGGGGTGCCGTCGGGGAACAGGTTGGCGGTGATGTCGGCGATCACGGCCACGTCCGGTCGCTGGCCGAGGCTGTGCAGCGCCTGGCGCAGCCTCTCGTCGGGAGCGTGCATGCCCGCGATGATTAATTTGCGCGTAGCCACACGCCAGGCCGCCAGCAGATCATGCCAGGCGGGCGCTGTCAACTGCGGCGTCGAGGGCAGCACGGCGATGCGTTTGGCGGGTATCGTCGGAGGCGACTCAGCGGGCAGGGTCGGATCGTCCGGATAAAGCGGCTCACGCAGAGGCACGTTGACATGCACGGGGCCAGGCAGGGGATTACGAGCGCGCTCGATGGCTTCGTTGAAAATCCTGATGGCGTGCCAAACGGCGTCTGGGTGGCTCAGGTCTTCCGGCAGCTCGTAGCTGGCGCGCACATGCGGCTGGTAGAGCCCCCGCTGGCGAATGGCCTGGTTATCCTGTTGATCGATCCACTCTGGTGGCCGGTCGGCGGTCAGTACCAGCAGCGGAATCCCCTGGTAGAAGGCTTCCACTACGGCAGGGGCCAGGTTGACGGCTGCTGTGCCCGACGTGCAGACCAGCCCTACCGGCCGGCCGCTCTGCTGGGCCAGTCCCAGGGCGAGGTAGCCGGCCGCGCGCTCGGCGTAGACCACGCGGCAGTCGAGTCCTGGCTGGCGGGCAAGAGCCGCTGTGAGGGGGGCGGAGCGGGAGCCAGGAGCGACGATGAAATCGGTCAGCCCCTGGTCAACACAAAGCTGGGTGGCCGCTCGCAGCACAGAGGAGCGGCCGAGAAGGGCGGGGTCGCGGGCGGTCATGGCGTGGCTCACGGTGGGCTACGCGAGAGAAGAGGCGAGCATTGGCAGGCGTCCGTTGGGGGCGTCTGTCCCAGCTTGCAGCACAGCCAGCAAGGTGCCAGCCTTCAACTCGGTCTCACACCACTCGTCGTCGGGGCTGGAGTCGGCCGTCACGCCGCCGCCTACGTAGAGGAAGGCGACATCCTGCCCCAGTTGCATGCAGCGCAGGTTGACGTAAAGTTGTGACTGGCCGTCAATATGCACGGGTCCCAGATAGCCGCTGTAGAAGCTGCGATCGTAGCCCTCGTGCCGCAGGATAAAGGCCAGCGCCTTGTCCTTGGGCATGCCGCAGACCGCAGAAGTGGGATGTAGCTCGTGCAGCACCCTGTTGGCCAGCGCCATCAACTCGTATTGAGGTAGCTCGACGCGAAAATCGGTCTGGAGGTGGACTACGTTGCCCGCCGCCACTGTGCGCGGACCTGTCTCATGGACGATGCCTGCGCCGGCCCGGCCAAAAAAGTCGCGGATATAGTCGCTGACCAGCGCCTGCTCCTCGATTTCTTTGGGACTCCAGCGCACAGCCGCCAGCGCCCGGCCAGCCAGCCGGGCCTGCGTGCCGGCCAGAGCCATGGTGTGCAGCGCATGGCTGTCGGTGGATACCAGCAACTCGGGGCTGGCGCCGATCCACGTGCCCACGTCTGGTATGGCCACCAGCGAGACGAAGGCCGCCGGGTAGCGTTGGCACAGGGCCAGGAAGGTTGTGACCGGATCGAAGCCGGCCGGCAGCGCTGCCGTGGCAGTGCGCGAGACCACCACTTTCTTGATGCCGCTGTCGACGATGAAGTCGATCGCTGAATTCACCAGGCGGCAGTATTCGACATAATCGCTACTGTGAGGTGCGCTGGGCTGGGAAGGGGCATGCCAACGCGGCGCGGCCAGCGGCCTGCCTGCCAGCGCGGCCTGGTAAGCCGCCAAAAACGTCTCGTAGCGCTGGCGCTGGCCGTTCCACAGCTCTTGCCGCACATGCAGATCGTCGCCGTGCAACAGGACATCGGCCCGGATGCGCAGCGGCTGTTTGCCTTCCTCGCTGAAGAAGGGAGAAAAGACAAAAGCAGGCTCGGCCGACTGAAAATCGATGGCTGCGGACTGAGTTGGGCTGCCGAGATCGACCACCGCGTGACCGGTCGTATGGCCTGGCTGGCGCCAAAGCGCGACGGGAAGCCGCGCAGCGATGGCAGCATCGAAAAAGGCGGCCAGACTGTGGCCGCTGTCGCGGTTGGATGTGTCGACGACTGAGCTGTCAAACGGGTGCATAGTTGGATCAAGGGGCCTGTTGGCCAGGCCCAGGACGTAATTTTTGTGAAATCTCTCTTTAGCCAGCAAGTGTAACGCTATCGCAGATCAACGCCAAATTATGTTACGCGGCTCTCAAAGGAGGCAATTCCGCCCGACGTCGTGTGGCAAGCGCTGTTACACCGTGCTTCGATGGCCTGCGCGGGCTATTTGCCTGCGCCTGTTATTCCCCCAGGTCGTCCAGCAGGTCGCCCAGCTCGCGCGCCCACAGATCGTCCAGCGGCATGAAGGGCAGCTCCTCAAAGGCGTCGGTCAACTGCTGCATGAATTCCTTGACCTTGAGTTTCGGGTACTTGCGGCTGACCTCTTCGACCCTGGCTTCCATGGACGACGCCAACTCCAGGCTGCGCACTTCCAGGTCGCTCAGGTCAAGCTCCAAATCGAGCATGTGTCTGACGCGGCGCATGACATCGAACCAGGCCTGGAAGTCGCTGTCGATGCGCAGTCCCTGCACCTGGTTGGAGATCTGCGAGAAGTCGTAGGCGGGAACGAAAGCATACAGGTCGATCAACTCGATGCCGCGCTGCCCGGCCCGGTAGGCAAGGTAGGTGCCGATGGTGGAGCCGCCCTCGTAGTTGCTGTACTTGAGCGCGTAGCTGTCCAGTTCAGCCTTGAGCCTGGGCAGGCTGTAGACGGCGTGAATTTCCCGCTCGCGGTCGTAGGGCATGGCGCCGTAGACGCCGCCCAGGCAGATCACGCGTTTGATGCCCAGCTTCTCGACCGCGTCCAGCCAGGTGTCGGCGTAGAGTTCGGCGTTGAGGTGCGGCTCGTCGCCCAAGAAGGCAACCATGCCCTTCTTGCCGCTGCGCCAGTAGTAGAACTCATTGGTGCGCGTCTCATGGGCTTTGACCAGACCCTCCTCTAACTCCACATCAGGGCGCAGGAAATGATGGGTGCCCGGCACCTGGAAGAGATAGAAGTTGGTGGGCTTGAGCAGACCGATGCGCGTGGCGCCGGTCAGCTCGAGCAGGTAGCGGGTCAGGCCCGACGACATGTTGCCCGCGTCGGCCCATTGCCGCCAGCCGGCCAGCATGTAAGTTTCGTCGGTCTCAGGAAGCTGCCAGAGTTGCAACAGTTCATTCATGCCATTTCACCATGTCGTCCTATCAGGGAGACTGCCCGGGTTGCGGCGGCCGGTCAATGGTTGCCAGCTCGCGCGCCTTGGTCCAGGTGGACCCCACGAAGATCGCGAACAGGATCAGGGCGATGAGCGCCACCGGGATGTCGTAGACCGTAAATTGGCCAAAGGGCAGGGTGATGGTGCGCACGCCAAAGAAGAACATGGCTGTGTTGAGCGCCACGATGATCACCCGCACCTCGGTCGGACCCAGCTTGCCGTAGGAAATCTGGAAGACGCCGTCGACAAAGGTGCGAACGTAGACGAAGACCGACAGCATCAGATAGCCAATCAGCGCCAGCGAGGCCACGCTGAAGGTGACGTAGATCGAAAGGCCCAATCCGAGCACAATCAGCGTTTCGGTGAAGGCGTCCACCGTGTGGTCGATGAAGAAGCCGTACTTGGGGCGCTGGATCTTGCGGTAGCGGGCCAGCGTGCCATCCAGACTGTCGCCGTACCAGTTGATCAGAAAACCCAGGCTGGCCAGCCAGAGAAAGCCTGGATGGATGCGGGTGGCCAGATAGCTGAAGAAGATCAGAAACGCGCCGGCCGTGCCGATGGCGGTCAGCTTGTCGGGGGTCATCCAGGCCGGCGAGTGGGCGGCCAGCCACTGCAAGGCGGGCCGTTCGATGGGGCCAAGCAAGATGTCGTTGACACGTTTGTGGTCTTGTGAAGCGGTCATGGGCGGCGTTTCCTGGTGTTGATTTGGGCAGCGGTCTGCACTTTGCGGGCGCTCGCAGGCGTTAGTTATAGTTTATCATCGTCTGCTGTTCTGCGCAATGTCCGCAGTCCGTGTGTTCGCGATCATTCCTTTAGAAAAGGGGAGTGCTGCTTACTTGACAAAAATACTAAGGACGCTTAATATTTAATCTGTCTTAACTTTTCAGGATGGTTAACTATGACAGGTTCTTTCCATTTCAACGATGTGCTGAGGCAGTGGACTGAGGTGTTCATGGGGCGCTCGATGCGCGACTTCAGCGCGTTCATGCGTAACTCGGGCCTCTCGATGCCGCAGGTCAGCGCGCTTTACCGCCTCTACTACCGGGGCCAGTGCGGCGTAACCGACATCGCCGACCACCTGGACGTGAGCAGCGCGGCCGCCAGCCAGATGATCGAGCGCCTGGTGCAGCAGGGGCTGCTGGAGCGCAGCGAGGATCCCAACGACCGTCGCGCCAAGCAGATTGCCCTGTCGCCTGCCGGCCGGGAGCTGATGGAGGAGAGCATCGAAGCGCGCGTGCGCTGGATGGCCGAGCTGACCACTGTGCTGTCGCCAGAGGAGCAGGACACGATCGTCGCTGCCCTGGATGCCCTGACCAGCGCTGCTATTCGCCTTGACCCGTACAGCCAGGCCCATGAGGCTGGCGCAGCGACCGCTTAATTGATGTCGAAAGGAGCATCGACTTTGCAAGCACAAACCCAACCACCCGCACGCGGGCGCCGCGGCATGAACCGCGGCGCTCTGGGGCGGGCCATTCGTTACCTGGCCAATTACCGCGGGCAGGCGCTGTTGCCATACGCCTTTCTGGTGATCGCCGTGTTGTCGCAGTTGGCCGTCCCAAAGCTGCTGGGCAATCTGATCGACGCCATTACCGGCGGCGTCATCGCCCAGAACGTGGTGCCGAATCTGGACAAGGTGCCGCAGGAATTCCTGCCGCTGCTGTTCGAGCAACTGGGCTATACGCCGGAAGCGCTGGCCAATCTGTACGCCAACGCCGAGCGCATGCTGCTCACGGCCGCCATCGCGATTGTTATCTTTGCAGCGGTGCGCGGCGTGTTCGCGTTCCTGTATACCTACCTGGCCGAGCGCAACTCGCAGGGCATCGCCTTCGACATGCGCAACGACCTGTTCTCCAAGATCTCTAAGCTTTCCTTTTCTTACCACGACCGCAACCAGACGGGCCAGTTGATGATCCGGGCCACCGACGATGTGGAAAAGGTGCGCTTGTTTATCGGCCAGGGCCTGCTGCAGGCCGTCGGCGCCTTCGTGCTATTGGTGGGCACATTGATCATCCTCCTGACCACCAATCCCCAGTTGACCCTGGTGGTGCTGCCGATCCTGCCGCTGGCTTTGATCATCTTCATGGTCTTCGGCGCGGTCAGCCAGCCTCTCTTCGTCAAGGTGCAACAACGTATCTCGGCCTTAAACACGGTCTTGCAGGAGAATCTGGCCGGCATCAAGGTGGTCAAGGCCTTCACCCGCGAGAAGAGTGAAGAGCAGAAGTTCGGCGTCGCGGCCGACGATCTGATGAAGCAGCAGATCGCCGTGGCCCGCGTCTTCTCCTTTCTCTTCCCGCTGGTTTTCCTGATCGCCAACGTGGGCCAGGCGCTGGTGCTCTACTTCGGCGGCCGCCAGATCATCAACAACACGCTGACGCTGGGGCAGTACCAGGAGTTCAGTCTCTACCTGATCTTTATCTTCTTCCCGCTGGCCCAGCTCGGCTTCATCATCTCGCAGATGTCGCAAGCCTCGGCCTCGGCCGGCCGCATCTTCGAGATCCTCGACGCCAAGAGCGATGTAGAGGACAAGCCCGACGCGGTGGCCTTGCCGGCCGTGCAGGGTCGGGTCGGCTTCGACAACGTCACCTTCCGCTACTTCGGCGGCGGCGATCCGGTGTTGTCTGAGGTCAGCTTCGAGGCCGAGCCGGGCCAGACCGTGGCCCTGCTGGGCGCGACCGGCTCCGGCAAGACCACGATCATCAACTTGATCCCGCGCTTTTATGACCCCAGCGAGGGCCGCGTGCTGATCGACGGCCACGACCTGCGCGACGTGACGCTGGAGTCGTTGCGTTCCCAGATCGGCATCGTGCTGCAAGAGACAACCTTGTTCAGCGGCACGATCCGCGATAATATCGCCTTCGGCAAGCCTAACGCCTCGCAGGAAGAGATCGAGGCTGCCGCCAAAGCTGCCGCAGCCCACGACTTCATCCTCTCCTTCCCGCAGGGCTATGACACTCCGGTGGGTGAGCGCGGGACGACCCTCAGCGGCGGCCAGAAGCAGCGCATGGCGATCGCCCGCGCCGTACTGATGGACCCCCACATCCTGATCCTGGACGACTCGACCAGCGCGGTGGACCTGGAGACTGAGTACCACATCCAGAAGGCGCTGGACCAGTTGATGCAAGGCCGCACCAGCTTCGTCATCGCCCAGCGCATCAGCACGGTCATGCACGCCGACCAGATCCTGGTGCTGGACAAGGGCCGCGTCGTCGCCCGCGGGAAACACGCCGATCTGATGGAGAGCAGCGAGCTCTATGCCGAGATCTACACCTCACAGTTGGTGAGCGACGTGGAACTCGAGGAGGAGGTGGCCTGATGTTTGGTGGACCCAGTGGTATGGCCCGCTTGATGGGCCAGGACAATCTCAAGCCTAAGAACACGCGGCAGACCCTTGGGCGTCTGGGCCGTTACTTCAAACCTTATTGGCTGGTCTTGCTGGTCGTGGCGACCTTATTGATCATCTCGACCTGGGCGCAGGTCAAGATACCGGAGCTGCTGGGCGCGACCGTGGACTGCTATCTGATCACGGTGTCGCCCGCGACGACGGGTGAACTGGGCGCGGGCATGCCCTCTTTCCTGGGCGACGGCGCCCAGCAGGCCGGTCAGTCGCGCTGCACGTTAGAGAGCGACCCCACCAGGTTGACGACCGAGCAGCGGCTGGCCGGGCTGGGACGCATGGCGCTCCTGATTCTGGCGCTCTACGTCTTCATCTCCTTGTCGACCGGCCTGCAGTTCTACCTGATGACCTGGTCGGGCCAGCACGTGCTGCGCAACCTGCGCAACGATCTCTTTGACCAGTTGCACCGCCTTTCGCTGGGCTACTACGCCGAGCATGAGGCCGGCGACCTGATGAGCCGCATCACCAACGACACCGAGACCATCTCGCAGGCCATCAACTTCGCCCTCTTGCAGGTGATCGGCGGCGCGCTGCTGCTGGTCTGGATCGGCTATACCATGCTGACCTTGAGCGTGCCCTACGCCCTGATCAGCCTGATCGCTGTGCCCGCCATGCTGCTGGTGACCTTCTGGCTGTCCAACCAGGCGCGCAAGGCCTTTCGCAAGGCCCGCCAGGACCTGGGCAACGTCAACGCCGAGCTGCAAGAGAGCATCTCGTCGGTGCGCGAGGTGCAGGCCTTTGGCCGCGAGCAGGAGAACATGGAGCAGTTCATGGTCACCAACGCCGCCAACCGCGACGCCAACGTCAAGGCCGTGAGCTATACCAGCGCGCTGGCCCCTGCGCTCGAGGCGCTGGGCTACGCCGCGCTGGCCATCGTGGCAGCCGTGGGCGGCCTGGCGCTGCTGCGCAACCAGACGCTGTTCGGCACGACGGTCTCGGTCGGCCTGGTGATCACTTTCATCACCTATGTGCAGCGCTTCAACCAGCCGATCCAGCAGATTGCCATCCTGTGGACCAACATCCAGAACGCCATCGCCGGCATGGAGCGCATTTTCGGCCTGATGGACGAGGTGCCGTCGGTGCAGGATGCACCAAACGCGCAGGCCATGCCGCCCATCGTCGGCAAGGTCGAGTTCAAGGATGTCCACGCCGAGTACAAGAAGGACGTGTCGGTGCTCAACGGCATCAGCTTCACGGCCGAGCCGGGCAAGACCATCGCCATCGTCGGCCCCACCGGCGCGGGCAAGACGACGATCATCAACCTGATCCCGCGCTTCTGGGACGTATCCAGCGGGGAGCTGCTGATCGACGGCATCGACGTGCGCGACGTGACTGCCGAATCGCTGCGCCACCAGATCGGCATCGTCCTGCAGGATTCCTTCCTCTTCAGCACCACGGTGATGGAGAACATCCGCTTTGGCCGGCCCGACGCGACTGATGAAGAGGTGATCGCTGCGGCCAGGCTGGCCAGCGTCGACACCTTCGTCGAGCGCCTGTCCGACGGCTACAACACCGTCCTGGGCGAGCGGGGCAGCGGGTTGAGCCAGGGCCAGCGCCAGTTGATCAGCATCGCGCGCGCGGCTGTGGCCAACCCGGCCATCCTGATCCTGGACGAGGCCACCTCCAGCGTGGACACGCGCACCGAGCGGCTGATCCAGAAGGCGCTGAACGAGTTGCTCAAGGGGCGCACCAGCTTCGTCATCGCCCACCGCCTGAGCACCATCCGCAACGCTGACGAGGTGCTGGTGCTGGACCAGGGCCGCATCGTCGAGCGCGGCCGGCACGAGGATCTGCTGGCGCAGCGGGGCTTCTACTACCAGCTCTACATGAGTCAGTTCCGCCGTCAGGCCGAGATCGACGCCCTGACCGCCGCCGGGCCGCCATCGCCGGGCGGGAATGGCTACAAGCAGATGGCGGCGGCGCCAGCATAGCGCAGCCTGTCGATCAAACGGACATGCCCTGGCCGGTTCAACCGGGACCAGGGCATGTCCGCGCCAGGGGGAGGCTGAAGGCGTTCCCCGGCATGGTCTCCTTCAGCGAGGCGCAGCAGGAACGGGAAATCCTGGGTTTTCGCACGCTTGACAGTACGGCAAATCAGCGTAAAATCGTGCTATCAATCGTCCGCTAATCCGTCTGTTGAAAACACGAGGTGACTGATGACTGTATTGACCGCTAATGATCTCAAGACCAAGGGTGTCTCCGACATCGAACGCCTGTTACAGGACGCCCAGGAGGTGGTAATCAGCGTGCGAGGCAAGCCGCGCTACGTGGTCATGGACATCGCTCATTACGACTTCCTGCGCGAGTGTGAGATCATGGCTGCCTGGGCGCAGACGCACGCTGACTTGGCGGCCGGCCGCTACCGCCGTGAGAGCGCCGATGAACACATCGCGCGTATCGAGGGTGAACTGTCCGATGCCCTATGAGCTGATCTTCACCGGGAGTTATGAGAAAATCGAGAAGCGTTTCCTCAAACGTCATCCTGACTTACTCGATCGCTATCGCAAGACGCTGTCCCTTTTGGAACAAGATCCGTTCCATCCCGCCCTGCGCTTGCACGGGCTGGAAGGGCGCCTGGCCGGACTGCACTCGGTCTCCATTACCCTGCAATACCGCATCACTCTGGAACTGGAAATACGCGAGCGCGAGATCATCCTCGTCAATGTCGGTAGTCACGACGAGGTGTATTAGCTACTTCACGTTTCTCGCTACAACGCATCATCCACCACGCGCGAGAAATCCGGCTGCCGGCGCTCGAAGAAAGCGGTCATGGCCTCCCTGGCCTCGGAGGAGTGCAGACGGGCGATGAAGATATCGCCTTCCTGGCCCATGGCCTGTTGTACCGCGGCCGCAGGCCAGCGCTTCATCAATTGCTTGCTCAGGCGCACGGCCGTGGGGGGCTTGGCAGCCAGGATATCGGCCTTGTGCAGGACGTAGGCGTCCAGCTCGCTGTCGGCGCGCAGCCCGTTGATCAGGCCCACAGCCAGCGCGGTCTCGGCGTCGAAGGTCTCGCCCAGCAAGAGTAACTCGGCCGCACGGCGGTGACCCATCAACTGCGGCAGGAGGAGGCTGGATGCAGCCTCGGGGGTCAGCCCCAGGTTGACGAAGGGCGTCTGGAAGCGCGCGCTGGGGCCGGCGTAGACCAGATCGCAGTGCAGCAGCATAGTGGTCCCGATGCCCACGGCCACACCATGCACCGCGGCCAGCACCGGCTTCTGCGCCGCGATGAGCGTCTTGAGGAAGCGGAAGACCGGGCTATCCTCGCCGCCGGGCGGGCTGTTGAGGAAGTCGGCCAGATCGTTGCCGGCGGTGAAGCAACTGTCCGCGCCGGCGAAGAGAATCACGCGCACAGCCGGATCGGCCTCGGCCGCCAGCAGCGCGGCGGTCATGGCCTCGTACATCGCCAGGGTCAGCGCGTTCTTCTTGTCAGGCCGGTTGATCTGGATGCGCAACACCGCATCGTGGGTTTGGGTGAGGATATCGTGGGACACAGTTGCTCTCCGATGTCTGCAAGACCTTCGAGGTTTCCGAAAACCTCGAAGGTCTGCGTAGGCTAAGTAGGTTCATCTCTTCTGAGCACCATCAAGGTGGCATCGTCGAACCAGGGGCCGCTGCCGACGAAGCTGCGCTGCGCCGCGACGATGGCATCCAACATTTCCTGGGCCGTGGCGCCGCGCTGCTGTTCGACGACGGCCCGCAGTCGCTCTTCGCCAAAGAACTCATCGGCTTCGCTCAACGCATCGCTGACGCCGTCTGAGTAAGCCACCAGCATGTCGCCAGGGGCAAACGACACCGTCTCGGCCTGCCATTCCACCCCTTCCATCACCCCCAGCACCATCCCGGTGCGTTTGAGCAACTCGGTGCTGGTCGAGCCGTGGTTGCGCAACAGGTAGGGCGGGTTGTGGCCGGCGTTGGCATAGGTCAAGGCGCCAGCGTAGGGATCGATCACGCCGTAGAAGACGCTGACGAACAGCCCTGATTGGGTGTCGGCCAGGATGCGGCGGTTGGCGACCCGTAGCACGTAATCGGGCCGGCCGTGGTATTCGTAGGCGTAAGTGCGCAGCAGCGTGCGGGCAAGGGCCATGACCAACGCCGCGCCCATGCCTTTGTCCGAGACGTCGGCCACCAGCAGGCCCAGCTTGCCGTTGGGCAGAGGGAAGGCATCGTAGAAGTCACCTGAGGTCTCACGGGCGGGCTGTAAGGCGGCGGCCAGTTGCCAGCCGGGCAGTGTGGGCAGGCTGGACGGCAAGAAGGTGGCCTGGATCTGGCCAGCCACCTCCAGTTCCTGAGCGACGCGTTGATGCTCCAGATCGCGCCGATAGACCTCCGCGCTTTGCAGGGTAGAGGCGATCTGCGCAGCCAGCGTCTGTATAGCCGGTTGCAGGTCGATAGCCAGGTTGAGGTAGATGTTGTCCTCCTGGGTCAGGCAGATGCCGCCCAAGGGATCTCCTTCCTCGCTGGCCAGGATGGGGCTGACGACGATGCGCTCATGCGTCGGCTGTTGGGTCCAGGGCGGCGTCTGCCGCGCTGCGATGTCGCGGTAGCCTGGGTTGTCCTCCAGCCAGCGCCACATAGGTTCGGGCAGCGGCGGCTCTGTGACCGGCAGGTGCAGCAGGGTTTGCCGGGGGAAGAGGCGAACCTCCACCGAGCGGTAGGGGAACATCTGCGGCACGTACTCGGCCAGCAGATCAGGCAGGCATGAGGCGTCGGGCGGCGAGGCGATAATGGCCCGGCCCAGCCGCTCCAGTTGCGTTACCTCGCGCGAGCGCTGCTGGCCCGTAACAGCGGCCTGGCTGAGCCGGCGGGCCAACGAGCTGACCAGAATAACACCGATCATGAAGAAGATATAGGCGCCGACCCCGTTCTGTGAGTAGAGCGCAGCCGCCATGATGCCAAAAAACGCGGACACCTCAGAGAGCAGAAAGAAAGCGATCGTTCTCTTGCCCTGCACCAGCTCGCGCCGCTCGCCAAAGGCCGACAGCAGCCACATCTGTACGCCGATCATTAACGCGAGGCTGAGCAGGATGACGCCGAGCGAGACCAGCACAGCCAGCACAGCCGGCGCTGTCGACTCGAGTCCCAGGTCTGGCAGCGGTATGACGCCGCCAGCTCGCTGATACACTGCCAGCGCCAACAGAGAGCTCAAGGCCACGGTCCATGCGTTGAACTGCAGGTTGCGAACCACGCTCCAGCGCTGCAAGGCTGTATGCGCCCGTCGCGCGACGGGCAGATAATCCAGCAGCATCAGTCCCAGGAAGAGCCAGATCGTGGCCGGACCGAAGAGCAGCAGGGCCGAGATAAACAGCGCCGGCATCAGGCTGGTGCTGTTGAAGCTGTACTCCCCGGCTCGCAGGCCGATGACCTGGAAGAAGTTGAGATTGGACAGGGTGTAGCCGGTGGCGAGGATCAGCAGTGCGGCCGGCCATTGGGTGCGCACAATCGTCATGTCGGTGACTGCGACCAACCACAACAGGCTGCCGACCAGGAGCGGCAGCCCCAGGAGACTGAGCGTGAGATCCCCCAGAAGGCGCACGCGGTTGCGTCCCGTCAACTGATCGAAGTCGGGCCAGAGTCGCTGGGCGAGGGTGGTCAGGAGATTGATCATGGGATGGCGGCGAGGCGCTTCATCGCCCCGGCTGCTGAAGTTTGGATTTCTGTCTGTTAATGGTAACCCCTTTGTCGAGTTTGTCAAACCCGTTGTTTTGTATACAATAAAATACCGACCGGTTGGAATGTTTTTGGAGGTTTGCGATGACGTCCCAACAGCGCAGTGAAGTCACCCGCAGCCGCCTGCTCGCTGCTGCGTTAACATGTTTCTCAGAACAGGGCTATGACGCCACAGGTGTGGCGCAGATCTGCCAGCAGGCCGGCGTCAGCAAGGGCGCGTTCTACCATCATTTCGCCAGCAAGCAGGCGTTGTTCGTGGCCTTGCTGGATCAGTGGCTGGAGGCGCTGGATGGCCAGGCAGCGGGGCTGCGCATGCCTGCTGCTACGGCGCCGCAGAGCTTACAGGCCATGGTCGCCCTCTTGCAGCAGGTTTTTCGCGATGCGAGCGGCCGGCTGCCCATGTTTTTGGAGTTCTGGCGCCAGGCCGCGCGCGACGAGTTGATCTGGCAGGCGACGATGGCGCCCTTTCGGCGTTACCATGCCTTGCTGACCGGTATTGTCCGGGCGGGCATCGCCGAGGGCTCGCTGCGACCGTGCGATCCCGACAGCGTGGCGCGTGCTATCGTCTCTATGGCCGTGGGCATGGTTCTACAGAGCGCGCTTGATCCGGCCGGCAGCGACTGGCAGCAGTCGGCCCAGGCCGGCATGGACATGTTGTTGCATGGCTTGGTCGAAACGCAGGCGGCGGATACTGAGGCGGCGTGACGGTGCATAGCATCACGCCCAAACGCCCGCCCCCCATTTTATGACAGCAGGTAACTGCACAGCCGGTCGGTCAGAAACCGGGTTTTTCTCGTGCGGCCATGAACCTTGAGCTCGCAGACGCGACCCTTGACGCCATGATAGCTGTTTCTGCGACAAAAACCCGGTTTCTCTACCCCTGCCTGAGCAGTAAAGAAAGCAGGAGAGATCCATGAGAGTCTTGCTCACAGGCGCGTTTGGCAACATCGGCCTGCACACTCTGCGAGAACTGCTGGCGCAGGGCCACACCGTGCGCTGCTTCGATGTGCCCAGCAAAGAAAATCAGCGACGCGCCAGACAGACTGCCGGTCGCTTCGAGGTGACTTGGGGGCGACCTGCGCCGGCCGGCCGAGGTGATGGCGGCCGTGCGTGACCAGGAGGCCGTCGTTCATCTGGCTTTTGTGCTGCCCAAGCTGTCCATGACGGGCGTCAACAGCGAGGATCGCCCCGACTTTGCCCACGAGGTCAATGTGGACGGCACGCAGAATCTGCTGGCGGCGGCTCAGGCCAGTCCGCAGCTTCCCGGTTTCGTCTTCACCTCTTCGCTGCACGTCTACGGCCGCACGCACCACTTGCCCCCGCCGCGGCGCGTGAGCGATCCCGTTGCGCCGGTGGAGCATTACGCCAGGCACAAGGTGATGTGCGAGGAGATGGTCAAGCGTTCAGGCCTGCGTTGGGCGATCCTGCGCCTGGGCGCCTCCATGCCCATCCGGTTGATCGTCGATGCGGGCGTGTTCGATGTGCCGCTGGACAATCGCATCGAGTACGTGCATGGCCGCGACGTGGCGTTGGCCCTGGCTAACACATTGCAGACCGAAGGGGCCTGGGGCAATACCTGGCTGATCGGAGGCGGGCCAGCCTGCCAACTGTTGTATCGCGACATGGCCAGGCAGGTGTTGGATGCCTTCGGCGTGGGCATGCTGCCCGACTGGGCTTTCAGCACAGAGCCTTTCAGCACCGACTGGCTGGACACGGTCGAGAGCCAGCGGATGCTGCGCTTCCAGCGCTTCACCTTGCAGAACTACGTGGTCGATGTCAAGGCGGCTCTGGGACTCAAACGGCAGGCAGTGATCGCCCTGCGGCCCCTGATCCGGCGCCATCTGCTGCATCTCTCACCCAACTACGCCCACCATCACGGCGCCGCCACCTGAGGAGCAATTCCGAATCTTGCACGGAGTCGAGGCTTCAGCCGGATTTGCCGGTGCGAATCAGGCGCGCTTACCCGCCTGAAGGCTCGACTTAGCGTTGGCAGAGTTCAAATTTGGAATTGTCGTACCTGATGTGGGTCCGGACTGAAAAAAGCAGGGGCAGGCATGGCGCCTGCCCCTGCTGTCAGTAGCGTTCCGGCCGGATTCGTTACGTCTCGCTGGTCATGATGAACAGCGGCTTCATGGCAAACTTGCGGTAGTGAGGGCGATAGCGCTCGGTGTTGTAGAAGCGGTCGATGTCCACTACCTTCTTGCTGCTGGTGACCACCTCGATCGGCACGTCGTCGTAGCGGCCGTTCTTGAGCACCACCAGGCGGCCGTGCATGCCGCCCAGAATCAGGTCCAGCGCCAGATTGCCGTAGGCCATGGGCACGATGGAGTCGATGGCATCGGGGTCGCCGCCGCGCACCATGTAGCCCAGCCGTTGGTTGATGACGTTGATCGGCTTACCATTGTTGTACTGGGCCGAGCGACTCTGCAGCTCCTGCGAGATCAGGTCGCCAATGCCGCCCAGCTTTTTGTGGCCGTAGGCGTCGGTGGTTTGGCTTTGGAAGATCATCTCGCCGCCTGAAAACATAGCGCCCTCGGAGACCATAACGATCGAGTACTTGCTGGGGTTGTGGTTGCGATCGGACACCAGCAGCTCGGTCAGCAACTCGATGTCAAAGCGATGTTCGGGAATCACGCAGCGGTTAGCGGCGCCGGCCATGGTGGGCAGCATGGCAGTGAAGCCGGCGTAGCGTCCGAAGACCTCCAGCACCAGGAAGCGCTCATGCGAGCCGGCCGAGGTGCGCAGGTTGTTGGTCAGGGCAATGGTGCGCGAGACGCAGGTGCTGAAGCCGATGCAGTAGTCGGTGCCGGGCACGTCGTTGTCCATGGTCTTGGGGATGGCCACGACCTTGAAGCCCTGCTGCGCCAGATGCACGCCGTAGCTCAACGTGTCATCGCCGCCGATGGGGATCATGTAGTCGATGCCCAACCAGTCCAGGTTGGCCAACACCTCAGGCGTCAAGTCGTTCATCTTCTCTGTGTACTTGTCGCGCAGGTGCAAGGGCACGTCGTCGGCCTTGACCGTGCTGGGGCGGGTGCGGGAGGAGTGCAGGAAGGTGCCGCCGGTGCGGCCGGCGCGGTTGACTGCGTCTTCCGTCAGCACCTGGAAATTCTCGCGGTTGTCATAGTCTTTCTCGCGCACGATCTCGATGGCGCCCTTCCAGCCGCGGCGGATGCCGATCACCTGGTAGCCCTCGCGCAGCGCGCGGATGGTGACGGCGCGGATGGCCGGGTTAAGTCCGGGCACGTCGCCGCCGCCGGTCAGGATGCCGATAGTGCCTTTGTGGGTGTTGATGTTTGCCACTAGATTTACCTCCGAAGAATGCAGTATGAGAGCCATCGCTGCCCGTCCGCAGGCTCTGCCGGCAGGCGGGGCGATGCAGTAGGCTGGCAAAAACAGATCGTATGATACCATCAGGCGGGTAAAACGGCAACCTGCGCGGCGCGACGCCGGTTTGGGCTGTAACGGGCCACAGCGTACAATGTGTTGTGACAAATTCCACCCCAGAGACATTTACCCATGCTGATTCTTGCTGTCGTATCGATTATCTTTTTTGCTTCTTTCACCCAGATCGCCGCCCATCTGGAGCGCCTCGGCCGTCCGCTGCCCATGTGGCATACGGTGGAGGTGCTGGATCGGGCGTATGGACAGGGCGTAACTCATAACCAGTAACACGTAACCCGGAATCCCGCACACGACTCCCGTCTTGCCGGGTAACGCATGACGTGTTGCAGGTTACGCCAGGCGCCTTCGGCGTCGAGAATCTGGCCGTCCAGGATTGCTCCCCGGACCTTGATGTTCTCCAGATCCTTGATCGAGTCAAAGAGCG
>JAAEKA010000370.1 GCA_014155705.1 Anaerolineae bacterium clx_CAG2 | reverse complement strand
GGGGCTGTTCAACTGTCGCTGTTCGCTTCGTAGTTCCACCACTGAAAGGAGGTTCCACATGGACACTCGTCTCTGCTACAACCTGACCGGCTGTGCGCTGCGCTATGCCCTGGCCGACTGGCCGGTGATCCCGTTGCGGCCTGGCGGCAAGGTGCCGCTCACCGCGCACGGCGTGCATGACTGCACGACCGACCCGGAGCAGATCGGTGCATGGTGGGAGCAATGGCCGGAGGCTAACATCGGCCTGGCCATCGGCGACGACCTGGTGATCTTCGACGTTGACCCGCGCAACGGCGGAGACCCTGCCCACCTGCGACGCCTGGGCCTGGACATGAGCCAAGCGCCCACCCAGCGCACAGCTGGCGGCGGTTGGCATGTGGCCTACCGCAAGCCGCGCACCATCGCCATGGCCGCGCACGTAGCCAACCTGCCGGGCCTGGACGTGCTGAGCGGCGCGCGCTACATCGTGGCCGAGCCGTCCACCGTGCGCAACCGGCAATACCGCTGGGAACGCCACCCGCTGGACGTCGACCCGCCGCGGCTGCCGCTGGAGGTCGCCGAGCGCCTGCGCAAGCGCGCGCCGACTGCACCCGCACCAACGCAACGCACGATGACGCGCGCCAGCCCGACCGGCGAAGCGCCACCGTTGCACGTCCTCGAGCACGCCTTGGCCCACCTGGACTCGTGGGCGGACGGGTATGGCTGGTGGGTGAGCATCCTCATGGCTCTGCACAGCGCCTACCCCGACCCTGACGGCCTGGCGCTGGCCG
>JAAEKA010000037.1 GCA_014155705.1 Anaerolineae bacterium clx_CAG2 | reverse complement strand
AGGAGATTGGGTGACGAGGTGGCTGGATAGACGGTCGCTTGACGGTTGATTTTCCAGGATACATTACGAGGAAGCTATGACGACACTTTCAGTGGTGATTCCTGCCCTGAACGAAGAGGGTGGCATTGCCGCCATCATGAAGCGAGTGCTGGCCGTGGCGCCAGCCCTGCAAAACATGGGCGTGGCGCGGCTGGAGTTGATCGTGGTGGACGATGGCTCGACCGACGGCACGGCTGAGGTCGTGCGCAACACCCCAGGCGCCGCTCTGGTGCAGCACCCCGTCAACCGAGGCTATGGCGCGGCGCTCAAGACTGGCTTTCGCGCGGCCCAGGGCGATCTGCTGGCCTTCCTGGACGCGGACGGCACCTATCCGCCCGAATATTTTCCCCAGTTGTGCGATACCTTGTTGAACAACGGCTACGACATCGTGGTCGGCTCGCGCATGGCCGGAGCTGAGAGCGAAATGCCGCTGACGCGTCGCATCGGCAACACAGTCTTTGCCGGCATGATCAGCCTGCTTAGCCGGCAGCGCATCACCGACAGCGCCAGCGGCATGCGCGTCTTTCGACGCGAGGCGTTGGAGAAACTCTATCCGTTGCCTGACGGATTGAATTTCACCCCTATCATGAGCACGCGCGCGCTGCACGAGGACGTGCGCATGGCCGAGGTAGCCATCCCCTATAGCGAGCGGGTCGGACG
Organism: Anaerolineae bacterium clx_CAG2; assembly: GCA_014155705.1. Classification (GTDB taxonomy): domain Bacteria; phylum Chloroflexota; class Anaerolineae; order JAAEKA01; family JAAEKA01; genus JAAEKA01. The sequence goes on along the minus strand of JAAEKA010000037.1, from coordinate 44,494 downwards.
CAGCAAGCTGAGCGTGCTGCGCGACGGCACACGCTACGTGCAGACTATCACCTGGACTGCATTGAACTACAACCCGGTGCGCATCCTGGGCGGACTGGCGCTGCTGCTGCTGGGGTTGGCCGGGGGAATCGCCCTTGCCACGCTTGTTGCCCGGTTAGCCGGACGCACAGAGATTGGCCCCCTGGGTGCATTTGCCCTCTTCGCCATGCTGGTGCTGGCTGTGGCCGGAGTGAGCCTGTTCAATCTGGGCGCAACCTTCAACTACCTGGTAGCTCTGTTTCACCGCAGACCAGTCAAGCAAGGGTTGTTCGGCAAGCCCATCTTCGACCCGCCGCTGGACCGCCACTTCTGGTGGATGGGACTGTTGGGACTGGCCATGGGGCTGGGGCTGGGGCTGTTGAGCCTGACCCTGGCCTTGAACGGTTGGCCAGCCAGCCGCATGTGGTTCTATTACCTGCTCAGCGCCATGTTCTTCCTGATCGGCCTGCAGTTTCTGGTTTCCTGGATTCTGATGCGCGTGCTGGAGGAACTGAGTCAGCGCGAGTCCCTGGCCGCGACAGATCTGGGCAGATGACGAGGTGACTGAGACTCGCCCATCCACCAATCAGCCCCCCCAGCTATCAATCTATTGACGGAGTTTGGCAATGAACGAGTCGAACGGACCAGAACAGCATGGACGCGCTGAACAACTTAAACGCAACCTGGGTACGCGCCGGGTGCCGGCATTGCGCGCGTCGAACTTCCCCGACGCAGGCGCGGCCGTGCAGACGTTGACCTCGTCGACCCGGCCGGCCGGCAGCGTGGACGTGTTGCTGGTCAACCCACCCTCGCCCGACGGCGGAATCTGGATTCGCAGCCAGCACCGCGTGGGCCGGCGCAGCCGCGAGAATATGATCTGGCCCCAAGTCAGTCTGGCGCAACTGGCCAGTCTGCTGACGCCCGACTATACAGTGGAGATCGTGGACGCGATCGCCACCCGCATGGACTGGCGGGAGTTCGAGCGCATCCTGGAGGAGCGGCGGCCCCGCTATTACCTGACCCAGGTTACAGCGCCCACGCTGCGCAACGACATGTATGGTGTCTTCCTGGCCAGGTCTCTCGGCGCGCAGACCCTGGCCTTCGGCACACACGTTACCCCCATGACACTGGAGACCATGCGCCCCTTCCCAGCGCTGGACTACGTGTTGCGCGGCGAGCCGGAGGCAACGCTGCGCGAGCTGCTGGATCACTTCGAGGCCAAGACGCCGTCGGACCCGCGCGTGGCCAAACTGGTGGCAGATACGAAAATGGGGCAGCCAGGGAGGGGAGGAGAGAGGGACAGAGGGACAAAGGAGGCAAGAGAGCAGGTTGCGGCGCCAGCAAGCGCGACGTCGCCATTCGCCGTCAACCATTCCATCGACCTCGTACTCTCCCCCTTGGCATCTTCAACGCTGGAGCGTGTGGACGAGGCAGTGCTGGACGGAGCCTTGCAGTCGCCGCTGGCCAACATTTTAGGGCTGGCCTGGCGGTACGAAGGCGAGATCATTATCAACCGCGACCGACCCTTCTTTCCCTCCATGGACGACCTGCCTATGCCACTGCATCATCTATTGCCGTTGGACAGGCAACGTATGCCCATGATCAAAGGGCCTTTCACCTTCATCGTCACCAGCCGCGGCTGTCCGGCCGGTTGCAAGTACTGCATCAAGCATGTCAGCTACCAGAATAGCGTGCGCCTGCGTTCACCACAGGCCATCTACGACGAGCTGGCGCTGCTGGCTGAACTGGGCGTGCATAACGTTCATATGTACGCTGACCTGTTCACCGTCAACCGCGAGCAGGTAGTGGCGCTGTGCAAGCTGCTCATTGCCAACGGGCTACGCGTCAACTGGACCTGCAACAGTCGCGTGGACTACGTGGACGAGGAGATGCTCAGTCTGATGGGCCAGGCCGGCTGCTACCTGATCTCCTGGGGCATCGAAAGCGCCAACGAACAGATCCTCAAGCGGGCGCACAAGGGCTATCGCATGGAGCAGGCGCCCCTGGCGCTGACCTGGGCCCACAATGCCGGGATCAAGAACTGGGGCTATTTCATCATCGGACTGCCAGGCGAAACCGAGGAGACGATCCAGGAGACGATCACCTATAGCAAGAGTCTACCGCTGGACATCGCCCTGTTCCACATCGCCGCGCCCTATCCAGGCACACCCTTCTTCTACGAGGTCGTAGAGAATGGCTGGTTCCGTCCTGGCACCCAATGGGAAGAAGTGGACATGGACCAGTCCACGGTGTTGGACTACCACGAGACCGGCCTGTCGGCCGAACGACTGGAATACTGGCAAAAGCGAGCCACGCGCGAATGGTCCTTCCGGCCTGGCCCGATACTGACCTTCGCCAAAGGGCTGAACACCTGGGACGGCGTAAAGTCGGCCGTCAGCGTGGGTGTGCAAACGCTCAAGTTCGTTGCAAGCTGAACCAGACTAGTGAACATTGAAACCCTGTCTGGAGCCAAACGCCGGCGGCGCAATCGCCAGGACGCCAACAAACGGTCTGCCCCGTTGAGCGCAGCCTTGCCGGCCTTGCTGCTCAGTCTGGCGGCCGGGCTATGGTATCTGCGCGCGGCCTTGGGGCCGTGGCCGCTGCTGTTGGTGGGCCTGGCCTGGCTGCTGTGGCTGGTTCAGACCGGTTCCCTCTTTCCCCGCAGTGCGTTCGACGGACCGCTAGCGCTTTTCCTGCTGGCAGCAGCCATCGGTGCATCCATTTCCATCGACAGCGCCGCGGCCTGGAGCAGCACCTTCTACATCTATCTTGGCGCTGTGGTGATGTACTACGCGGTGATCGTAACGCCAGACCGGGTCAAGGCGGCTGGGCTGCGCTTCGAACCGCTGCGTATCCTGCTGCTCCTGCTGCCCAGCGTGGTGGCGGTCTATTTCCTGCTGACCACGGACTGGCAGGCGTGGCAGGACAAAGTCGGCTGGCTGGGGCCACTGGTCCCCGTACTGGCAGGGTTGCGTCAGCCAGCGCCTGGTCACCTGCTGCATCCCAATATGGCCGGCGGCCTGATCGCTGCGCTGCTGCCCTTACAGGTCGGCGCTCTGCACTGGAGGCGCAGCGCTAGTTGGTTGCGCGTTGCCGGCCTGCTGTTGATCGCGCTCTCGCTGCTGGCGCTGTTGGTCAGCAGCTCGCGCGGCGCCTGGGTGGCCCTGGCAATTGTGGCCGTAGTGGGAGTGGCGGCGCGGCCTCGCTCAAGAGGAGAGGAAGCCGACTCGCCCCCTTCGGACGAACACCAGGGTGAAGACGCTCCTCCTCTTCCTTTGGAAAAGGGTCGGGGTGCGGGGCGGCGATGGCTGATCCTCCTGGCAGCCTTCGGCGCTGCTGCGCTGGTGGCCCTGGCCCTATTGGCAGCCACGCCGCTGGGAGGACGTATGCTGGACGCGGCCAGCGACAGCCGCTTTGCTCTTTGGAACGACACACTGGACCTGATGCTGGACACGCCGCTGACCGGGCTGGGCTTCGAAGCATTTCAGCCGGCCTATGTCGCCTATGTGCTGTTACTGCACGTAGGGTTTCAACCGCACAGCCACAACTTATTGCTGGAGGTCTGGCTGCGCCAGGGGCTGTTGGGCCTGCTCGCTTTTTTCTGGATCGCAGCTATCGTGTTGCGGCTACGTCACTCACCTTCCTGGTGGCGGCCGTGGGCGCTGGCATCGCTGGCGGTGATCGCCCTGCATGGCGTGGTGGATATCCCTCTCTACGGCGGACGAGGGATGATGCTGGCTTTCATCCCTCTGGCGCTGCTGGCCCGCGGACCGCGCGGCGAGCCGATTCCCCTGCCCGGGCGTCCCAATCTGGCGCTGGCTGCGGCCGCAACACTGGTGGTAGCCGGCGCGCTGCTGGCCTTGCTGCCAGCCGGCCGGGCCGTGGTGCATACCAATCTGGGGGCGTTGGCCCAGACCCAGGCCGAACTGGCGCTCTACCAATGGCCTCAGTGGCCGCTGCAGGACGAGTTGCGACGCACGAGAACGGTAGACCTGGCTCCCATCTTCGCACGCTACCAGGCTGCCCTGGCTGAAGACCCTGGCAACGCCGCCGCCAACCGCCGGCTAGGACAAATTGAGCTGTCGCTCGGCCAGTATGACGCAGCGCGCCGGCACCTGGAGGCGGCCTACGCGACTGCGCCTGGCCACCGGGCCACGCGCCAGTTGCTGGCTGAGAGTTATGCCATCGACGGCGATCTGGAGCGAGCAGCCGCGCTGCTGCGCACAGTTGATACGAATCTGAATCAGGTCGATGCGCGCATCTTCTGGTATAATCACGTCGGCCAGCCTGAGCGCGCTGAAATGATCCGCCTGGCGCAGGAGATGGCCATGTCACAGCGAGTGAATGACAGCGAATAGTCGTTGTCAGCCGTCAATCAGTCACCCGATCAACCCAAGCACCCATGAAACTACCCTTCCTCCGCTCCAAACCCAAATCCCCCCCCTTCGTCACGATTGTCTCTGGTCTCCCGCGTTCGGGAACGTCTATGATGATGAAAGCGCTGGAGGCCGGCGGCCTGACCATCGTGACCGACGCGCAGCGCGCGGCCGACGAAGACAATCCCAAGGGCTACTACGAGATGGAGCGCGTTAAGCAGATGGACAAGGGCGACACAGCCTGGATGGCCGAAGCCCAGGGCAAAGTAGTGAAGGTAATTTCCGCTCTGCTGGAACACCTGCCAGCCAGCTATCAATATCGCGTCATCTTCATGCAGCGGGCCTTGCCCGAGGTGCTGGCCTCGCAGAAGAAAATGCTGGAGCGCCGCGGCGAGCCCACCGATCGGGTCAGCGACGAAGAGTTGACGCGCCTCTTCACCAAGCATCTGCAGAAAGTCGAAACCTGGTTACGGGCTCAACCTAACTTCCAGGTACTTTATGTGGACTACAACCGCATGCTGACCGATCCTACGCCCAATGTGCGCCAGATCAGTCAGTTCCTGGGCGGAACGCTGGACGAACAGCGCATGGCCCAGGTGGTCGATCCGAGCCTGTACCGCAATCGGGCGTAGGGAGAGAATGATCGGAAGAGTGGGCCAATACCTTACCTCCCCACCCCTCCCTCTCCCACTCTCTTTCAACCAGAAATTCTGACACATGACACTCCGACGCATGGACCCAACACTTCTATCTTCTCTTCTCTTAATCCTGCTCTCCACTGCCTTCGGCGTGGCGGGGCAGACAGCTCTCAAGCTGGGCGTCAGCCAACCCGGAGTGGCCGAGACCGCCACCGGCGTTTTTTCGATCATCGGGCTGATCTTCAAGTCGCCGCTGGTAATGCTGGGACTGGTCTTTTATGCCGCGGGCGCGCTGGCCTGGATCGCCGTATTGGCGCGGCTGGACCTGAGCGTGGCCTACCCCTTCTTGGCGTTGAACTTTGTGCTGGTGACCCTGTCGGGACGCTTCCTGCTGGGGGAGACGGTGCCGCCGCTGCGCTGGCTGGGGATTCTTGTGATCATCGCCGGCATACTGCTGGTGGCCAAAAGCACCAATTCGTAGTATTCCAGCTCGCACTCAGCCCGTTGGCGCGATGGAGGAGTTGCTCATGCGCGTCCTGTGCGCCCGCGCTATCAACGCGGCCGGCGTCAGCAGACCCAGCGTGGCCAGGACGATCACTGGATCAACGTCGGGCAGGCTGATCTGCGGATAGGGAGACCAGGCCAATGAGCTCCGACTGGACGGCAGCACATACACCCCTACCGTAATCGCAGCCGCCACGAAGACCAGCCCATCCCGGCCGGTCCACGGCTGGCGGCGATACACCGTACGCTGCACGCGCTGTCCCTGGCGCCATAAGGCCGTCAGCAGTGCGCCGCCGCCCAGCGCCACCAGCGCCCAACCGGCGCCCCGTTGCTGCCAGAACAAAAGCACCAGCAGACCGGCCAACAGGCTCGCCAGCCCCAGCACCAATGCCAAACGCAGGGTGTCGAGGCCGGAACGCTGAGGCGTACCCAGGCTGCCAAAGCCGCGCGCCGTCATAGCCTCGGCCAGTTGGAAGGCCCGCTCCAGCCCACCCACCAACAGCGGCATGAACAGTGGCAGCCAGTCACGCAGGCCCCGAATCCTGTGGCCGCGCATCATCTGCGCCTCGCGAATCTGCTGAAACTGGGCCAGAGTGGTAGGGACGAAGGAGACGGCAATGGAGATCACCACAGCGATCGGATAAAGCGCGCGCGGGATCATACGGATCAACGCCTGGGTGGGCAGCGCCTGGTAGAGCACATTGAAGGCGGCCAGGAAACCCACCAGCACCAGGCCATTGACCATGCCAAAGACCAACGCCTCCACGGTGTAAGGTCCACCCAACAAGGGAATGCTGGCCGGCAGGGTAAACAGCACCGTCTGGCCAAAGTGCGCCGTGACGAAGTTGAACAGGGCGGAGAGCGTGATAATCACCAGCGACAGGCGCAACAGAGGAAGCGGCAGCGCCGCCGTCTCGGCCTGACTGCGCAGCACACGGCTGACCACGGCGATACACAGCAGGATCGACAACAGATAGACCGGGTTGCGACTCAACGACAGCGCCACGATGGCGGCTGCCAGCCAGGCAATCCACGCCCTGGGATGCAGGCTGCTCACACCGACTCCCCACCCCGCCGCTGCATCCTGCCCATCGCCTGCGGTGTCAGCACGGATCGCTCAGGCGCAGTCTTTGCCTCGCGCGCCGCTGGCTCCTCCGGTTGATACTCGAAGTCGAAGCGCTGCTGGAAGCGACGCAGTGCACGCAGCGTGGCCGCGCCAAACACCATCACCAGCAGTACGTTGCCGGCCACGGCGAAGATATCCCATAATAGCGACGTGGCCAGGTAGTAGACCGCGTAACGCCGCACCGTCTCGGCCAACCCCACCCCGGCCTGCCAATATTGGTCGGCCGGGCCGGTCATGTAGGGCCAGAACCACAGGTTGATGACGATGCCAAAAAACAAACCGCCCAGTCCGGCAAAAACCGCCAACATCACAAGTTCAGCCCGGCTGTTCTGCCGGCCGCCTGCCAATCGCAGCAGTGGCCAGACCAGCGGAGCCAGCAGCCCCATCCAGCCGGCCGTGAACATTTGGCCCGGCAGCCAAGGGCCGATGCCGCCCGTGATCAGGGCCGAGACCAACAGCGTCAGCGCGCCCATCAGAAAGCCAAAACGGGCGCCGTAGACGTAACCGGTCAGTACGATCAGAAAGAAGATGGGGGTAAAGCCGCCCGGACCAGGAATGCTGACCTCGACGAAGCGCAACACCGAGTTGATGGCCACCAGCACCCCCAACAGGGCGATGATCTTGGCGCTGACCGTCTGGCCCTGGACCTCGAACAGCAAGGCCAGGAAACACAGGGCCACCAGGACCGTCATCAGCAGGGGCGTGTTGACCGCACTGGCTGCACCGGACTCGGGACGAATCACCGCAGCGACGAAGGGGTTAAGCAGAGCCAGCAGTCCGATGCCGGCCGTCAGGCCATAGATCGCCAAGGACAGCAGGCGCGAGGAGGTGTCCGATCTGACCGTAAGAGCGGGCAACGAGCGGGCGCGGCTGGAGACAGGCGGCAAGACCGGGGCAGGGCGCAGCGCGCGCCCGCGCGGCCGCCAGGTTGCCAGGCCGCGGCCGATGGCTACCGGTTGGAGGAGGCCACGCCTGAAGGCCCGCGCCAAGCCGATCATGGCTACCAGGGCCAAGGCCAGCAAGGACAGCGCCAGGTAATCAGGGCTGATGGTGGTGAGCAGCGCACGGTCTGCGGGCCACACGGGCGAGTTGCCGGCCGACGGGTCCAGACGCGGCGGTATGGATGAAGCGTTATCTCTGTAAACGTCAGGTCGAGGCGCGACAGGCACGGCCGCGGCCAACGCCTGAGGCGTTGTGGTCGGCGTGGGGGTGTCGGTGGGAGCGACCTGCGCCAATGCCTGGGGCTGGTCCGTATCTTCACCGCTAACCATATCAGCCGGCATCATAGCTGTCACTAATAAGGCCGTGGTGGGGGTTGCCAAAGGCTCCGTCTGCCGGGGCGTAGTTGCAGGGGGCAGCGGGACCAGTGTCAGCGCCTCGGTCGGGGTCCAGGTGGGCGTGGGCGTTTCCGTAGCTCCCGCCGTGGGCGTCAGTGTAGGCGTCGACGTGGGCGTCCAGGTGGGGGTGGGCAGCATGGCCAGCGGCGTCGGCGAAGGAACAGGCGTCCAGGTGGGAGTCGGCAGCGGTGTGTTGGTGGGCCAGGGGGTCCACGTCGGCGTCGACTGCGGTGTGTCAGTCGGCTCGGGGGGCCAGGTGGGGGTGGCCGTGGCCGTAGGTGTATCCGTGGGCGCAGCCGGCGCACAGATCTGGTCGAAGGTGCGTAGCGGCGGCATTGCGCCCTGGGTCAGGCTACCCGCGCCCCAGGCCCAGCCCTCCACATCGCCTGCGTGCACGGTGCGAATGCTGGCCCCTGCGGTGGAGTAGACCCACTGGCCGTCTTGCAGATAGTTATAGGCCCAATAGACGCAGGGCGAGCTCATGCACTGGCACCAGCAGGCCTGGCCGGGAAAGTCACAGCCCTGGTTGCCGATCTTGCAGACGGCGCCGCCCATGGGACTGTATTCGATCAACACGGCGAAACCGGCCGCCGCCAGCACTTCCTCGCCGGTAGCCTGGCCGTCAGCGCCCAGATCGACGCAGGCGGTGTGGACCGCGCCGTTGCCGAAGTCGACGACGATGCCCGCGCGGGCGTTCTCCGGCCCCTGGGCCAGAGCCGTCCCACCTGCTACCGCCGCCATGACCAACAGCAGCACTGCCCAGATCAGGACGCGCGCTGCCGCCTCCTGTGTACGGCGCGGGTGATAAGCAAACGGCAGCAGATGGGAGAGGGTCACGGCGCTCAGTTCCTCAAGGCCAGCGGCAAGAACCACATTTGCGGCTGACGGACAGGCAACGGCTGGCCCGCGATGCCCGCCAACGCAGAGTAGGTCGAGAAAGGATCGTTGGGACCGGAGAAGCCGGGAAAGCCGCCGTCCGGGGTTTGCAGCGCCAGCAGCGTCTCCGCCGCTGTGCGTAGGGTCAACGCGCTGGCCGAGCCGTCGCTGATCCATGTGGTCCAGGCCAGGCTGCGCGGATCCTGGCCGTAGGCCGCCAGCCCTTGCAGAGCGAGGCCGGTAGAGGCCGGATCGGTGTCGCCGGTGAAGCCGGGAAAGCCGCCGTCCTCGTTCTGACTGCTGCGCAGGAAGCCCAGACCGGCTTGCACGGCAGCATCATCCAGGCCAACGCCGGCCGCGGCCAACGCTTGCAGGACCAGCCCGGTGCTGTCCACGTCGGCATCACTGGCGTTGGCCGAGAAGCCCCAGCCACCGCCGTCGGCAGCGATGTCGATCAGGCGCTGCACCGCCGCTACAGGCACGGATTGGCGCGCGGCCCGCAGGCCCAGGATGGCAAATGCCTGGTCCCAGGTGCCCCCGCCGCCGTACTGGCCGGCGGCCGGTTGGTAGAGGCCCTCGATGGCCGCCACCAGATCGACCCCGCCAAAGCTGCGGGGATTGCCCCGCCCGGCCACTGCGCCCACAGCCAGCTTGCCTGCGGCCGATGCGCCCTGAGTGGCATAAGTTGGCGCCTGAGCTGCCAAGTAGGTCACAGGCGTATTGCTGCCCACAGCGAAATCGTTGGGGTTGCGGCCGGCCGCTGCGATAGCGATCACCGCATCGATGGTGGCGCCGGGATTGAAGCCGGCAAAACTGCCATCGGCCTGCTGCTGGCTGGCAACCCAGCCCAATCCCCGACGCAGGGCCACAGCCGGGCTCAGGTAAGGCAGGGGCTTGCCGGTCAAGCCAGGCACGGCCTGCTGGGTGGCGAAGAGATTGGCCGGCGGATCGACGTAGACGAAAGCGCCGTTGGGTAGTTGCTGCCCCAACAAGAAGTCCAGCGGGGTGGCGGCGCCGATACTCCAGGCTGCGCCCAGTGGGTTCTGCCCGGCCGCCGCAATGCCCTGGACGGCAAACGCGGTAGAGTTAGTGTTGCTGTCCACGCCCCAGGCCTGTTCGGGCGAGGCCGCAAAGCCGCCGTTGCTGTTGGTGAGTTGCACGCTGCGCAGATAAGCCAGGCCAGCGGCCACCGCTGAAGAGGACGGCGACGCGCCCGATGACAGCAACGCTTGCACGGCCAGCGCGCTGCTGTCCACATCGCTGGCGACGCCAGCCGCCCAACCCCAGCCGCCATTGGTGTTGGCCTGGCCAGCCAGGCGCTGCGCGGCCGCTGCGGGCACAATCTCACCCGCGGCGCGCAGACCAAGCATGGCCCATGCCTGGTCCATATTGTTGGCGCCATATGCGCCTGTGCTGGCGTTGTAAGTAGCGTTGATGGTGGTCGCCAGGTTGACGCCGCCGAAACTGCGCGGGTCATGGCCGGCCGCAGCCGCGCCCACGGCCAACTTGCCGGCGGCGGCGGCGCTTTGGCCAGAGAAGGTGGCGGCATTGGCTGCAGCGTAGTCAACCAAGGATGGCCCGGCCGAGCCAAGCCAGGTGTCTGGCCGCTGGTTGGCGGCTGCGGCGGCAAGGATCACATCCAGGGTAGCGCCGACGTTGTTGCCGAAACTGCCGTTGGCGCTCTGTTGGGGACGTATCCACTGCAAAGCGGCGTTGGCAGAAAGGAGCGCCGGGGTAATGGCAGGCGGGTTGCTGCCGCTGCCCCCCCATACCCAACCCTCGACAGCGCCGTTGCTGACTGCGGAGGAACCAGGGCCGGTCATGTAGCCCTGCCAGGCGCCGTTCCAGAATTGGTAGCCCCAGAATTTGTTGGCGTTACAGAAGCAGTTAGAGGCAGGGCAGCCAACGTCCTCGATAGCGCAGACAGCCGTGCCGAAGCTGAAATCGACGGTGGTCAGTTCCAGGCCGGTAAGCTGCAAAGCTTGCAGACCGCTGATGGTCGTGTCAGTAAAGGTAATGCGGCGAGTGACAGCATGGCCATCGCCAAAATCTACGACGACATCGGCCGCGTTGGGGACGTCGGTGGGATCGACTGCGCGACCCATGCCTGCGGCTGCTCCAGGCGCAGATGACAACATGAGCAGGGAGAGCAGCAATAGCATACTGACCAGCAGCGCTGAGGCCGCTAGTCTTCGTGGCTGTGTAGAGTGATCGTTCATAGTGTCAGCACAATCTCCGCTGGAATTGAGAAGCAAGAAGCAAAACGGGGACTTCATCTACCCGCATCACCGGCCGGACAACAAAAAATACGCCCGACGGGTGAACGTCGGGCGTACATTGTCACTGGCCTAAGTGGGGCCTGTCTGGCAGGGCTTACACTTGGTGGTCACGGCATATTCCGCCTTCCTTTCCGTCGAAGGATGATAGCGGGCGCACAGTGGCGGTCGTCCTGGCTTATGGAAGAGTCACAGATTGCAGGTTACAGATTGCAGGTATCGATCCATTCCGAAAGACACTTGCCACCTGCCACATACAACGTGCAGCTTCCTCCAATTACAGTTGCGCGACAGCGCCGGACTTTCACCGGCTTCGCCTAAGCCTTGCAGGCTTACCTCTGACATCCGGGCCAGAGGTTCCACTGACGGCCAACGGGTTCACTTGTTAAATGTTACGCTAACTAACAACATGCACTATAGCACAGGCCATCGAGGCTGTCAAGGTTTGTTGAACAGCTTCAGCCTGCTGCGTCGTTGCGGTCGACGTTGATCTCTTGGAAGCGACCAGTGACCATATAGATCACCCGCTCAGCAAGGTTGGTGGCCAGGTCACCGAAACGCTCCAGCTCGCGCGCCGCGCGCAATGCCTCGTAGGTGGCCTCGATCTTGTCTGGAGTTTTGGCGTCGGCCATATGAGACATGATCTGGCCGAATATGCGGGCGTAAAGCGCATCCACCTCATCATCCTGCCTGGCCACGGCGCTGGCCAGGTCGATATTGTCGTGAGCGTAGGCGGTCATGGTCTGGTTAAGCATTCTGCCCACCTTGACGCCCATCTGGTGCAACTCAGCCGGTCGCGGGATGTCGGGCGACTGTACCATGTGCGGCACCACCTTGGCGATCCCTTTAGCCTGATCGCCCATGCGCTCCAGATCGATGATCATGTTCATCACCGTTACGATGGAGCGCAGGTCTCGGGCGGCCGGCTGCTGGGTGACGATCAAACCGAAACATTTCTCTTCGATCTCGAATCGGGTGAGGTTGACCTCGTTGTCGAGCGCGAAGACTTCTCTGGCTCGCGCCGTATCAAGGTTTTCCAGTGCATCCATGGCTACGTGCAATTCCTGCTCGACCATGCTGCCCATCTTCAACACATCCGTGCGCAGCTCTTCAAGCTGCTGTTCAAACCGTTGGCGAATTCCCATAGGTCACCTCTTCAGGATGGTTTCTAGCCGCGGCGGCCGGTAATGTAAGCCTCAGTCAATTCTTGTTTGGGAGAGCTAAAAATCGTCTCCGTGCGACCAAACTCTACTAAGCGCCCCAGCCAGAAAAAGCCGGTCCAATCGGAGGCGCGGGCGGCCTGCTGCATGTTGTGAGTGACGATCACAATGGTATAGTTGCTGACCAGTTGGCGCATCAAATCCTCGACGCGCAGCGTGGCCACCGGGTCCAGCGCCGAGCAGGGCTCATCCATCAGGATCACCTCTGGCTGCACGGCAATAGTGCGAGCAATGCACAGCCGCTGCTGCTGACCGGGGTTGAGTTCCAGGGCGGAATCCTTCAGGCGGTGGCGCACCTCGTCCCACAGGCTGGCATCCTTCAGGCTGTTCTGAACCATCTGATCGAGGCTGCCGTGCCTGGCCATGCCCAACACCCGCGGCCCATAGGCCACGTTGTCATAGATGCTCTGTGGGAAAGGGTTGGGACGCTGGAAGACCATGCCAATGCGCTGGCGCAACGCGACCACGTCCACGTGGGGCGCGTAGATGTCCTCGCCGTCCAGCAGCACCTTGCCCTCGGCGCGTGTACCCGCGATGGTGTCGTTCATGCGGTTCAGGCAACGCAGAAAGGTCGATTTGCCGCAGCCCGACGGTCCGATCAGCGCCGTGATCTGCTGGGCGTGGATGGGAATATTCAGGTCGATCAACGCCTGAAAGTTGCCGTAGTAAAAATTGAAGTCGCTGACTTCGATCTTGTTTTGCATCGCTCCTAGCCAAACCGTCCGGTAATATAATCCTCAGTGCGTTTGTTCTGCGGATGCAGAAACATCTGCTCGGCCTGGGCCACTTCGATCAGTTCGCCGTCCAACATGAAACCGGCCCGATCGGCTACACGCGCGGCCTGCTGTACGCTGTGAGGCACCATGATGATGGTGTAACGCTCGCGCAAATCACGCAACGTCTCCTCGACCACACTGGTGGACAGTGGATCCAGCCCGGATGTGGGGTTGTCCAGCAGGATCACCTCCGGCTCCATGGCCAGGCTGCGGGCCAGGCAGAGCCGCTGCTTCTGGCCGCCTGACAGGGCCATGGCCGAACTGTCCAGCCGATCCTTGACTTCGTCCCATAGAGCGGCCTGCTGCAGAGAGTGCTGCACTCGTTGGTCCAGCACATGCTTGTCCCGTATACCAGCCATCTGCGGTCCATAGGTCAGATTAGAACGGATCGAGCCGGGCAGGGGGGTTGGGATGGCAAAGACCATGCTGATGCGCCTGCGTAGATTGTAAACGTCTACGGCGCGACCGAAGATATCAGATCCATTGAAGGTAATCACACCGCGGAAGTCGGCATCTTCGGTCAGATCAGACAGCCGGTTCAAGAGGCGCAACAACGTGGTCTTGCCGCTGCGCGCCGGCCCGAACAGGACGAAAACCTCATTGGCTTGCACGTCAAACGAGATATTGCGCAAGGCTTCGTTGCCGTCGGCATAGGTGTAGTAGATGTTCTGAATGGAGATCTTCGCTTCCATGGCCTCACCAGTCTCGCCGCCGCCGCACCGAGGTGCGCACCCCTGTGGCCAGCAGCGTCAGGGTCAGGGTGATCATCAGCAACACCAAAGCCGTGCCATACTGGATGCTCAGTGGCATGCCCGGCACCTGGGTTGAAATCACATACAGGTGATAAGGCAGGGCCATGGTCTGGTCGAAGACCGAGCTGGGCAGGGTGGGCACATAGAACGCAGCCACGGTAAAAAGGATCGGCGCGGTCTCGCCTGCTGCACGGCTCAGGCCCAGAATCATGCCGGTTAGGATGCCCGGCAATGCATGGGGCAGCACCTGGTGGCGGATGGTCTGCCATTTGGTCGCTCCCAGGCTCTGACTGACGGTGCGGAACTGCTGCGGCACAGCGTTGATCGCCTCCTCGGCTGTGCTGATCACCACCGGCATGGTCATGATGCCCAATGTCAGCGCGCCAGCCAAAATCGACGTGCCAAAGCCGGCCGCCAGGACGAACGCGCCCAGCCCAAAGAGACCGTAGACGATGGAAGGGATGCCGGCCAGATTGACGATAGCCATGCGAATGGTACGGGTCAGCCGGTTGTCCTTGGCGTACTCGGCCAAATAGATCGCGGCCAGGATCGACACCGGCATGGACACGATGGCCGTACCAAAGGTCAGGATCAGCGTGCCCAGAATGGCCGGCATGATCCCGCCTTCTTTCATGCCGTTGCGCGGCATGGCCGTGAGAAACTCCCAGTTGATAGCCCCAATGCCGCTGGCGATCAGATAAAAAATCACCAACAGGACCGGGATGAAGACCAACACGGCCACGGCGGTGATCAGAATCACGGCCAGGCGTTGCGTCTGTTGGCGGCTCATAGCAAGCCTCCCCGGCTGCGCCGCGCGCCGTTGACGCCGACCAGCCGTGCCGCCAGCCAGTTGACGGTAAAGGTGATCAGGAAGAGGATCAGGCCGATGCCAAAAAGCACGTTGTAGTGCAGGCTGCCCTGCGCCACCTCGCCCATCTCAGCCGCAATGGTAGCGGTCATGGTGCGCACCGGGCTGAAGAACATGCCTGGACCGAAAGCCGGGATGTTGGCTGCGTTGCCGGTGACCAGCAGCACAGCCATGGTCTCGCCGATCACCCGGCCAATGCCCAGCATCACGGCGATCACCAGCCCGGAGCGGGCCGCAGGCAGCACCACCCGCCAGATCGTCTGCCACTGGGTAGCGCCGATGGCCAGCGAGCCGTCGCGGTACTCCTTGGGCACGGCGTAGAGCGCGTCCTCGGAGATGCTGATGATGGTGGGCAGCGACATGTAGGCCAACAGCAGTGATCCGGTGAAGGCTGTTAGTCCCGTGGGCGCGCCCAGGTTCTGGATGATCGGCGCCAGCGCCACCCAGCCCAGGAAGCCCAGCACGATGGACGGAATGCCGGCCAGGATCTCGATCAATGGCTTGAGGATCTCCCGCAGCCAGGTGGGCGCAATCTCGCCCAGGTAAATGGCGGCGACGATGCCCAGCGGCACAGCAATGATCACCGCGCCGACGGTCACCAGCGCGGTGCCGACCAGCAGCGGCAGCAGGCCGTAATAGCCCTCGATCGGATACCAACGCTGGCCAAAGAGTTGGCGCAGTGGGATGTCCAGGAAGGTGTTGATGCCCTCTCTGAGCAAAAAAATAAAGATCAGGGCCACGATGATGACTGTCGAGGCCCCGGCCAACACAATCAGCGCCTCGATGACGATCTCGCCAGGCCGCCTGGATGGAGCGCCAGGCGGCGGCGACTGAACAGTTGTCATGAATGCTTACTCCTGCGGCAACGGTACAAATCCCAGATCGGCAACGATCTGTTGGCCGGCGGGGCCAACGATCCACGCGATGAAGTCGGCGATACTGCCGGTCGGCTCGCCAGCCGTGTACATGTAGAGGCCGCGGGCGATGGGGTAGGATCCATCGGAACCGCTCTGCACCGAGGGCAACACGAAGGGAGAACCGGCGTCCTGGGCCACAGCGATCAACTTTTCATGCTCGGTGACGTAGCCCAGGCCGTCGTAGCCGATGGCGTAGGGGTTGCGCTGGATCTCACTGGTAATACCTACCGACGAAGGCATCAACAAGGTCTGGGGCGCAAAGATATCGCTGTTCCCGCTGTCTCCTTGGCGTACTACTTCCTCCAGGAAGTAAACGTGGGTGCCTGAGTTGGTCTCCCGCGAGACCAGGATGATCGGCGCATCGTCGCCGCCGACTTCCTTCCAATTGGTGATTCGGGCGGTATAGATGTCGGCGATTTGGTCGATAGTCAACTGGTTAACAGGGTTGGCTGGGTTGACAATCACCGCCAGCGCATCGATGGCCACCAGATGTTCCACAGGTTCGATGCCGTTGGCTCGAGCCTGCTCGACCTCGTCGTCCTTCATCTCGCGTGACGCATTGGCGATGTCCACCGTACCGTTGATCAATGCAGCGATGCCCGTGCCAGAGCCGCCGCCGGTGACAGCAATGGCCACATCGGGACGCAGCTCGCGATACGCCTCAGCCCAGGCCAGCGCCAGATTGACCAGCGTGTCGGATCCCTTGTTCTGGATGGCCCGCTGGCTGGCGCCGGACGCAGAGTCCACCGAATCAGTCGAACGCACGCAGGCGGCGCCCGAAGCCAACATCAGCAGTAAGGCCAGCATCAGAAGCGCCATGTATCGGGGGGAAGGTGTCATGAGATGCTTCTCTACGAGGGTAAAAACACAGCATTAAAGCAGATTTAACATATCGTTAAAGAATTGTAGCGCATGTCACAAGATTCGCCAAGCGATGGGAAGCAGCTTGTTGCTTGCCAAACCCGCTCAAACAAGTTATACTCGCAGCATGTCTGACGGGCAACCGTCTGTTGTTTGGAGTCGCGGCTCACTTGCACCTGCGCTGCGCTCCGGCGCAAGTGCAGGTGTCAGCCGGCCGTTGTGTGCCTGCGCCGGCTAAAGCCGCGACTCCGATGACTGAAGTCTCGACTTGTGATGTATATGACCCCAAGCGAAATGTACCCGCTCATGTCCTCCCTCGTCATCCGCAACCACACCTTCACCTGGGGCAGCCAGACCTACGTGATGGGCATCCTTAACGTCACGCCGGACAGCTTCTCGGGCGATGGGTTGGCCGGGCGTGATGCCTGGGCGCCTGCTGCGATTGAGCAGGGCCGCCGCTTCGTGGCCGAGGGCGCCAGCATCCTCGATGTGGGCGGCGAAAGCACGAGGCCTGGTTCACAACCAGTGGATGCGAGCGAGGAACTGCGGCGGGTGATTCCGGTGATCGAAGGGCTGGCCGCCGCGGTGGACGTGCCCATCTCGATCGACACGTCCAAGGCTGCCGTAGCTGCGGCTGCCCTGGCGGCCGGCGCCAGCATGGTCAACGATGTATGGGGCCTGCGGCTGGATCCACCCATCGCTCAGGTGGCCGCACAGGCAGGCGCTCCGGTGATCCTGATGCATAACCGCAGCCAGCGCCAACACGTCACCATCGACCCGGATCTGGGCGGCCGCTACGTGGGCACAGAGTACGACGACCTCATCGGCGACATCGCGGCCGAGTTACAGATCAGCATCGACCTGGCGCGCCGGGCAGGTATCCCTGACAAACACATCATCCTCGATCCTGGCATCGGCTTTGGTAAGACGGTGACCCAGAACCTGGAGCTGCTGGACCGGCTGGGCGAGCTGTACAGCCTGGGCTACCCGATCCTGGCCGGACCCAGCCGCAAGTCCTTCATTGGCTACACTCTGGACCTGCCCCCCGACCAGCGCGCCGAGGGTACGGCCGCGGCCGTCGCCATCGCCATCGCACGCGGCGCCGACATCGTGCGCGTGCATGATGTACAGGCCATGGCGCGGGTGGCGCGCATGGCGGATGCCATTGTGCGGAGGGGAATACCACAACAGATGGGGAACAGCGGATGAGGAACAACTACAACGCCGTCGTCACCGGCAGCACCGGCGGCATCGGGCGGGCCACAGCCCGTGCGTTAGCCCGCGCAGGCGCGCATGTGCTGGTGCATGGACGTGACGCCGAGGCCGCAGCAGCAGTCGCCGCCGATATCGCCAGTCTGGACCGCAGCGCCCCCATCGTCCTGGCCGACCTGGCTGACCCAGTTCAGATCGAACGCCTGGTGGACGACGCCTGGGTCGCGCTGGGTGGACGCGTCGACCTGTGGATCAACAACGCCGGGGCTGATGTGCTCACCGGCGGCGCGCTCCACCTGCCTTTTGCCGAGCGTTTGCAGCGTTTGCTGGACGTGGACCTGCGCGGCGCGCTGCTCTGCTCTCATCTGGTTGGGCAGCGCATGCTGAACCAGGGCGGCGGGCAGATCATCAACATCGGCTGGGACCAGGCACTGACTGGCGGCGTCGGCACCGAGAGCGGCCAACTCTTTGCGGCCGCCAAGGCCGGTATCACCGGCTTCAGCAAGGCATTGGCGCGCGGCCTGGCCCCAACCGTGCGAATCAACGTCATCGCCCCTGGCTGGATCGAGACCGACTGGGGCGAGACCGTCAACCGCGAGCTGTACGAACGCCTGCGCCGCCAGACTCCGCTGCAACGCTGGGGCACACCAGACGATGTGGCGGCTGTTGTCGTTTTCCTCTCCTCCCCTGCCGCCGCTTTCCTCACCGGTCAGGTGCTGATGGTCAACGGTGGGGTGGTGATGTAAACAGGTGCTAAGCGCCGGACTTTGATGTGTCCACAGACTGATCGCGCCATCGGTCGTTGACCATTCACTAATTCACCATTCGCCAATCTCCCTATCTGCCATGTCCCCATTCCCCGACTTCCTCGCTCCCTCCCTGATCCTCTCCACCTTGCTGGCCTTTTTGTGGGGCACGCTGTGGTTCGTCTGGCGCGGGCGGACACTGGCCGATTGGATTATCGATGTGCTGGCAGCGCTGCTGGGCTTCGGCCTGGGGCAGTTGGTTGGTTGGTTGTTGGGGCTGGGGCTGCCCACGATTGGCGAGGTGCGGGTGGTGGAGGGATCATTGTTTGCCCTGCTGGCGCTATGGTTGACGCAGCGCCTGCGGCGCTCGCCATCTGGTTAGCAACGTAACAGCCGGCCTACGAAGCGGCGTCATCGTCTTGACGTTCCTCGCATTGTGCATACCATTGATGTAACTCAGTCCTGGCATTCATTCTCTGTCAAGGAGCTACTCGTGCAACAACGTCCTACCGGGATCACCGTCCTGGCGCTAGTTTACATCCTGCTGGCAAGCCTGTCGCTGCTATGGAGCTTATTTGTCTTCGGTTTTGGCGGCGTTGCCGCCGCCTTTGGCTCGCTGTTTGGCGCCGAGAGTGTAGCCACCACCGGCATCAACAGCGTGGTCAGCGGCACGCTGGGCATCATCACCGCCATTGTTCAGTTGATCGTGGCCTTTGGCTTGTGGAAGCTGCGCCCCTGGGCCTGGCTGCTGGCCATCGTCGCTGTGGGCTTGAATGTGGTCGGCGGTGCGCTGGGTGTGTTCAGCGGCGGCCTCTGGACCTTCTGCTGTGGGCTGTTCGGCCTGATCATCCCCGTGGGGATTCTGATCTACCTGTTCAGGCCAGATGTCAAGCGGGCCTTTGGCCGCTAGCTGGCAGGAAGAACGAGCAAAAAGCATTTCACTTTGGAGCCATCATGTCAACTGCGCTTTGGTGGATTCGCCGCGACCTGCGACTGAGCGACAATCAAGCCCTGACCGGCGCGCTGGCGGCCGCCGAACAGGTCGTGCCCGTCTTTGTGCTCGATCCGGCGCTGCTGGCCTCGCCCTTTACGGGAGAGAAGCGGCTGGCCTTCCTGTTCGACGGTCTGCGCAGCCTGGACGCCGAGCTGCGCCAGCGCGGCAGCCGTCTCATCGTGCGCCAGGGTGAACCGGCAGCGGAGTTGGCCCGACTGATGGCCGAAACCAGCGCGGACGTCATTTTTGCCGAGGGCGATGTGACCCCCTTCGCCCGCCGCCGCGATGAGCAAGTCAAAGCGCAGTTGCCGCTACGCCTGACGCCCGGACTGACCATGCACCGGCCCAGCGCAGTGCTCAAGGACGATGGCGCGCCCTACACCGTCTTCACCCCTTTCAGCAAGCGCTGGCTGGCCTTGCCCCTGCCGCTGCCGGCCGACTTGCTGCCCGCGCCGGAGCACATCGCCACTCCCGCCGGGTTGGAGAGTGTCCCCATCCCCGCCTGGCCGGTCCTGACAGCAAGCGCGCCCTTCCCCGCCGGTGAGGCGGAGGCACAGCGCCGCCTGGCTACCTTCACCGAAGGGAACGACGCGGTCATTGTCCGCTACCGCGACGACCGCAACCGTCCCGACCTGGAGGGCACTTCGCGCCTGTCGCCCTACCTGCGCTTCGGCATGATCTCGGCGCGGCAGGCAGTGGCGGCATCCCGCACCGCACGGCTGGCAGCGCGCACCTCTGATGCCTGTTACGGCGCAGACACCTGGCTGAGCGAGCTGATCTGGCGCGAGTTCTACGTGGCGATCCTCTATCACTTCCCCCTCGTGCGCAGCGGCAGCTTCCAACGTCACTACGACCACATCCCCTGGGCCAACGACGAAA
Organism: Anaerolineae bacterium clx_CAG2; assembly: GCA_014155705.1. Taxonomy (GTDB): domain Bacteria; phylum Chloroflexota; class Anaerolineae; order JAAEKA01; family JAAEKA01; genus JAAEKA01. The sequence continues at coordinate 24,118 of JAAEKA010000037.1, read as the reverse complement.
GCGACTTCGCGGCCTGGCGCCAAGGGCAAACGGGTTATCCCATCGTCGACGCGGCCATGCGCCAGTTGGTTCAGACAGGCTGGATGCACAACCGCCCCCGCATGATCGTGGCCTCCTTCCTGGTCAAGGATCTGCTGATCGACTGGCGCTGGGGCGAACGCTTCTTCATGCAGCACCTGCTGGACGGCGACCCGGCCAACAACAACGGCGGCTGGCAGTGGACGGCCGGCGTTGGCACCGACGCCGCGCCCTACTTCCGCGTCTTCAACCCGACAGCGCAGGGGCAGAAGTTCGACCCCGATGGCGGCTATGTGCGGCGCTGGGCGCCGGAATTGGCGAGGGTTCCGGCGAAGTACATCCACGCGCCGTGGACCATGCCCCCCAGCGAGCAACGCCGGGCCGGCTGCATCATCGGCAGCGACTACCCGGCCCCCATCATCGACCACGCCTTCGCTCGTGAGCGGACGCTGGCAGCATATGCCCAGGCCAAGGAGACGCGCTAGATTACCAGACCGGGCCGGACCGGGCCAGCATCGATCAAGCCCAGATCGACGAAGGGCAGAAAGTCACGATCTGCGTGCAGCAGTGGCGTTCCGTTGCGAATGCACCAGGTTGCAATCAGACAGTCTACCGTCTTTGGTGTGTATGATCTGATATCATCATACACACCGCCATTGGTTTGTCAATCTGTTGGCTAAGGAAAGTGCATCATGAACAAGGACCTGACCCGACAAATCCTGATCGTCGTGGCCGTGGTGGCCACCATCGCCATCAACGGCCTGGCCAACGCCCTGCCCATCAATGGCCTGCAGACCGGCGAAATCTCCGACAGCTTTCCTGTCTACTTCACACCGGCCGGCTATGTCTTTGCCATCTGGGGCGTGATCTACCTGGGCCTGCTGGCCTACGCGATCTACCAGGCGCTGCCGGCCCAGAGGCAAAGCCCGCGGCTGCGCAGCATTCGCACACTGTTCCTGGCCGGTTCGCTGGCCAACATCGCCTGGATCTTCCTCTGGCACTACCAGCTCTTCCCGCTAACCCTGATCGCCATGCTGGTACTGCTGGGCACGCTGATCGGCGTCTACCTGCGGCTGCGCATCGGCCGCGCCAGTCCGCCGTTGGTCGAGCGCCTGACGGTGGACCTGCCCTTCAGCATCTACCTGGGCTGGATCACCGTGGCCACCATCGCCAATGTCACTGCGCTGCTCAACTATTGGGGTTGGAACGGCTTCGGTGTCAGCGAGGAGGTATGGCTGGTGATCACGCTGGCCGTGGCGCTGGTCGTGGCCACCCTGATGGCGCTGACCCGCAGCGACGTGGCCTATCTGCTGGTGTTGGCCTGGGCCTTCGCCGGCATCGGCGTCAAACATGCGACCGTTGCGCCTGTGTCTACGGCCGCATGGGTGGCCACAGGCTACGTTCTGGCGCTGGTGGTGATCAGCCTGCTACGCAGCGGCCGCAGACAGCCCGCGCCGGCCCTGGCAACATAATTCATGCGCCTCACCCATCCCTTGGCGCGCCTTGCGCCTTCGGCGCAGGCGCGCGTCTTGCCTCCTTTGATCATCGCTACCCTGGCGCTGACCGCAGTGCTGCAGGCCATCGGCCGGCCCTTGCAGACTGCGGCCGCGCCGCTGGGCATCGTCTCCTTTGAACTGGCCGGCGCGACGGCCGCGGCCCAGACCATACTGGCGTCGTGGGACGCCTTCGCCCGGCAACACGCGGCCTTCAGCCTGGGTCTGGACTATCTCTACATGCCGCTGTACGCCGTGACCATCGCTCTGGCCTGTGTGCGTGCGTCGGCCACATCCCTTCGCTCGCCCCAGGCTGTAGCCATGCTGGGCCTTCTGCTGGCCTGGGGACTGGGTCTGGCGGCGCTGCTGGATGCCGTCGAGAACCTTGCCTTGTGGCAGGTGTTGCAAGGCTCGACAGCCGGCGCATGGCCGGCGACAGCCCGCTGGTGCGCCATCGCCAAGTTCGTCCTGGTCGGCGCCGGCCTGTTCTACGCTGGCGCTGCTGTTGTGTTTTATTTGTTAAGAAAAGCGCGGGGATATTGAGCTTTACTTGTTCATTGATTTGACAGAGACCGCCAGGTGGTTTACACTCTCGCCAGCCGGCTGTGGGTACAGCGGCTTTTTGTTCAACTCATCGTAGTAGCCCCGAGAGAAGCCTGGCACGGCCGGGCAAGGAGAGACCATAACATGGCGGAGCAGAAAAACCGTTTCAAGGCGGCCCTGACAGCCAGCCTCGTTTTGGCGCTGTTGATTGCGGCCTTTGCCCTGCTGGCTGGCCCGCCAGCCGTGGCCGACAGCGGCCCAATCAAACCGTTGGAGCAAACCGAACAGGCGCTATCTGCACAACAACAGCAGGCCCAGCGGCTGGCGCTGGCGGCGCCCTCCGTGCAGCGCTACGCCAAAGGCGCGCGCGCTGAGGTTTTCACAATCCTGCCCTTCCGCGACCCCTTCGTGCCGGCCTACGATGCGTGCAGCGACGGGTCCTGCTATCAAGTGGACATCTTCGACTTCGACCAAGCGGCTACCGTCACCGCCATCGTCCACCTGGGCGGCGACCAGGTGCTGGATGCCTGGCTGACCCCCGCCTCGCATCCGCTAATCACCCCCGCTCTCTACCAGCGCGCGGTCGAGATCATCCAGAACGACCCGGACGTTGTAGCCGCGCTGGGCTACCAGCCCACAAATGAGCAGACCCGCCTGATGGATGCCAACGACGCTGAAACCGTCTGTACGGCCGGCCGCCTGTGCGCCGGCGCCACCTTCATGACCGACAGCGGAGCAGTGTGGGTGCTGGTGGACCTGCACGAAGAGCGCATCGAACGGCTGTGGTGGGAAGAGAAACCCTACGACCTGATCAGCAATCAAATCGATCCCAAACCGGAAGTCGCTCCTGAGGACTGCGGCGTCACGATCCACGTAGCGCGCGACGGCTGGAACATGGATTACCGCACCACCCCAACCGACGGGTTGGAGGTCACCAACATCACCAAGAACATCGGCGGCGCGGATCGACCGGTAGCTGCGCGTCTGAAGCTGATGGAGTGGCACGCTCGTTACCCCAGCGGCAGCGGCTACCGCGACTATATCGGCTGCGGCGGCGGCGCGGGCGGCGGCTTCCCGATCTACAACTACGGCAACACGCAGATCCGCGATCTGCACAGCCCGGCCGACGAGTACATCGGTTTCGCCGTGGTGCAGGACTTTCGCATGAGCAACTGGACGGCAGCCTGCAACTACCGCTACGAGCAGCACTTCGAGTTTTACACCGATGGCCGCTATCGGGTCAAGTCGGGCGCCTATGGCCGCGGCTGCGGCAACAGCCAACTAACTGAGGCTACTTACCGGCCGGTGATACGAATGGACGTGGCGGCGTTCGACGATGCGGGCAATACGTTCTCAACCTGGGACGGCAGCCAGTGGGTCATCCGCAATACCGAGGGTTGGTGGCTACAAGATGCACCCTACACCGCCGAAGGCTATCTCTACCGCATCATCCATGAGAATTCCGGTTTCGGTTATTACATCGAGCCGGGCCAGGGCCAGTTCGATGACATGGGAACGGGTGACAACGCTTACACCTACCTGACCCTGCACCGGGCGAGTGAGGGTGACGCGGACTTTGGCGCGCTGCCTGACACCGGCTGCTGCAACACCGATCACCGCCAGGGACCTCATTATTGGGTGGACGGCGAGAACGTGCGCAACAAGAACCTCGTGCTCTGGTATGTGCCCGCCAGCCTGACCATCACCACATGGATGGTGAACAACGGCTATGGCGAGCGGCAGTACTGCTGGACCGACAATGCATCGACCACGTGGCCCTGCTTTTCAGGCCCCATGTTCACGCCCAACACAGCCGAGGCCTGCTCGTCGCTGGACTTCGACTGCAGCCTGACCATCGACAGCAGCGACATCGCAGCAGTGGCCAGCCACTGGAACTGTGCGGAGGGCGCCCCCGACGACTGCTACGAAGCTCAGCTTGATCTGAACGGCGATGGCGTCATTGACATCGGCGACGTATTACGCAGCGCCAGACACTGGGGCTGCAACCTGGGCGACGCCTGCTACCGTCCTTAATAGCAGCGCCAACCCTTCATGCCGCATGACAAGCAACCACGCGCACATGGAGCCATGTGCGCGTGGTTGCTTGTCATGCGACCGCGGCGCCCAGACCATCACCCTGTACGCGGCTCGTAAACCGGCCAGATCAGAGGGCGAAGCAGATGCCGGGGCTTTTAGGGCGGCGGGGCGGCGCGCGGCACAGTGGGCAGACCCGACAGCGCCCGTTCCGGCACCGCAGGCAATTCGCTTTCGTCGGTCAACGCCCGCAGAAAGGCCACCAGGTCGGCCTTGTCCTGCGCGCTCAGATCGAAGCCTTTGAGCAGCGGATCGACCAAAGGGAAGCCATCGACCCGGCCTGCGCCGTCCGCGTAGAACTGCACCACATCCTCCAGCGTGGCCAATGAACCGTTGTGCATGTAGGGGGCAGTCAGGGCCACGTTGCGCAGCGTTGGCACCTTGAACGCGCCATGCACGCCCTGGGGGCTGACGCTGGCCCGACCGGCGTCCTCGCTGGGCACGCCGACCACGCGAAAGGTCTCGTGGGCCAGAGCCGGCGGCTGGTGACATTCGGCGCAGCGCGTCTCGTCAGAGAAAAACAGGTCCAGACCCCGCTGCTCCTGGATCGTCAGAGCGCTGACGTCTCCAGCCACATAGCGATCGAATGCACTGTTGCGGCTGAGCAATGTGCGCTGAAAGGCAGCCAGCGCACGCGTCACGTTGTCAAAAGTCACTGCCGCCTCGCCTCCGCCAAAGGCTGCATCGAACAAGGCGACGTAAGCCGGGATGGCCCGCAGCTTGGCCTCCAACAGTTCCGGCGTCTCGGCCATCTCATTGGGCAGGGTCAGCGGCGCCGGCGCCTGCTGCTCCAGTGACTCCACCCGCCCATCCCACAACAGTTGACGGTTATAGGCCGTGTTCCACAGCGTCATGACATTGCGGCCTGGCCGGCCGGGCCGCGGGGGGCTGACCGCAGCGCCGTTAGAGAAGCCCAGGTCAGGATGATGACAGGTGGCGCACGCCATGGCATTGCTGGCCGACAGCGCCGGATCGAAGAACAACTGTCGGCCCAGCTCGACTTTGGCCGGCGTGGTTGGATTGTCGGGAGGCGTCACGATGGGGGGAAAGGAGGGAATGAGGGGCAGAGAGACAGAGGAGGAGAGAGGAAGAGAGGCAGGGAGCGCGGTTGCCGTGGCCGCCGATGGAGCGGGGGTGACGACAGCCGGCATCGCGCAGGAGATCGATGTGACGACCAGCGTCAGAGCTGTCAGGCAGATAGTCATGGCGCGCAAAGCTCTGTTTGCACTGAATCCGGTCGCCGCGCGGTCTTGCTCATCTGAAAGTCCTTTGCTTCTCATCTTTCCATAGTCCTTACGTCTCATGCCTTATGCCTCGTTCTATGCGCCTGCCTGGGCCAACCGCTCCTGGTCCTCAACCATGGTGGCGCTGGTGTAGCGGCGCAGCCGGGGATAACGCCAGGCGATATAGCCGGTCATCGCCACCGTGGCCAGGCCGCCGCTGACAATGGCGAAGGGTACGCCGAAGGCCGCTGCTACTGCGCCAGCCTCCATCTCGCCCAACTGAGGGCCGCCCATGAAGAACACCTGGTTGATACCCGTCATCCTGCCACGCAGCCGATCAGGGGTCATCATCTGGCGCAGCGTCTGGCGGATGATGGTCGAAATAGTGTCGCTGGCGCCTACTGCGGCAAAGAAGAGGTAGCTGAGCGCAAAGTTAGTGGAGAGGCCAAACAGCGCCGTGGCCAGGCCGTAGATAGCCACGCTGCCCAATAGCACCGCACCCTGGCGATAGATGTCCTTGCGCAGCGAAATCGCCATGCCGGCTGTCAGCGAGCCCACTGCATCGGCTGTGGCCAGCAGACCATAACCTTGCGCGCCCATGCCCAGCACCTGATCGGCCACCAAAGGCAGCAGCGTGCGCGCCGAGCTGAAAAGCGTGGCGAAGAAATCCAGCAACATGCTGCCCCAGATGATCCGTGTCCCGCGGACAAAGCGCCAGCCTTCGACGATGGCCGCCCAGCCCAATCCCGTATCTTTGGCTGCCGGGCCAGAGCGGGAACGAATCAGCAACAGAGCCACGACGATGACCACAAAAGAGGCCGCGTTGATGGCATAGACCCAACCTACGTTGCTGGCGGCCAGAATCACGCCAGCCGCGGCCGGGCCGACGATAGTTGCCATCTGGCGTACCAACGAGTTGAGGCTGATCGCGTTGGTCAGATCCTCACGCGGCACCAGGTTGGGCACGATAGACTGGAAGGCAGGACTGGAGAAGGCCGTAGTAGCCGCGCCGGCCGCGGTCAGCAGGTAGATGGCCCAAACCGTGTCGCGCTGGGCAAAGCTGAGCGCGGCCAGCAGAGCGGCAAAGCCGGCCGCAGCGCCGTTGGTCAATACCAACAACTTGCGCCGGTCGACGATATCGGCCAGCGTCCCACCCACCAAGGCAAAAAAGAGGATCGGCACGATGCGCGCCAGTCCAACGCCCCCCAACCCCAGCGCCTCACTGTTGAGCGCAAACTCACGGCCCAACAGATCGACGCTTAGCTGCGTGCCTTCCAGCAATTTGTAGATATGCCAGTTGATAGCCACAAACTGCATCTGCGAGCCGATGATCGAGACAAAGTTACCGGCCCAGATCAGGCGATAATCGCGGTGGCGTAGGGCGACGAAGCGTCCGGCAGAAGGTGCAGGCATGCGGCCCATTTAACACCGCTTTGGACAAAAGCGCCAAAACACGCGCCACCTCAACAGTTACCCAAAAAAGCACAGACGCCGCAGCGCCAGCCGCAACCAGACACGGTTCGATTGGCCGCGTAAACATGACACATCCAAATGGGAGCGCTGCTAACCTGACGCATTGCACGGATTGTGCTATAATTGCTGACTAAGGAAGAGACCGATCCTGGCGCATCTCGTATGAGATGCTATCACCACACCCCAAGCATTCATTCGGAAGGTAGCCATGACCATCACCGAGCGCTTAGGCTCATTCTATCTGGGCAAAGAATACGACCTGGCTGCAGGCAAGCTGAGCGACGTCCCCCTGATGTACGACGCCCGCGACCTGACCACGCACGCAGTTTGCGTCGGCATGACTGGCAGCGGCAAGACTGGCCTGTGCATCGACCTGATGGAGGAGGCAGCCATCGACCAGGTGCCGATGATCATCATCGACCCCAAGGGCGACATCACCAACCTCTTGCTGACCTTTCCCGACCTGCGTCCCGATGATTTCCAGCCCTGGATCAACGCCGACGACGCTCGGCGCAAGGATATGACCGTCGAAGCTTACGCGGCCAACCAGGCTGAGACCTGGGCCAAGGGGCTGGCCAGTTGGGACCAGGGGCCAGAGCGCATCAGGCTGCTCAAGGAGAGTTGTGACTTCGTCATCTACACCCCAGGCTCCGATTCAGGCGTTCCCGTCAGCATCCTCAGTTCCTTCGCCGCGCCTCAACTCAATTGGGATGATGAGCAGGAGGCACTGCGGGAGCGTGTCAGCGGCACGGTCAGCGCTCTGCTGGGACTGATCGGCGTCGAGGCCGATCCGGTGCGCAGCCGTGAGCATATTCTGATGGCCACGATCTTCGAGCATTACTGGCGCAACGGCGAAGATTTGGACCTGGCAAAGCTCATCATGGCCATTCAGACTCCCCCCGTGCGCCAACTGGGCGTCTTCGATGTGGACACCTTCTACCCGCAAAAGGACCGCTTCGGCCTGGCTATGGCGCTGAACAACATCATCGCCGCGCCCTCCTTTGCCACCTGGATCCAAGGCATGCCGCTGGACATCGATCATATGCTGCACGGCGGCGATGCCAAGCCCAATGTCAGCATTTTCTACATCGCCCACCTGAGCGACGCCGAGCGCATGTTCTTCGTGACCCTGCTGCTGGAGCAGGTGATCACCTGGATGCGCAGCCAGGGCGGCACCACCAGCCTGCGCGCCCTGCTCTACATGGACGAGGTCTTCGGCTACTTTCCACCCAGCAGCAACCCGCCCAGCAAGCGCCCCATGCTCACGTTGATGAAGCAGGCGCGCGCCTTTGGCCTGGGCGTCATGCTGACGACACAGAACCCGGTGGACCTGGACTACAAGGGTTTGACCAACGCGGGCACCTGGTTCATCGGCAAGCTGCAGGCCGACCGCGACAAGCAGCGCCTCTTGGACGGGCTGGAGGGCATGTCTGTCGACGGCGGCAGCCGGCCCAACCGCCAGGAGATGGACCGCATCATCTCTGCGCTGGGCAACCGCGTCTTCATGATGCACAACGTCAACGAAAAGCAGCCGATCATCTTCCAGACCCGTTGGGCCATGAGCTACCTGCGCGGCCCCTTGACGCGCAGTCAGGTGCGGGAACTGGTCAAGGATCAGCGGGCCGCGTTGCTGGGCCAGGCGCTACCCGCAGCAGCGCCAGCGGCGTCCCCAACACAGCCAGCGCCACAATTCTCGCCCCAGACAACCGTCCCGGCCGCAACCACAGACCTTGGCGCCATCGCGCCGGGCCTGCCCCATGACGTGCCCCAGTTCTATCTGCCAACCCGCCGCAGCATGTATCAGGCATTGGGCGACCTGGAGAGCCGGCTGGGAAGCAAGCTCAACGTTACCGGCAGCAAACTGCGCTACGACGCCCGCTTGCTGGGTCTTGGCGCTGTTAGTTTCGTTGATGATAAACGGAACGTCAGAGAACAGCAAAGCGTCAAGTTGCTGGTTTCGCCGCCCAATGGATCCAATCTGGTGCGCTGGGACGAAGCCAGCGAGGTCGAGATCGACGAACGCGATCTGGCCGTCCAGCCAGAGAGCGATGCAGTCTTTGGCGAAGTTCCGGCCACCATCAACAGTGCTCGCAAACTGGCAACGCTGCGCAGCGACCTGGCCGAGTATCTCTACCGTAACCTGACCTATCCGCTGCTTTTCAGCCCTTCGCTCAAGGTCTACTCAGAACCGGGCGAGGACGAACGAGCCTTTAAGATTCGCTTGCAGCAGGCGGCACGCGAGCAGCGCGATGACGAGGTCGACAAACTGCAGGCCAAGTATCAAACCAAGCTGGACAGCCTGCAAGAGAAGCTGCGGCGTGAAGAGATTGAACTGCAAAAGGACGAGACTGCCTATAACGCCCGCAAACAACAGGAGATGCTCTCAGCCGGCGACTCGCTGTTGAGCTTCTTTGGCGGGCGTAAACGAGTGACCACGGCATTGAGCTCGGCTTCGCAGAAACGTCAGATGACCGAGCGAGCCAAGCAGGAAGTCGTGGAGTCGCAGCAGACTATCGCTCAACTGAACCAGCAGATTCAAGAGATGCAGGCCGAGATGGACGGCATCAGCCGCGAGGCCGCAGCGCGCTGGGATCAGGCGCAGCATGAGATTGAGCAGTATCCCGTGCGACCCCGCAAGACCGACGTCAACATCCAACACCTGGCCGTGGCCTGGACGCCGCAGTGGCTGGTGACGATCACCGATGCCGGCGGCCAGCCGCGCACAGAGACCGTAAGCGCAATATAGTACGAGCTATGGCGACAGTACAAGCATCTCAGGGAGCCGTGACCCGGTCCCGAAAGACTCAACCGGAAAAATCTTTTTCCTTTGGCCGCTTCTTGCTGGCCTTGCTGGCCGTCTTGGTCTGGTTGGGCGCGCTGGCAGCCGTAGGTAGCGTGCTGTGGTACCAAAACCAGTACGCCGGCCGCATCTATCAGGGTGTATCGGTGCGCGGAATCGACCTAAGCGGCCTGAGTCTGGCCAACGCCCAGGCAGTACTGGACGCCGCTTTCGACCCCTACCCCATGGCGCCTGTAGTGGTGCGCTACGGCGATCAGACCTGGACTCTGACCGCCAAGGACTTGGGGGTGAACTTCGACGCCTATAGCGCGGCCGAGGCGGCTTTCCAGGTCGGCCGTCGCCCCATCGCCGGCCCAGAGCCGCTGCACGAGATCGCCCAACTCCAGGCCAACCTTCAGGATCAACTGGCCGCCTATCGCTTCGGCCACGAAGTGCTGGCCGACGAAGCGGTCGACCGTTCGACGGGCCTGGCCTGGCTGGAGGAGCGCGCCCGCGAGATCAACCGGCCCACGTCAGAGGCAACGCTGCGCATCAATGGCCTGCAGGTCAACTCGACGCCCAGCCAGGTAGGCTATTCGCTGGATGTGGCCGGGAGCCTGGAGGCGGTCTATGCGGCTTTGCTGCACAACACAGGCGACACGGTCGAGTTGGCAGTCAAAGAAACGCCCCCCCTGCTGGCCGACGTCAGCCAGGCGGAGGTTTTCGTGCGCCAGGTGTTGGGCGGACCGGTGACGCTGACAGCAGCCAATCCCGATCTGGACGACGACGCGCCGCCGCCCAGCTACACCATCCCGGCCGAGGAGCTGGCGAAACTGGTCAGTACGGAGATGGCGCCCCTGGTCGACGGATCATTGCAAGTGGTGGCCGAGTTCGAGGTCAGCCCGCTGCGCGCTCAGGTGCAAAGCTGGGCCGCGGAGTTGGCGCGGGAACCACGCGATGCTGAAGTAGACTTCAACCCCCAGACCGGCGAGATCACTGTCGTCTCACCCAGCCAGATCGGTCGCACACTGAACGTCGATGCCACGCTGGAGGCCATTCGTCAGGCTGCGCTGAGTCCTGAGCGCCAGGCCACACTTCCGCTGACACTGGTTGAGCCAGCAGTCAACATGCATGCCATCGACCAGATGGGCGTCAAGGAACTGGTGGCCGAAGGCACGAGCAACTTCAAAGGATCCAGCGCCGATCGCGTCCACAATATCGCCGTCGCGGCCGCGGCCATTGACAACAGCGTAGTGCCCCCAGGCGAAGTCTTCTCCTTCAACCAGGCCGTCGGCGACGTGAGCGAGGAATATGGCTACAAAGATTCGCTGATTATTTGGGGCGATCGCACAGCGGTAGGCATTGGCGGCGGCGTCTGCCAGGCCAGCACCACCGTCTTCCGCGCGGCCTATTACGGCGGCTTTCCCATCGAGGAGCGCTGGAACCACGGCTATGTGGTGGGCTGGTACGGTACGCCAGGTCTGGATGCCACGATCTACACGCCCAATGTCGACTTCAAGTTCCGCAACACCACCGACAACTATCTGATCATCAAGTCGGAACTGGACGAGGTCAAAGGCACACTGACCTTCAAATTCTACGGCACCAAGCCTTCGTGGCAGGTGGAGGTAACCGGACCTGAGGTGATCAAGGAAACGCCGCCGCCGCCGCCGACCTACCAGCAGGATGCCAGCCTTGCGCCAGGCCAGGTGCGCCAGGTAGAGTGGGCCAGCAAGGGCATGGAGGTAGCCTGGCGCCGTGTGATCCGCGACAGCGCAGGCAACGTGCTGAAAGATGAGACGCTGAAGAGCAGCTACACCCCCTGGGCAGCGTATTATCTGGTCGGGCCGGACACGCCGACTGGCACGGAAACGCCAGCGCCTACCGCCACGCCGTAGCAACAGGGGGCAGCGATGGCGTCACACAACGAATGGGGGGCAGCGGGTGCGGAATGGAGCGTGCTAAACCTGTGGATGTGCAAGCCGGATCGTAGATCCGGCCTTTTGTTTGGCCTCAGATGCCTGCCAACAGCAAAGACAGCACAGGCAGCGCGCCTTCCTGGCCGGTGCTGATGGAGCGTTCGGCGATGAAGACCAGCCAGAGACAGACCAAGGCGTAGATTATGTTCTCACGCCGGGTGTCCTTGCCGCCGGTGTAGACATAGGCGGCCGGCAGTGAGATCACCAGCGTAGCGGCGTAGAGCATGTGGACGATAGGACGGGCCAACTGGCCGCCATCCGTCGACATGTAGACAACAATGCCGATCACCACCTGCGCCATGGCCAGAATCTGCAAGATCACCAGGCCACCCCAGTAGCTGCTCGTGACCGGTTGCTTGCGGACAAAGTTAAGCAGGCCCCAGGCGAAGCAGATGATGCTGAACAGCAACGCAGCGTTGGCCAGACGCCCATGGATGAAATCGATAGACATAGAGGTGCTCCTCACAAAACAGATGTTGCCAACAATCTAAACCGAGTGCATGTAGAAACCGGGAGTCTTCGTGAGCGCTTCCTGCTTGATACAGCCAGTACAAACCTCCCGGTTTCTAGAGGATAACAGTCTAACCCTGCCTGACAGGCGTGTCAAGTCCGCTTGCGCATTTGCCTCTGCTCACTTCCTGCGCTAAGATAGTACTGCTTTTGAACCCAATCCGCTCTCTCAGGAGGCTGCCATGCTCAATCTTGCTATGCTGTTGGAGTCCAGCGCCAGGGCTCACCCCACAGACCTGGCCGTCATTTTCAACGACACTAAGCTCACCTATGCCCAGCTCAACGGCGCTGCTAACCAACTGGCCAACGGCCTCCGCAAGCTAGGCGTCCAGCGCGGCGACAAGGTCGCTCTCTCCTGCCCCAACCTGCCCTATTTTCCCATCGCCTACTACGCCATCCTTAAAGTCGGGGCCGCCGTGGTGCCATTCAACGTGCTCTTCAAAGGGCGTGAAGTGGCCTATCATCTCAACGACAGCGACGCCGTGGCCCTGATCGCCTTTCAGGGCACGCCGGATCTGCCGATGGCGCAGATGGCCTTCGAGGGCTTCCAACAGGCGCCAGGCTGCCAACATTTGATCATCGCCACCGTGGATCCGGCCGCCGCGCCGCCAGTCGAGGGCGAGGGCGTGACAACGCTGGGCCGCGTCATGGCCGGCCAGCCGCCAGTCTTCGACACAGCGCAGACCATGCCCGACGAGACCGCGGTGATTCTCTACACCTCTGGCACCACGGGCAGCCCCAAGGGCGCCGAGCTGACCCATGCCAATATGGTGATGAACGCCGTGGCCACGCGCGACATGGTCGGCTTCAACCGGGAGGACGTGGCGCTGGCTGTGCTGCCGCTCTTCCACTCCTTCGGCCAGACAGTGATCATGAACACGGCCTTCACCTCAGGCGCGGCCATGACTCTGCTGCCCCGCTTCACGCCCGACGCCGCCTTAGGGATCATGCAGCGCGACCACGTCACCATCTTTGCCGGCGTACCGACCATGTACTGGGCGCTGATGAGCTATCCCGAGGCTGAGAAGTTCGACCTGGCCCAAATTGCCGCCACCATGCGCGTTGCGGTCAGCGGCGGCTCAGCCCTGCCGCTGGAGGTGATCAAGGGCTTCGAGGCCAGGTTCGACGTGCCGATCCTGGAGGGCTACGGACTGAGCGAGACCTCACCGGTGGCCTGTTTCAACCAGCTTGACCGGCCGCGCAAGGCCGGCTCCATCGGCCAGCCCATCTGGTTGACCGACGTGCGCATTGTCAATCCTATGGACGAAAAACACACCCCATTGCCGGCCGGCGAGGTGGGCGAGGTGGTGATCCGCGGCCACCAGTTGATGAAAGGCTACTACAAGAAGCCCGAGGCTACGGCCCAATCGATTCGCGACGACTGGTTCCACAGCGGCGACCTGGGCAAGACCGACGACGAAGGTTACTTCTACATCGTCGACCGGCTGAAAGAAATGATTATCCGCGGCGGCTTCAACGTTTACCCGCGCGAGTTAGAAGAGTACTTCATGACCCATCCCAAGGTATCACTGGTAGCCGTCAAGGGCGTGCCCGATCCCAGGATGGGCGAAGAGATCAAGGCCTACATCGTGCTCAAGCCAAACCAGAGCGCTACCGTCGACGAGATGATGGAGTTCGCCAAAGTGGGGCTGGCCGCGTACAAGTATCCGCGTTACATCGAATTCCGCACCGCCCTGCCCATGACCGCTACGGGCAAGATTCTGAAGCGGGAGCTGGCGGACGAATAGTCGGCGGCTGGGGTAGGTGATAAGTTCAGTTCATGAGATGGCTGGCAGAATGTAACTTGATGCCGGGCGTCTGGCATCTCAACGATAGCACGTGACACGTTTCACGTTTCAACTGACACTTGACACCTACCTGGACAAGGACTCATCATGGCAAAAAACGTTAGTGTGACCTGGCTACAGAAGAAGCAGTTTGTCGGCATCGGCAGCTCTCAGCGTTCGGTCGTCATGTCGGGACAGGACGAGGAAAATGCGATCGGAGTGTCGCCGTCAGAAATGCTGCTGCTGGGCCTGGCCGGCTGTTCGGCCTACGATGTGGTAGGCATCCTGGAGAAGAAAAAGGCCACGTTGACCGGGCTGGAGGTTAAGGTGACCGGCGAGCAACAGGCCGATCCGCCCTGGCCCTACCGCCACATCCACCTGGAGTACATTCTGCGCGGCAAGGGACTGACCGACAAGAACGTGGGCGATGCGATCCACCTGTCGGAGACCAAGTACTGCTCCGTAGCGGCCACCGTGCGGCCGACGGCTGAGATCACCACCAGTTTCCAGATCATCGAAGACGAGTAGCCGCGCGTCGTTGACTCCCGCCGATTGCAGGCGTGGGTTCAGTCGTATCCACAAGGTTGGCGCGAGTCGTTGGACGAACGCCAACCTTGTTGTATAATTGGGGTGTTCGGCAAAACGTACGAAGGAGCACTCCCATGTCATCCGCTACAACGTCCACCCAAACTGCTGATCTCCCCATCATTACCGCGCCAGGTTCCTGGGACACGATTCTGACCAGCGACGCCAGGGCTGCGCTGGAACAGATCCTGCCCGGCTATCTGACGCCACGGCGCTGGTTCGGTTCCAAGGCGCGCACGATCCTGGCCGTGCGGTTGGTCGAAGCCATCCCCATGGAACTGGGCGTCTACTTAACCCTGATCAACGTGTTTTTCACCGCAGGCGAGCCGGAGACCTATGTGCTGCCGCTGGCCTTTGCCGTGGGCGAGCAGGCTGAGAATCTGCGCAGCGAACGACCCAATGCCGTGGTGGCAATTCTGCGCGCAGCCGGGGAGGACGGGGTGCTCTACGACGCGGTATGGAACAAAGAGTTCGACACGCTGCTGCTGGATGCCTTCGCCGAGCGCCGCGTATGGAGCGGCGAGAAGGGCGACGTGGCAGCCTCATCTACCATCGCCTTCCCCTGGCTGCGCGGCGACCCCAGAGAACCCTTGACGCCCCACGTGTTAGGCGTGGAGCAGAGCAACACCAATGTGCGCTACGGCAAGCGACTGCTGCTCAAGCTCTTCCGCCGGCTGGAGACCGGCGCCAACCCTGATCAGGAGATCGGCAGCTTCCTGACCGAGAAGGCCGCCTTCAGCCACGTACCACCGGTAGCCGGTGCGCTGGAGTACCGTCGTAAGGGACCCGAGGCCGGCGAACCGATCTCGCTGGCGCTGCTGCAAGGCTTCGTGCCCAACCAGGGCGACGCTTGGCGCTACACGCTGGATTCGCTGCAAGAGTACTTCGAACGGTCCAGCGCACACTATGCACCGCCGAGCTGGGTGACGGACTTGCCCCAGGAGCCGCTGCTGTCCCTGGCCGAGGCGCCGATGCCAGCGCAAGCCGCAGAAACCATCGGCCCCTACCTGGACTCGGCCCGCCTGCTGGGACGGCGGACGGCTGAGCTGCACCTGGCCCTGGCCTCGCAGCCGCAGGATCCGGTCTTCGGGCTGGAGCTATTCAGCCCTGCCTACCGTGAGCACTTGCAGCGCGACATGCATAAGCTGACCGGAACGGTGTTCCAACACCTGCGCCACCATCTCGATGAACTACCTGCGGCTGCACAAGATCCGGCCCAACAGGTGCTGGCTCTGGAGGAACGTATCGTCAGCGACTTCGACGCGCTGCTGGAGAGCGACATCACAGCCCTGCGTGAGCGCATCCACGGCGACTACCACCTGGGCCAGGTGCTCTACACGGGCGATGACTTCATGATCATCGACTTCGAGGGGGAACCAGCCCGCCCGCTCAGCGAACGGCGCCAAAAGGGATCGCCCCTACAGGATGTGGCCGGCATGCTGCGTTCCTTCCACTATGCGGCCTACGCCGCCTACTTCTATGTGGTGGATCGCCCCGACCGGTCGCCGCGCGCGGCGACCGATCTGGAGGCATGGGCGCGCTACTGGCATCTGTGGGTCTCTGTGGCCTACCTGCAAACCTATCTGGAGGTGGCAGGCGATGCACCCTTTATGCCTGCCAAACGGGAGGAACTTAAGGGCGTTCTGGATGCATACCTGCTGTCCAAGGCCGTTTATGAGTTGGGCTACGAGCTGAACAACCGCCCGCACTGGGTAGCTATTCCACTGCAGGGTATCTTGCAGACCGCACAGGCGGTGCAATAGATCACAAGAAACGGGGTTCCAGAAGGAACCCCGTTTCTTGATCGTTGCCCACTGAAAAATGACCCGAATGGGTCATGTAAAACCCCTTGCGGACTGGCACGTCGGGGAGTATAATTCTCTTGCATTGCTCTGGTTTCAGGTCTTTGCGTTAGCGCTTCAATCCTATCCTGAAGGACTCTTCGCATGAGTATTGCGACCCTTGACGGGCATCCTGAGCTGCTTGCCTCTTACGATCCCGGGCGGGCCTACGACGAGCTGCTGCAAGCTGGCCGCGAACCACGGCAGCATTACCAGGGCCTCTACCAACATCTGCTCTCTCTGCCGCCAGACGAGCTCACCCACCGCCAAAGCGCGGCCGACCTGTCCTTCCTGAACCAGGGCATTACCTTCACCGTCTACAGCAGCGCGGAGGGCACCGAGCGCATCTTCCCCTACGATCTGATCCCACGCATCATCACTCAAGGCGAATGGTCGACCATCGATCGTGGGTTGTGCCAGCGAATCACTGCGCTGAACCTGTTCCTGCACGACATCTACCACGAGGGCAAGATCGTCAAGGATGGCGTGGTGCCGATGGATATGGTCTACAGCGCCAGGCACTACCGGCGCGAGATGCGCGACGTGACTGTGCCGCGCGGCGTTTATGTAGCAGTGGACGGCACCGATCTGGTGCGCGTCGACAATGGCGAGTTCCTGGTGCTGGAGGATAACCTGCGAGTGCCCAGCGGCGTCTCTTATATGCTGGTCAATCGCCAGGTGATGAAGCGCGTCTTTCCGCGCCAGTTTCGCAATTACGGCGTGCAGCCGATCGCGCAGTACGGCCAGGTGCTACTCACCACGCTGCAGTCGCTGGCGCCGGTCCATGTAGACGATCCGACTATTGTGCTGCTGACGCCGGGCGTCTACAACTCGGCCTACTTTGAGCACACCTATCTGGCCCGTCAGATGGGCATCACTCTGGTGGAGGGTAGCGACCTGCTGGTACATGACAACTACGTCTACATGCGCACCACGGCCGGCCTGGAGCGGGTGGACGTGATCTACCGGCGTGTGGACGACGACTACCTGGACCCACTGGTGTTCCGACCCGACTCGTCGTTGGGGGTGCCGGGGCTGTTCAACGCTTACCGGGCTGGCAACGTCACCCTGGCCAACGCGGTCGGCACCGGCGTGGCCGACGACAAAGCCATCTACGTCTATGTGCCCAGGATCATCCGCTACTATCTGGGTGAGGACCCGATCCTGCACAACGTCGAGACCTACCTGATGACCGACGACGTCCAACGCCGCCACGTGCTGGACAACCTGGACAGGCTGGTGGTCAAAGCGGTCGGCGAGTCAGGCGGCTACGATATGCTGATCGGCCCGCACAGCACGGCTGAGCAGCGCGAGCAGTACCGCCGGCGCATCACTGCCCAGCCGCGCAACTACATCGCCCAGCCCACACTCAACCTGTCGGTGGCGCCTTGCTTCATCGACGGTCGCGTGGAGGCCCGTCACATCGACCTGCGCCCCTTCGTTCTCTCTGGCGAGGAGACCACCATCGTGCCCGGCGGCCTGACACGCGTCGCCCTGCGTCGTGGCTCACTGGTGGTCAACTCCAGCCAGGGCGGCGGCAGCAAGGATACGTGGGTGCTGAACGAATAGGCTAGACCAGACATGCTCTCACGCGTCGCCGATAACCTCTACTGGATGTCCCGCTACCTGGAGCGCGCCCAGCACACAGCGCGGCTGCTGGACGTGACACTGGACCTGGTGCCTGACCGCTCTTCATCGGCCGGAGCACGCGCGTGGGAGCGTTTATTCCTCAGCCTGCACCTGCGGCCGGCCGAGGGGCTGCCGCTCAAAGGCCGGCCGATCACCCAGTTGCTGGCGCTGGACCCCAAGAGCGACCACTCCATCGTCCATCACGTCGCCGTGGCGCGCGACAACGCACGCCAGGTGCGCGAGCTGATCAGCAGCGAGATGTGGGAGCTGATTAACCGCCTCTATTTAGATCTGCAGCGGGCCAGCATGGAGCAGGTCTGGGCTGAGCCGCACCCCTTCTTTCAAGCCGTCAAGCAGGGCGCGCATCTGTTCCAGGGTATCACCGACTCGACCATGGTGCGCGACGAGGGCTGGCATTTTATCCAGTTGGGCCAGTTTATCGAGCGCGCAGGCAACGTGGCTGCACTGCTCAGCGCTCATGTCGCCGTGGAAGAAGAGGGCCAGTTCTCGCTCCACGCCAGCGATCTCTACGTGGAATGGCTGGGCCTGCTACGCAGTTGCACCGCCTTCGAAGCCTATTGCAAGGTCTATAGCGCCGACTTGCAATTCGAGCAAATCGCCGAGTTCTTATTGCTCAACGACAACTTCCCCTTCTCTGTCAATTTCGCAGCCAGCGCGATGCGTGCAGCCCTGGATGGCATCGCCGACACCACCGACACACGCAAGCACAATGCCATCCTGCGCCGCATCGGCCGGCTGAAGGCAACGCTGGACTACGAGCAAATCGGCGACCTGATGGCTGCCGACCTGCGCAGCACGCTGGATCAGATCCAGATCCAGTGCGCCCAAATCCACAACGACATCTTCCACAGCTACATCGGTTACACGGTCGACGTCAAGCTGCCTGCCGTCTCCTGAGCCCACCAGCGCATCACCCAACGCTTGGCCAATCTGGTACGCTACTGATCTACCGGTCCACCCTCAGCCCTCATGCTCTATCACATCCGCCACATTACCCGCTATCGCTACAGCGCGCCGATCCGTGAAAGCATCATGGAAGTGCGCATGCAGCCCCGCTCCGACGGCAACCAGCGCAGCATCGAGTTCCATCTCGACGTGACCCCCAGGGCCAGGCCTTCCTGTTACCACGACCATCTGGACAACGTGGTGCATCACTTCGATATCCCTGGTGAGCACAGGGAGTTGTTTCTGCTGGCCGAGGGCACGGTGGAGGTCAACCCATTGTCGCCGCTGCCGCCCTGCCTGCAACACGCAGCCTGGCGTGAAATCGACGCCCTGGCTGCCGATGGGGCGTTTTGGGATTTGCTACAGCCCAGCACCTATGCTCAGACCACATCCCTCCTGGAGAACCTCGCGGCCGAGTTAAGCATAGACCGGGCCGGCGATCCATTGACAGCGACGCTGAACCTCAATCGGGCGCTGTATGAACTGTTCAGCTATGCGCCGCAGAGCACACGGGTTGATTCCAGCATCGACGAAGCAATCGCCGCGCGCCGCGGCGTGTGTCAAGACTTCAGTCACATCATGTTAGCGTTGCTGCGCCGTCTGGGCATCCCCTGCCGGTACGTTAGCGGCTACCTTTTCCACCGCACAGACGGCGACCGCCATGACCGCTCCGAGGAGGATGCCAGCCACGCCTGGGTAGAGGTCTTTCTGCCAGGGCTGGGCTGGCGCGGCTTCGACCCCACCAACAACCTGGTGGTGGATGAGCGCCACATTCGTGTGGCCATTGGCCGCGATTACGCCGACGTGCCGCCCACGCGCGGCGTATTCAAGGGGTCAGCGGCCAGCGAGTTGGGGGTCAGCGTGCGGGTCAGCCCTGCTCCCTTGCCGATCACCGCCGAGGAACAGGTGCTGCTCAACACCGTGCGCGCGCCTGCACCCCGGCCCAGCCGGCGCCTGGATCAGCAGCAACAGCAACAGCAGTAGGGGAAAAGTTACTTGCGTTACCGGTAGTGCATGACTATAATGGGGAACTTGAAACCGACAGACATCGACTGAGTTGCCGAGGGCATCGACCATGCAGGCACAGCAAAATGTGCGTTTCGCGTCTGCAGAATACCTGGGACAGGTAGGCTGCGGTTCCGCGGAGTCCCACGGCCGCGGTCGTAAGTCCGCCAACTGCCGCACAGACGCTACACCATGACACTCTCACCTTCTCCCGACGCTGTCATTATTGGCGGCGGCATCAACGGCGCAGCCTCGGCCTTCTTCCTGGCGCGGGCCGGCCTGCGCTGTGTGATCGTCGAGCGGCTGCCCGCGTTGGCGCGGCTGACCACATCCCGCTCCATGGAGGCCATGCGCGCCCAGTTCGCGGAGCCGGAGAACATGGCCATGATGCGGGAGAGCATCGCCTTCTACCAGCACTTCGCCCAGCACACCGGCCTGACCGGCTATGACATCGGCGTACACCAGCAGGGCTATCTCTTCCTGACCACGGACGCCAGCGGCCCGCAGCGCTTCGGCCAGCGCGTCGCCGCCCAGCACGCCCTGGGCCTGAGCGACGTCGAATTGCTCTCAGGCGACGATGTACGCAGGCGCTTCCCTTACGCGTCGTCCCCAGAGATCACGGCCGGCACCTTCCGCCAGGGTGATGGCTGGCTGTCGGCCCACGAAGCCTGTTTTGGACTGGCCCGCGCCTCCGGCGCGACGATCCTGCTCAACAGCACGGTCACCGGCATTACGGTCCAAAGCGGTCGCGTGGCTGGCGTCGAGACCGACCGCGGTCCGCTGGCCGCACCGCTGGTCATCATCGCGGCCGGACCCTATGCGGGCCGCGTGGCAGCGCTGGCTGGCGTCAACCTGCCGCTGCGCATCGTGCGCCGCCAGCGCGTGACCATCGGCCAACACCCACTGATCCCCCAGGATGCGCCCATGGTGATCGACCAGGATACAGGCGCGCACTGGCGGCCGGAGAAGCCGGGCGCGGCGTTGGCCTGGGCGCAGGCCCACGAACCGCCCGGCGAGCCGCTGGACGACGTGCCCGCCAGCCCGCATTTCGTCCACGAGGTGCTGGAGGGGGTCTACCGGCTCTGTCCTTTCTGGCTGGACGTGGCCGAGTCCCTCAAGCGCGACCAGGTCACTGTGCAGGCCGGCCAGTACACCGTCACCCCGGACGACAAGCCGATCATCGGCCCGCACCCGGATATCGAGGGTCTGTACTTCAACACCGGCTACAGCGGCCACGGCATCATGGGTGCGCCCGGCGGCGGCCGGCTGTTGGCAGATCTGATCACCGGCGCCGCTCACGACGACACCAACGCCTTCAGCTTACGCCGGCTGGCTAGTCTGAACACAAGCGACGCACACCAGCGCTTGCTCTGAGTTCAGAAACCGGGTTTTCTGTGCGTTCACGATCGCCGTGTGCGAGACAAAGACACGGTTTCTTAGGTCCATGATTTGAGGAGTCTGACCATGATCGACACGACCACCGAGTTCGGACAGCGCGTGGCCCGACGCCTGGCCGAGGAGCGCATCGCCTGGCTGACCACCGTTGACAGCAACGACGCGCCCCAGCCGCGGCCCATCTGGTTCCTGTGGGACGGCGCGACGTTCCTTCTTTACAGCCGGCCGGGCACAGCCAAGCTCAGGCACATCGTCGAGCGGCCCCAGGTTTCCTTAAACCTGGACGGCGACAGGTTGGGCGGCGACATCGTCGTCTTCACCGGCCAGGCGGCCATCGATCCGGCCGCGCCGCCGGCCGACCAGGTTCCGGCCTACGTGGCCAAATACCAGCCCGGCTTTGCCCGTATCGGCATGACAGCGGCTGAGTTCGCTGCCAGCTACTCGGTTGCCGTGCGGGTAACGCCGCTCAAGTTGCGAGGCCACTAAAGCCATGCATCGTATTCCCGTTGCAGTCAAGGAAGATCCGGGCCAGACCGATCGCACGCGTCGCCTCATGGGGCTTGTGTTGGGCGCGATTCTGGGCCTGGTGTACTTCCTGGTTTCCCAGGGCATCAACCTGGTTTTTCTTCCTGACGTTCCCCTTTTTCAGCCGCCGCTGGGCTTCTGGGGCAACATCGCCCTGGGCACGCTGTGGGGCGGCGTGCTGGGACTGATCTGCGCCTGGCCTTACAGCACCGCCATCGGCGTGGCGCTCGCCAGCATTGCCAGCATCTCAGTGAACGTTGTGCGCGGCCTGAGCGGCATCGACGAAAGCCTGGGCCGGCTGGTGATTATCGCCGTGGTGCTGGGCGTGCCGACGGCCATCCTGATGATCCCCGCCATGATGGCGCTGCGTTGGGCCATCAACGGTTTGATGGATCTGCGCAACCAGCCCACATCCTGGCGTGAACGGCTGCGCTTGCCGGCGAGGCTGCTGCTGTTGGTCGCGCTGGTTGCGGCCTTTTCGCTCTACAACGCCAAGGCCAGAACGTTGCTGGTGCGCATGAACGATACGTTGCAGGCTGGCCTGGCCGCTGCTGACATGGCTGATCTGCCCACCGAGCTACAGACCCTGCGCAGCGGTAACTTCCTGGCCAACGCGAGCGACGGCTATACACTGGAATGGACCGAGGCCGACCTGGACCGCTTCATCGATCTGCGTCCCTCCAGCAACTATAGTCAGCACTCGGCCGTCATCGTTCATTTCGACAACGGCCAGAGCATGATCTGTCTTTATCCGGGCGTTGAGGTCCGGCCTAACTGCGCCTTTCGATCTGTGCCCAGCGCCATACCGTTGCGGCCCTACGTTTCCGAGGACTGGTGACAGTCCACAGACGCCCCAAGGAGATCCCCATGTCCTCTCAAACGCTCATGGCAGCCGTCAAGGCTAACGACAGCGCCCAGGTGCGCCGATTGATCGCTACGGGCGCCGACGTCAACGCGGCTGACGCGGGCGGCGACATCCCCCTGATCATGGCCGCCTACCTGGGCCACACGGAGATCACCCGCCTGCTGCTGGAGGCCGGCGCCGACGTTCGCGCGGTCGATCCGGGCATGAAGGCCACAGCCCTGCACGCCGCCGCCTATGCTGGCCGCACTGAGCCGGCCCGGCTGCTGATTCAGCACGGCATCGCCATCGACGCGCAAGGCCCCTACAACGGCTACACTGCGCTGCACGACGCCATCTGGCAGAACAACGTCGAGACGGCCCGCGTGATCATCGAGGCAGGCGCAGACCTCGCTCTGCGCAACCACGAGGGCCAGACGCCGCTGGAGATGGCCAAGGCGCGCAAGCGCCCGCAGATTGCCGCCATGATCGAACAGCCCCAGGCTGGCAGCTAAAACGATGCTGAGCCTCACGACCCCACGGCTGCTGATCCGTCCGTTCACCCTCGACGACCAGCCGGCCGTCCACCAGATGCTCGACCTGGCCCCGGCGCGCAACGATCCGGGGTCCTAGGGATCCCTGAGCCTCGAACAGCGCGGCGACTGGCTGCGCTGGACGGTCCAAAGCTACACCCAACTGGCCTGGCTGCACCAGCCGCCTTACTGCGACCTGGCCATCGAACTGCGCGCCACAGGCGAGCTGATCGGCGCGT
The DNA here is from genome assembly GCA_014155705.1 of Anaerolineae bacterium clx_CAG2. Classification (GTDB taxonomy): domain Bacteria; phylum Chloroflexota; class Anaerolineae; order JAAEKA01; family JAAEKA01; genus JAAEKA01. The sequence goes on along the minus strand of JAAEKA010000037.1, from coordinate 660 downwards.
GCGGCTTTGCGCCCTGCCTGGCCGAGTTCGGCCAGCTTCCCTCGCTGGCGGACGGAACCAAGCTACACGGGCTGACCTGGCCCGAGGTGGGGCTGTACTGGGAGATCGCGTCCGGCCAGCGCCGCCAGGGCTACGCCGCTGAGGCCGGCCAGGCGCTGATCGACCACGGCTTCCAACGGCTCAAGCTGCGCCGGATCGTCGCCATGACGCGGTATGACAACGCTGCATCCATCGGCGTCATGCGCAAGCTCGGCATGCGCGTCGAGCACAACCTGCTGCCGGACCCGCCCTGGCTGCAAGTTGTAGGGATCATCGAATCAAGCTCAGACTTCGGAAGTCGCCTGTTCAACGGATAGCCCGGAATACGGCGCGACACTTCGAATTCCGTCTGTGGCGACTTCCGAAGTCTGGGGCACTTAGTTACGAATCGAGGACAAACTGATGTGCCGAAGCATCAAACAGCTACGCAACCCGGCCCAGCCGCCGACTGAAGCAGAGATCGAGGCGGCCGCCCTTCAGTTCGTGCGCAAGGTCAGCGGCTACCGAACGCCCTCGACCGCCAACCAGGCGGCCTTCGACGCGGCCGTGGCTGAGATCGCCGGCGCCACGCGACATTTGTTGGACAGCCTGGTAGTGCGCGGCCAGCTGTAAAGAAGGAAC
>JAAEKA010000369.1 GCA_014155705.1 Anaerolineae bacterium clx_CAG2 | reverse complement strand
CCCCTTCGTAGATCACCGTGCAGCGTTCCGGCTGGGCGTCCATAAAGCGCAGCGCGTCGTCGTGCGTAGCCTGGCTCACGCAGATCATGCGGCTGGCGCGGCGCGCCAGCCGCATTTGCTGGCCGTACCACCAACGGTTGATCGCCTTGCCGCTAAACAGCGCTGGCACGTGCAAAGGGATGAAGTCGTGCAGCGTGACTACCAGCGGCAGCGGGCAGCGCCAGGGCACGCCAGGCACGCTGAAGGCCGCTACAAAGCCTGGCGAATGAAACAGATCGGCCTGTTGCCTCGCCAGCAGGGCCGGCAGCGCTACCTGATGGCTGGTAAAGCCGCTCAGCCGGCCTAACGCTGGCTGCGGCAGCGTCACCAGGCTAACGTTAGGAGGCAATGGCGCCAAATCAGGCAGAGGATCAGCCGGCTGCGCAGCGTCGGGATGGGCCAGCAGAAGGTATTCGTTGTCCCGGTCCAGCGCCAACAGCGCGCGCAGCAGTTCCCGCGTGTAGGTGCCCACCCCCCGCTCGCGGTGGCCCGTCTGCAAGGGCGTGGCGTCGATCAGGATGCGCATGGGCTAGGGTGTGGCGGCAGGGCGTTCGATCCTGACCTGCACCGTAGTGGGAACGACGGTTGCGCGCAAGCCTTCGGGCGCAATCAACGTCGGCGTCAGATCGTGCGGGCCCGGGTCCAGCCCGGTGACGTCGACCAGCACCCGCACCAGCTTCGGATCGGCGTTGACCTGATTGAGGATCGGCAGCGGGCCAGAAAGCAGGACATCA
>JAAEKA010000368.1 GCA_014155705.1 Anaerolineae bacterium clx_CAG2 | reverse complement strand
CCTGCAAGCGCGCCAGTTCCACCCGCCACTTGGGGATGTCGGGTAGCTCAGCAGCAGTCCTGACCGTGGGCGTGCCCAGGGCCTGGATCAGCGCCTCCATCTCCTGCACGCTGGTTTCCTTCAGCACAATGGTCGTCCCACCGTCTTCCGGCCGCAGCTCGAAGATGGAGTAGCCCAGATCGACGTAGGTGTGCAGCACGTCCTTGCGGTCTTCCTTCACTTCCGTCTTGACGTGCTCGGTGGCCCGCTGCCAGCGCAGGGTCAGGTGGTAGCGCTTCCCCGTCTCGATGGTGTGCCCGGCAGCTACCACGGTCTTCTCAGCCGTGTACCAGCCTTCGTCGTAGTAGGCCAGCAGTTCCACGGGATCGAGGCGCAGTGGCAGGCGCTCCCGCTCGAAGCGCTTGCGCGCGCCCTCCAGCCGCACACGCGCCGCCTCATCACAGGCCACGTCGAAGCCCAGGGTCTTGAGCCGTTCCAGGTTGGGATCAATGCCGCCCAGCAGCAGGTTGGGTAGGCTGG
>JAAEKA010000367.1 GCA_014155705.1 Anaerolineae bacterium clx_CAG2 | reverse complement strand
CTCTCGCTCCCAGCCCAGCTCGCTGTAGATCACCGCCAGCCCCGGCCGCCAGGTGGCCGAAGCGGGGTTCTGCTCGACAAAGCGCCGGACCAGCGGCGCCAGCAAGCGCAGACGGCCTTGCTCGCGGCGAATGGTGAACATCTGGATCCCGTAGGCGCTGGCAGCGTTCTCGGTGCCGATGCGCTGGCCGTATTGCAGCGCGTGCTGGGCCTGCCGCTCGGCCGCAGCGAAGTCGCCGGCCAGGATACGGCGCGTGGCCTGAAACAACGCGTGCGTGTGGAGGAAGAAGGGCTGGCCCAGCGTTTCGATCACGCCGCGGTGAACAGCCAGGTCAGCGTCCATGGCAGCCAGATCGCCGCATTCCAGGTGCTCATGAATGCGAAAGCCTAATGCCTCGCCCAGACGTTCCCGGTTGCCCATCGTCTCGGCCAACTGCACCATTTCGCCGGCGGCGACCAGCCGCGCCCGGCTGCTGGCCGGCTGCCGGTCGGCAAAAAGATAGATGCGCAGCGTGTCGAACAGAGCCAGCGGATCGGCGAGACGTC
>JAAEKA010000366.1 GCA_014155705.1 Anaerolineae bacterium clx_CAG2 | reverse complement strand
TGGGGTGCGCTGGCGGCCAAGAGACAACTCGATTGGCGGCGCTATTCCTCATGTTGGATGGTGCCATCTTGCGGGCGATAGGCTGTTCAGCCGGCAGATCGGAGGTGTCTGGCGCACAGCAGTCGGAGGCAGTGCTCGTGTATTGCGCCAAGAGGGAAGGCGTAGGGCGCAATGGAAAGGGCGGTGATAGGGTTAACGCCCTGACTTACCGGCGCGGCACAAACGAGGGATCCGGTAGAGCCGGTGTTAGGCAGTTCCTAGATGCTTGAAACCTGTCTTGGTTCACTGCTGTTGTCCCCAAGCGAAACGAGAGCACCCTGCGCAGCGTCTCGTACATTCTCGTCTGTGCTCTCGGACATGCGTTGCAGCAAACGCTTGAGATCGTGTCCCGCCTCCAATATTGCATCGGAACTAGGTATTTCTGCCCGAACACCCGCCAGGGTATTGAAACTCATCCATTGACGAACTACGGTTGTTTTCAAGCTGGATTGTCCGAACCCCCGAACACCCGCCAGGGTATTGAAACGTACGCCTTCAGCTTGGCG
>JAAEKA010000365.1 GCA_014155705.1 Anaerolineae bacterium clx_CAG2 | reverse complement strand
GTCCAGGTGGCGGTGTTGGTCACGCTGGCGTTGGCCACGTACGGGATGCTCAACCCAGCCGCCACGGTGTTGACGCTGCTGCCGGGGGTGAGCGCGTAGTTGAGGCCCGTGAAGATCGCGCCCAACTGATCGTCTGCCAGGTCGTGGTAGTTCAGCGTCACGTCGCCGGTGTTGGTGACGGTATAGCAGTAGTACACCGTCGTGCCAGCCGCCACCTCGATGCTGCTGGTGGTCGCACACACGCCGTCCACCAGACCCACCGTCTTGGTGATGGCGATCGCCGGCTCGGCCTGTACGGTCCGCGTCACCGGCACGATCACCAGCTCCGTCCCCTTGCCAGGGGCGGGGTCGGGATCGTTGCTGCTGACGCACAGGCTGGCCGTGTAAGAGCCGCTGGCCAGGCCGGTTGAGTCGAAGCCCACCGTGCCCACCGTGCTCGTCCCGCCAGCGTTGACGCCGTTGGCCGGGCTGACGCTCAGCCACGGCACGTCGGCCAGGTTGGAGCAGTCGGTCAGCCCCTCGAC
>JAAEKA010000364.1 GCA_014155705.1 Anaerolineae bacterium clx_CAG2 | reverse complement strand
CGCCGTAGCCCAGGCCCAGGTCGCGCTGGAGCATCTCGCGCAGCTCGCCATGCTTGGTCAGTCCGCTCTGGCGAATGATCGCGCTCAACTCGTCCAGGGATTTGCCAGTTTTGGTTTGGATGTTCTTCAGTTGCGTCTCGGTCGCTTGGTCAAGTGTACTCATCATCTGCCGAACTCCTTGCGGTCGATCAGTGGGTGCTCGTCATGTTGATGACGATATGCGCAGCGATGTACGCCGCATCGTTGCGCTGAAGCGCTATTCTTGTTGAACGAAAGACGCGCGAGAATCCGGCGCGTCTTTTGCGGACTCACGCTCGGCGAGAATAGATTCGATCTTCTTAGCTTGGCTGGCGTGTAAGGTATAATCACAACATCCTTGGCTGAGGTAAGGAGCATCATGAAAGACCGCATCGTTCTGATCACCGGTTCGACAGACGGCATTGGCAAAGAGACCGCACGACAGTTGGCGGCGCAAGGCGCCACGGTGTTGGTGCATGGCCGGGATGCCCGGCGCTGTGAGGCGGCGCGCGACGACATCCGCCAGACGACAGGCAACCCGGACGTGGACTCCTTCGTGGCCGATCTGTCGTCGCAGCAGCAGGTGCGGCAATTGGCGGCCGACGTTCTGGCCCGCTACGATCGGCTGCATGTGCTCCTCAACAACGCCGGCGTGATCCTGCTGCAGCGCCAGGTGACCGAGGATGGCCTGGAAACATCCTTCGCCGTCAACCATCTGGCGCCCTTTCTGCTCACCCACCTGCTGCTGGACCGGTTGCAGCAGAGCGCGCCGGCCCGCGTCGTCACGGTCAGCTCGACGGTGCATCACGACGGGCGCATCGACTTCAAGGATCTGCAAGCTGAGCGGCGCTACAATGGCGTCGTGGCTTACAAGGCTGCCAAGCTGGGCAACGTGTTGTTCACTCTGGAGCTGGCCGAGCGGCTCAGGGGCAGCGGCGTCACGGCCAACTGCCTGCATCCGGGTGTGGTCAGCACCAAGCTACTGGACACTGGCTGGGGCTGGACCGGGGTATCCCTCGCACAGGGCGCAGCCCTGTCCGTCTATCTTGCCAGCTCGCCCGCAGTGGAGCCTGTGACCGGCCAGTATTTCGAGCAACCAACCCCGTACCGCGCCTCATCCCAGGCCTATGATGTGCGGCTCAGGCAGAAGCTTTGGCAGGTCAGCGCTGAGTTGGTGGGACTGGCCGAACCGGTCAATGGCTAGCGCGCTTGCCGGGTGCACTCTTGTGCATTATTCCACAGATTTGTTGACTTGCCTCCTGGATGTAGCATATAATAGCCGCTACAACCGTTTTTCACCCCCCTAGGAGGCACCCATGAAGCTCGCACGTCTCGTCCTCTTGGTCCTCGTCCTGGGCCTGCTGGCCCTGGCTCCTCTCGCCTCTGCAGCGCCCTACGCCGGTCCGTGTGCGCCGGGCTCTGCGTACGATTCCGCCTGTGACGCCAACCAGGATGGCCAAATCACCCTCGCCGACATCCAGCTCACCGCCGGCCACTGGAACCAGAGCGGCGTCTATGTGGGCGACAACAACCACAATCACCTGGGCCAGACCTGGACTGGCAGCAACAACCCGCTCACCATCGACGGTTCCTTTGGCACAGGCAACCGGTCCGCGCTGGTATTGAGCAACAGCTATTCCTCGGGCAGCGGCTTGCGGGTCAACTCGGCCGGCTATCATGGCGTATACGTGAGTTCAGCCGGCCTCGACGGACTGTTCGTCAGCT
>JAAEKA010000363.1 GCA_014155705.1 Anaerolineae bacterium clx_CAG2 | reverse complement strand
GTACGGGGGTTCGGACCCATGACCGCAACCGTTGACATCCGAGGCCGCAAGGTTTCAATACCCTGGCGGGTGTTCGGGGGTTCGGACCAGGCGAGAACGACGCGGGCATCTCTCAAGATAGTTGTCCCGCACGAATGCCAGATCAAATTGATGGTTATCCAGAGCCGGCAGTATAGTCGAAGCCTCGCGCTCCTCCAGCGCCAGATCGATGTCAGGGTGCTTGCTGCGAAACTCAGCAATGTAGGACGTAATGCCATATTGAGCGATCACCGGGATGGCAACAATCGCCAGAGACGGCTTGGCTTTGTATTCCCGTAAGTCAGCCATCATCGCTCGATAGGCGTCGTCGATCGCCTGCGCATGGATCACAAACGCGCTCCCCGCCGGCGTCAGTGCGATCTTTCGTTTGCTGCGATCAAAAAGCTGAAAGCCCAGCTCCTGCTCCAGCGCAATGATTTGTTTCGACAGTGAGGACTGAGAAATATACAGGTCCTCGGCCGCCGTTGAGAAATTGCCAGCTTCGACGACAGCCAGAGCATATTGCACTTGTCTTATTTCCATACGACCTCGTACTCTCTAACCTAAAAAACCGCTTGGGCCGGTCTCCTGACCGATCCCGCTGTGCTTTCATGGGCGGTTGTGCAGCCAGCGCACGGATGACAGTCTGGTTTTCGGGGCCGGCTTATCTTGGCAACAGCGGACGCAGGGCGGGCCGGATGCGCCAGGCGTTGTCGGACTATACCCCCGTCTCTACCGTTTGTCCAAACTCATGTAGACGAGTCTTTGTCGGAACCTATTCCGTTACGGAATAGGTTCCGACAAGATTTGAATTGATTCGGCGCTGGTAATCCTCTATACTGCTCTCAATGACTCACATCCGGTAAGTCGCACGCAGAACCACACATTCCTAAGGAGAACAACGTCATGAAGAAATCCCCCTATCGGCTGTTGGTAGTCTTTGCAGTTGCTGGACTGCTGCTGGCAGCATGCGCCGGCACTCCGGCAGCGCCGGCCGATCAATCCACTCAAGCCACCGACGCACCCGCCGCGCCGGCGGCTGACGCCGCCAAGACGATGCGCGTGGGCTATGCCGTGCCCGACGCATCCAATCCTTTTCTTTCCAACCTGACCAAGAGCGTTGCCGGGTACTTTGCCCCGGATGGCGTGGAAGTCCCTGTGGCCGATGCCCAGGGCGATGCGACCAAGCAGGTAAGTCAGATCGAGAATTTCACCACCATGGGCGTCGATGCCGTCATCGTTATGGCGATTGATCCCAAGGGTGTCACGTCGGTGATCGAGGATGCTCAGAAGGCTGGCATCAAGGTGATGGTGGCCGGCGGCGACACCGGTTCGTATGATGCCATTATGCATACCGACCAAAAGGCTATGGGGGCAATCATTGCGCAGATGGCCTGCGATTTCATTGCTGCTACGTTCCCTGGCGCTGCCGACGGCAGCATCGAAGTTGGCATCATCGAAAACCGCGACACCCCCGAGGCCAATCAGCGCTCCGATGGCATGGCAACGGTCGAAGCGCTCTGTCCGCAGGCCGCCATCGCCGGGGTCGTGGGCGGCGCTCCAACGATCACCGTCGGCGCGACGTCGGCTGAGAACCTGCTCCATGGGCTCAGTCTCCTCGTTGCTTGGGAACGCGCCACGAAGGCAGCAGCAGGGCGTCAGGCCCATTGCCTGTGGTGTCAGGGATGTGGCGAGCACGCAGCAGCGCACGCTCAGGGTCGGC
>JAAEKA010000362.1 GCA_014155705.1 Anaerolineae bacterium clx_CAG2 | reverse complement strand
CAGGTGACGTGGTAGGGCGAGTAGCTGAGAATCTGCCATACCGCCTCGTTGTCGCTGGCGAAGCAGGAGCTCATGCGGTTGATGCCCATGGCGCGCGCCTGGTCCAGCACAAAGTAGAGCAGCTTGCTGCCAATGCCCTGTCCTTGCATATCGTCGCGCACCACCACAGACATCTCAGCCTCGTCAGGGTTGCAGCGCAGGAAGCGGCCGCTGGCAACCAGGCTGTCAGGTTGGCCGGGCAGATCGGCAAAGGCCAGCCAGACGCAGCCGTCGCCGGGGTTCAACTGAGCCAGACGCGTGGCCTCGCGCAGCGCCTCCTCGACCGGGCCATGCAGAGCCGGGCCAACTCGCTCCAGACGCTTTTCCATGCTGCCGTGCTGGAACAGCTCCATCATCGGCGCCAGGTCGTCCACGGCCTGGGGACGAACTCGCAGCTCGAGGCCATTGTTTAGTCATCATCGGCGCGTTCGCCGGCACGGTCTACGGCATCAACATTAACCTTCATCTAGCACCAATAGCTCGTTTTCCCCACCCATCC
>JAAEKA010000361.1 GCA_014155705.1 Anaerolineae bacterium clx_CAG2 | reverse complement strand
CGAGGGCAACGTAGCTTTGGGACATGGCGGTGGTCTGTGGACAATCGCTGGGGGCTGCGCGTCCAGAAGGTCTGGATCAGCTCATCCCCGCCAAGGGTAAAAAAGATCGGAATCTTGCCAGGCTGCTTGCGAATTCTGCTGCGCAGCGTCCGACTGTGCTCTCGTCTCCGATGACGCCATTATACCCCAAAAAGCAACGATAGCCAACTGCCGGTCCCGCAGGTGCCTCTGTGGGTCGATTTGACAGAAGGCGCTCAGGGGTGTTACACTCGTGTTACAACATCACAGCAAGGGGAGCCGGGAAGCGCCTGGCTGAGAGGGTGGCCGATCTGCCACCGACCCTACGAACCTGACCTGGGTAATGCCGGCGTAGGGATGCCTTCGAGCGCAGGACACGAGGCCGTATGCCCAAGACCAGGCAGACGGCTTTTTTGTTTTTTGATGACCATGCGCACCTTCATCGTCGCCAGCAGCCCCCATGCCCTCCCGCCGGCCGGCCGCCAGCCCCAGCCCGGCGATCTCGTGCTGGCCGCC
>JAAEKA010000360.1 GCA_014155705.1 Anaerolineae bacterium clx_CAG2 | reverse complement strand
GCGGATCTGGCGTTGTTGCAGGGGTTTTAGGGGGGTGGGGAAGCGCCAGAGTTGCCAACTTTTCCGAAAAGTTGGCAACTCTGGCGAAATTACCTCCCAGGAATGACATAGATCATGGTTTAACATCTTTTCAGGAGTTCGTCGATGGCCCGGCAGCGCCTGCCCGTTGAACTGAAATACCATGGCTCGGGTACCGGGCCGCAGACGCCAATGTCCCACGGGGCGGCGTCCTGCGGCCACGACGGACACGCGCGCACCCAGGGCCAACTGTTTTCGCGGGCGATCATCCTGCCTGCACTGTCTGCCTGATACCATTCAGGCAGCGGTGTTACTACGATCCATTGCGGCCGGCCCCTGGGCCGGCTTTTGAGTCCTTACGAGGTATTCCAACCATGTCAACTCATCGTCCTCCCTCCACCCAATCCCATCTCTGCCTGCAGCGCTGCCAGCGTCTGCACATCTTCCTCGCTCAAGTTCAACCAAAGCTTCTGCTCGCTCATGTTTGCCTCCTCAACGACCGTTTGACTCGGGCCG